>NZ_JBGCCU010000015.1 GCF_041261445.1 Catenulispora sp. EB89
GCGGCGCTGGCCCAGCGGGTGGTCGAGCTGCCGTCGTCGACGAGCGCGGCGGCGCGGCGCAGGCGGCGGCGCCGCCGCCGCCGCGCGTAGCGCTCCAGGCCGCCCTGGCGGTGGGCGGCGGCCTGAAGCGCTACGCGCCGCCGGGGAGGGGCGGGCCGATGGGGGCGCCGCCGGAACCGCGGTCGATGAAGCGGGTTGCGAGGACTACTGAGCGGGCGGAGGCGTTGTCGCCGTCGATGCGGCCGAACAGGAGTTGTGCGGCGGTGCGGCCGAGGGCTGCCGGGTCCTGGCTGACTACGGAGATCGGTGGGTCGAGCTTGTCGGCGAGGAGGAAGTCGTCGAAGCCGACCAGGGCGAAGCGGCGGAAGGCGCCTGCTTCGACCGCGCCGAGGGTGACCAGGTCGTTGCCGCTGAACAGGGCTGTCGGGGGGCTGGGTGCTGTCATCAGTTCGCTGATGGCGGCGGCTGCTTCCGGGACGCCGCGCAGGCCGTGGCGGACCAGGGTCGGGTCCACGGCGAGGCCGGCGGCGCGCATGGCCTGTTCGTAGCCGATGAAGCGTTCGCGTTGGGTCCAGATCTCCTGGCGGTCGCCCAGGTAGGCGATGCGGCTGTGGCCGAGGTCCAGGAGGTGGCGGACGGCGGTGGCGGTGCCGGCGCGGTTGTCGACGGCGACGCAGTCTACGTCCAGGCCGGTGGCGGGGCGGTCGACGCAGACCACCTTCACGCCGCGCGCCATCTGGGCCCGGAAGAAGGGGCGGTTGCCGCCGGTGGGGACCAGGACCAGGCCGTCGACCTGGCGGGCGCTGAAGGCGGAGACCACGTCGCGTTCGCGGCGGGGGTCGTCGTTGGTGCTGCCGACCAGGACCAGGAAGCCTCGGCGGTACGCTTCGTCCTCGACGGAGCGGGCCAGGGCGGAGAAGAAGGGGTTCGCCAGGTCGTCGACCACCAGGCCGATCGTGCGGGAGTCCTGGGCCTTGCGGCGCAGGTTCCGGGCGATGTCGTTACGCTGGTATCCCAGAGCCCTGATCGCCTCCTCGACCCGGGCCGCGGTCTGCGGGGCCACGCCGGCCTCGCCGGCCACCACCCGCGAGACCGTCATCAGCGACACCCCCGCCGCCCGCGCCACGTCCTTCATCGTGGGCCGCGCTGCCATCCGACCTCCTTGTTCGGCTGGTTAACGTTACCATCCGTGATTCAGTAGTGCGTCCCATTGACAACTCTTCTCAGGGGCCAGACAATCCCCGATGCCTGTGAACGTTCACAAGATACTGAGTCAGTCGTCATCGAGAGAAGAGACATCGTGACCGGTTCGAACCACACAGGGCGCAGATCGCGCCTCAGCTCCCTGATACCGGCCGGGGCCCTGGTGGCCGCCGCCGCGCTGGGCACCGCCGGACTCTCCGCGGGCGCCGCGAACGCCAGCACCAAAGCCGCCGTGCACGCCGCCTTCGTCGCCGATCCGGCCTCGACGGTCAACACCCTGGTGATGACCTCCGGCGGCGGCAACGACTTCCCGGGCGCGGACTCGCCGTTCGGCATGGTCCAGTGGAGTCCGGACTCGGTGAGCGGCCGCAACGCCGGGGGAGGGTATGACTACAGCGACGGCCAGACCCGCGGCTTCTCGCTGACGCACATGGCCGGTCCCGGCTGCGGCGCCATGGGCGACATCCCGGTGCTGCCGCTGACCGGGGCGCTGCCCTCCGGCGACCCCGGTGTCATCGACGAGCCGATCGACCACAGCAGCGAGCAGGGCACCGCCGGCTACTACACCGTGAAGACCGGCTCGACCCCGGTGAAGACCGAGCTGACGACCACCGCGCACACCGGCATGGCCCGCTTCACGTTCCCGTCCACCAGCCAGGCCGACGTCCTGCTCAAGCTGCTGGACAGCCAGAACGGCACCACCGCCTCCAGCGCGCAGCTCGTCGGCAACAACGAGGTCACCGGCACCGCGACCTCCGGCGGCTTCTGCGGTGAGACCGGCAGCTACACGCTGCACTTCGACATGGTCTTCGACCAGCCCTTCACCTCGGCCTCGCAGATCGTCACCGAGTCCGGCCAGCCCGGCCCCAACTCGGTGTTCCTGCAGTTCAACGCCAGCTCCAACCAGGTCGTCCAGGCCAAGGTCGGCATCTCCTATGTGAGCGCCGCAAACGCTTCCGCGAACCTGTCCGCGGAGAACTCAGGGTTCTCCTTCAGCTCGGTGCAGACCGCGAACCACAACGCGTGGAACGCCCAGCTGAACAAGATCCAGATAGCCGGCGGCACCTCCACGCAGCAGCAGCTGTTCTACACCTCGCTCTACCACGCGCTGCTGCACCCCAACACGGTGACCGACGTCAACGGCCAGTACATGGGCTTCGACAACGCCGTGCACACCGCGCCGTCCGGGCACCAGCAGTACGACCAGTTCTCCGGCTGGGACGTCTACAAGGGCCAGACCCAGCTGGAGGCGATGGTCGATCCCTCGATCGCCTCGGACGCGGCGCAGTCCCTGGTCAACGACTACGCCCAGGGCGGGACGTTCCCGCAGTGGGGCTTCATGAACTTCTACAACTGGGTCATGGACGGCGACCCGGCCACCGCCGCGATCTCGAACTACTACGCGTTCGGCGGTACCGGCTTCGACACCTCGACCGCGCTGTCGGACATGCTCACCGAGGCCACGACGAACAACAACGTGCGCCGCGGCACCAGCCTGGAGAACACCTATGGCTACCTGCCCTCCGACCTCTACACCGGCTCGCTGGGCTGCTGCAACGTCCGCGACACGGCCTCCAGCCTGATCGAGTACGACAACGCCGACTTCGCCCTGTCGAAGTTCGCGCTGTCCCAGGGCGACACCGCGAACAGCGTCAAGTTCAACATCCGGGCCAACAACTGGAAGCACATCTTCAACCCGGCCAACGACCTGCTGAACCCGGTGCAGAGCAACGGCAGCTTCGACAGCATCAACACCGGCACCACGACCGGGTTCACCGAGTCCACGGCCGCGCAGAACCGCTTCGACGTCGGCTTCGACCAGCCGGCGCTGGCCGCGCTCTACGGCGGCAACAGCGCGATCAACTCGGCGCTGGACTACTACTTCCAGACGTTCAACAGCACCAGCTCCGACCAGTCGTTCCTGTCCAACGAGGTGGACCTGGGCACGCCCTGGTTCTACGACTGGACCGGCGAGCCCTCGCACACCCAGTCGGTGGTGAACCGGGTCCTGAACCAGCTGTACCAGGACACTCCCGCCGGCTTCCCGAACAACGACGACCTGGGCACCATGTCCTCGCAGTACGTGTGGGGCGCCCTGGGCATGTACCCGGTGACCCCGGGCAGCGCGGACCTGGCGTTCAACAGCCCGCTGTTCACGCAGGCGATCGTCCACCTGGACTCCGGCTCGAACATCACCATCAACGCCCCGGCCGCCTCGGCGAGCAACTACTACGTGCAGTCGCTCAACGTGAACGGCGCGGCGAGCACCCACACCTGGCTCCCGGCCTCGACGTGGAAGGCCGGCGTGACGCTGGACTTCACCCTCGGCTCCGCGGCCTCGTCCTGGGGCACCGCGGCCACTGACGCGCCGCCTGCGTACGACCAGAGCGCCACCTCGAACACCGGCCCGATCACCTCCGGCATCGCCGGCAAGTGCGCGGACGACAACAACCGCAACACCGCCAACGGCACCAAGATCCAGCTGTGGACCTGCAACGGCTCGGTCGCGCAGCAGTTCACCGTCAACTCCAACGGCAGCCTGGGCGTCATGGGCGGTTGCGTGGACGTCACCAACGGCGGTACCGCCAACGGCACGCTGGTGCAGCTGTACACGTGCAACGGCACCGGGTCGCAGGTGTGGCAGCAGACGTCCAACGGCTCGCTGCTGAACCCGCAGTCCGGCAAGTGCCTGGACGACCCGAACAGCAGCACCACCGACGGCACGCAGTTGCAGATCTACACCTGCAACGCTACCAACGCTCAGAAGTGGAAGCTGCCGTAGCGGTACGCCGCCGCCGGCTCACACCGCGATGAGCTGAACACGATCAGGGGCCTGGTTCACACCGAACCAGGCCCCTGACGTCTCCCCCCAGGGAGTCCTCAGTCCTGCGCGTGCGCCAGCAGCCGCCGCACGTTGTCCAACTCGAACGGGTGGTTCCCGCCGAGGATGATGTGGTCGGCGCCGGCGTCCAGGTACGCCTGGTAGTTGTCGATCTCGTCGTCGCCGATCATCACGGTGCGCTCCACGGCCTTGGGGTCGCGGCCGAGCTTCGCGCACCACTCGTTCAGCACCTGGTTCTTGTGCCGGAAGTTCTCCACCGGCCCGAAGGTGTTCCACAGGTCGGCGTACTGCGCGACCAGCCGCAGCGTCACCTTCTCCCCGCCGCCGCCGATCAGGATCGGCAGGTCCGGGTCGGCCGGCTTGAGCTTGCCCAGCCGCTCCTTGATCCGCGGCAGCGCCTCGCCCAGGGCCCGCAGGCGCTCCGGCGCGGTGCCGAACTCGTAGCCGTACTCGGTGTAGTCCCGCTCGAACCAGCCGGCGCCGACGCCCAGCACGTACCGGCCGCCGGAGAGCAGGTCGACGGTCCGGGCCATGTCCGCCAGCAGCTCGGGGTTGCGGTAGCTGTTGCAGTACACGAGCATCCCGAACCGGGCCCGCGTGGTGGTCACGGCCATCGCGGCGAGCAGGCTGGACCCCTCGAAGTGGGTGCCCTCCGGGTCGCCGTTGAGCGGGTAGAAGTGGTCCCAGGTGAAGATCGAGTCGACGCCGAGCTCGTCCGCACGCTGCCACGCCTCGCGCAGGGCGGTGATGTCGGTGTGCTGGGGGCGCAGCTGGACGCCCACTTTGAATCGCGCCATGATCGGCGGTCCTCACTGTCGGTGGTGTGGGTGGTAGGGGTGTTCGGGGGTTCCGGTACGGGGTTTCCCCGATCACTCCACCACAGGAACGGCTGAGTGGCCTTTTCGGCTCGCCGATCGGACGGCACACCGTCCGGAACGGCGCGCCGCGGCCTGCCGGCGGTTGCTGTTTGCCGACTATCGTTTGCCGGCTATCGGCTACCTGCTACCGGCTCGCCGGTCCCGGCGGCGGATGCTCGGAGAGCACCAGCGAAGCGGCCGGCTGCTGGTTGAAGTCGAAGTCCTTCCACAGGTCGCCGAGCTGCGAGGCGTCCTCGCGCACGTCCGGACGCGGGTCGGGGCGGCCGTCGGTGGCCGGGTCCAGGCGCTGGCCCTTCAGGAAACGGTCCTCGATCAGCTTGTCGTAGGCGTCGAAGCTGAGCGTCTGGTGGTCGATCGTCCCCTGCTTGGCGTAGGGATTGATGACGATGCCGGGGACGCGCAGCCCATAGCCGTTGCCGTCCACGGACGGCGGCGCCACGTGGTCGTAGAAGCCGCCCCAGTCGTCCCAGGACAGGAAGATCGCCGTGGAGCTCCAGTCCGGGCCCTTCATGACCGCGTTCACCAGGTTGGTAACGTAGGCCTGGCCGTCGGCGATCGAGGCCGGCGGGTGTTCGCTGACCTGCTGGGACGGCACGACCCAGGAGACCTGGGGCAGTGTGCCCTTGGTGGCGGCGGTGACGAAGTTGTCGACGGACTGGATGTTGCCGACCTGGCCGTCGTCCTTCACGGTCGAGAACTCCGGGAGCGGGTTCCAGATGCCGGGCGTCTTCACGTCCTGCTTCACCGGCGCGCACGTCGCGGCGTCGTCCTCGCAGTCCGGTTCGCTGCCGCTCACGAGGTAGTAACCCCAGCTGATTCCCGCGCGGTACATCAGATACGTCAGATCGGTCCAGGCATAGTTCTTCATGCCCGGGTTCTGCAGAGCGTTGGTACAGCTGCTCGGATCGTTGGCCTTGGTGCAGTGCGCCGACCACTCCGAGACCAGGAACAGGTGCGCCGGCAGCGACCAGGAGGCGTTCGGCTCGAACATGTGGTCCTGCAAGGTGAAATGCTGCGCGTAGGACCAGTAGTTGGGGATCTCGCGGGCGTCGTGCCAGCCCATGACGTCCGGCTCGCCGACCGGGACGCAGTTGGGGTTGTCAGGGTTCGTGCACGGTGTATTCTGCGCCGCGGCGCCGGTCGCGACCTGGCCGACGAAGCCGTCCATCTTGCCGCCGTCGATGTCGGCGGCGGCGTTGTTCTGGCTGTGCGGGCCGCCTTTGTTGACGAGGTTGCCGTCGTGGAACGGCGGGTCGCACTTGCCGGTTGCGGCATCGGGGACGCAGGCTCCGGCGGGGATGCCGGCGGCGCCGGGGTACGTGCCGAAGTAGGAGTCGAAGCTCCTGTTCTCCTGCATGATCACGACGATGTGCTGGATCTTGTCGGCGCCGACCGGCGCGCCGGGCCCCGGGCCTGCGGGCAGCGCGGTCACGCCGGCGGGCAGCAGCGTGCCCGAGGACGGGGCCGACGGCGCGCCCGAGCCCGACGACGATGACGACGAGGTCGAGGTCGAGCTCGCGCTGCCATGAGGCTTTGCGGAACCGGTGGTGCAGGCGCCGGCGAGCAGTCCCGCTGCCAGCACCGCGCCCCAGCGCGTCGTCCGAGATCTCCGATCACTCATGGTGATGACCGTACTCACACGACGTAAGGATTCCGTCTAGCCCGCGCCCTATTGCGGTGGCGCGCCCTTCGAGCCGTTGCACATCGGGACGTTGCCGAACGCGCCGTTGTTGGCGCCGCCGTGGCCGTCGACGGCGTTGACCCAGCCCCAGTGCTGGTTGTTGGCCTCGGTCCAGGCCCACCAGTTGTTGAAGTACTGCCCGTTGCTCTCGCTCACGCTACGGCCCTGGGCCTGGCAGATCACCCAGTTCGTGCCCTGCGGCAGGTAGCCGACGTTGCCGCCGCCGCTGTCCAGGACCGGGGAGCCGCCGCTGTAGCCGTTGCCCGCCGTGTCGAAGGGGCAGTTGATGCCGGTGCCCTGCGGGGTCGATGCGGTGCCGCCGCACGGGACCGGCGCCGGCGCAGGGGCCTGCGACGTCGAGGGCGGCGGGGCGGGCGCCTTCGAGGTGGACGGCGGCGGGGCCTGCTGGGTGGTGGTATGCGAGGCCGGGGCGCTCGGCGCGCCGGCGGCCGAGGAATGCCCGGCCGAAGAGGGCTGGACCTGGCCGCCGGTCGAGGAGTTCTGGGCCTGGCCGGTCGGTGCAGCCGCCGAGGAGGTGCTGCTGCCGGACGGCGGGATGCCGTTGGAGGTCGGCAGGGAGTCACCCGGCTTGGAGTTGCCGCCGGACAGGTCGCCGCCGTCCTTTGCCGCCGAGCTCTGGGCGGCGGCCTGAGTCGAAGCGCTGCCCTGCGACGCGGTGGTGTCCGACTTGCCGCCGCCGAACGCCATCGCCACTCCCCCGGCGACCAGCCCGACCGCCACCACTGAGGCGGCGACGACGAGGGCGACCGGCCGCTTGCGGCTCGGCGGCATCTGCTCGGTGTCGCCGGGGCGTTGCGAGCCGGTGCCGTGCGGGCCTTGGGGACCGTACGGGCCGTTCGGGCCGCCGAGGCCGTTCGCACCGCCGGGACCGTTCGGACCGTTCGGACCGTTCGGACCACCGAGGCCGTACGGGCCGCCGTTCGAACCGCCGGACCGCGCGCGCCCGGACATGTCACCGAACCCCGCGGCGTTCACCGCGCTGCCGGTCAAGCCTCCCGCCTCGTGGCCGGGGCCGAAGTCGGCGCCGAACCCGGCGACGCCGCCGGCGCCGGCCATCCCGCCGGAACCCGGCGGACGCGGGTCCTGCCGCAGGTCCAGGCGCGCGGTCTCGGCGGCCGCGTGCGCCGCGGTCAGGTCGTAGTCGCGCACGGTGTGCATGGCCAGCGGCTTGGGCAGCCAGGTCGTGGCCAGCTCCAGCGTGTCGCCGGTGATGCCGCCGCTGGAGAAGTCGGTGGTGGTCACCGGCACGCCGGGCCAGTCGCTGGCGCCGCGCAGCCGCTCGGCCTCGGCGGCCATGCGCGTGGCGTCGGGGCGCTGCTCGGGGTCCTTGGCCAGGCACTGCGCGACCAGCGGCCGCAGTTCCTCGGGCAGGTCGGCCAGGTCCGGCGTGCCGTGCACGACTCGGTAGGCGACGGTGACCGGCTCGCCGCCGCCGAAGGCCAGCTTGCCGGTGGCCGCGAAGGCCAGCACCACGCCGCCGGCGAAGACGTCGCCGGCCGGCAGCATCGCCTGGCGCTCGATGCGCTCCGGCGCGATGAAGCCGGCCACGCCGAGCACGCCGGCGTGGGTGGCGGTGAGCTTGGTGTCGTCGGTCGCGCGGGCGATGCCGAAGTCGATGATGCGCGGACCGTCGGCGGCCAGCAGGATGTTGTTCGGCTTGATGTCCCGGTGCACCACGCCGGCCGCGTGCACGGCCGCCAGCGCCTGGCCCAGGCACTGCGCGAGCACCGCGACGGTCTCGGTGGGCAGCGGACCGAAGCGCGTGACCGCGGCGTCCAGGGTGGGTCCGGCCACGTACTCGGTGGCCAGCCACGGCGACTCGGCATCCGGATCGGCGTCCAGGACCCGGGAGATCCACGGCCCGCTGACCCGCCGCGCCGAGGAGATCTCGCGGCGGAAGCGGGCCCGGAAGTCGGGGTCCTGCAGGAAGTCGTTGCGGACCACCTTCACGGCCGCCGGCTGACCGGCCGGGTCCCAGCCCAGGTAGACACTGCCCATGCCGCCGGCTCCCAGCCGGCCGGTCAGGACGTACGGCCCGATCCGGTGCGGGTCCCCGGCACCAAGAGTCTGCATCGTCATCGGCCCCCATCCCGTTCTGCGACTGACGATCAGATGGTTACCATACCGATGATGGGCATGATCGTGGTCATCGTCTGTCGCGGAGCAGGTGCGCTTAGCTTTTGCGAACCTTGCCGGCAGCGCCGGGGCGCGCCACGCCCTCGACCTCGGTGCAGATGCCGGACACGCGCGCGTGACCGGTCCAGCCGTTGAGGCGGCCGCGGTTGTTGCTGATCTGGACGCGGGAGTTCGCGTGGTCGACGGCCGAGACCAGGTGCAGGTAGGTGGTGCCGGCGACGCGCGCCAGCACGATGTCGCCGACTTCGAGCGACGCGGGGTCCACCGGCGCGACGGTCACCTGCTGGCGGCTGCGGATCAGGGGGATCATGGACGAGCCGGTCGGGCGGAAGCGCACTTCGGTGCCCGCGGCGACGCGCGCCGCGAAGGCGTCCAGCATTCCCATGGCGGTGAGCATGTCAGGGTTCGTCGCCGGCGCGCCACGGGGTTTGCGGCGCTCCCTTGCGGCGCTCCCCCTCTCACCCCGCCGATTCCGCGGGCCACGTCCGCAGCCCCCGCACCAGCCCGAGGAAGGCGCGTTCGGCCGGTGACAGCAGCCGGTCGCGGCGGTAGGCGACGACGACGGGGCGGGAGCGCAGTGGCGGGTCGACGTCGAGGACGACCAGGCGGCCGTCGCGGACTTCGGCGTCTATGGCGTGCTCGGAGATCAGGGATATGCCCAGGCCGGCGGCGACCGACTGTTTGATGGTCTCCGGGCCCCACATGTCGGCCTTGGCCATGTCGTCGAGGTCCCAGCCGATGAGGGCCGCTTCCTGCAGGTCGCGGGTTTGGGAGCCGGGTTCGCGCAGCAGGAAGCGTTCGGCGGCCAGGTCGGGCGGGGTGAGGGTGCCGGGGGTCCGGGTGAGGTGGTGGCCGGGGGCGGCGACCAGGAGCAGCCGTTCGTCCAGGACCGTCTCGGTCTTCAGTTGGGGCGCGCCGGGTTGGCCGGCGACGATGGCCAGGCCGAGTTCGCCGTCCAGGAGGCGTTTGACGATCTGGCCGTTGTTGCCGACGACGATGTCGCACTCGATGTTGTTGTGCCGGTCGCGGAAGCGGGCGAGCAGGCGCGGCAGCAGGTAGGTGCCGACGGTGGTGGTGCCGCCGACTTCCAGGCGGCCGGTCTGGACGCCGGAGACCTCGCGGATGGCCGCGACCGCCTCCTCGGCGAGCAGGAACACCCGGCGTGCGTACTCGACCAGGACCTCGCCCTCGGCGGTGGGGCGGATGCGGGGTCCGGAGCGGTCGATGAGGGTGGTCTGCAGGGACTGTTCGAGGTTGCGGACGTGGTTGGAGACCGAGGGCTGGCTCATGTAGAGCTTTTGCGCGGCCGCGGAGAAGCCGCCGGTCTCGACCACGGTCATGAAGATCGACAAGCGGTGCAAGTTCAGCTGCGTCACGGTAGGTCCACTTCCCACGCCTCCTGCCCCGTGTCCGTCAGCCTATTCCCCCGGGTTAACAACGGGCCTCCGTTCAGCGACCGGCGCGGATCTTGGAGATGGACGTTTCCAGCGCGGTCAGGAAACGCTCCAGCGTCGGCAGCGGGAGCTCTCCCATCGTGGACACCCGGAAGAAGGTCTTCGCCAGGTCGCCTTGGCCGGCGTAGATGACGAAGCCCTCGTCCTTGAGCGCGTCGTGGAGTTCGGGGTAGGTGATGCCCTCCGGCAGGTAGACCATCGAGATCGAGTTGGAGCGGTGCTCGGCGGGGATCAGGATCTCCAGGCCGAGCCGTTCGAATCCGGCGCGGACGAGCGCGGCGCGCGCCTGGTATTGCGCGACCCGTGCCGCGACGCCGCCGCGTTCCTCCAACTCCTTGATGGCCTCGTCGAGGGCGAAGCACACCTGCACGGCCGGGGTGAAGGGGACGTCGCCCTTGCGTTGGCCGGTGAGGTAGGTGTCGGCGTTGAGGTAGAGGGAGCGGACCGGTACTTCCTGGAGGCGTTCGATCCCTTTGTGGGAGCACAGGATGAAGGAGATGCCGGGCAGGCCGTGCAGGCCTTTGTTGGCGGTGCCGCAGATGATGTCGGCGTTGAGGTCTTCGTGGCCCTCGTCCTCGATCGCGGTGGCGCTGATCGCGTCGACGACCATCAGCACCCCGGCCTCGCGGGCGATGCGGCCGATGGCGCCGACCGGGTTGATCATGCCGGTGGTGGTCTCGTGCTGGACGACCGCGACGGCGTCGACGTCGGGGTGCGCGGCGAGCGCGGCCCGCACGGCCTCGGGGTCGGCCGGCTGGGTCCACTCCCCCGTGACCGAGTGCGCGGTGATCCCGTTGACCTCGGCGATCCGGGCGAGCCGGTCGCCGTAGACGCCGTTGCGCACCACCAGGATCGAGCGGCCGGCCCGTACCGCGCTGATCACGGCCATCTCCATCGCGGAGGTGCCGGAGCCGGTGACGACGATCGCCTCGTGGGTGTCGGCGATGTTCAGCACTCGGGTGAGCCCGGCGCGGATGGAGCCGAGCAGCTCGGAGAACTCCGGCTCGCGGTGGCACCAGTCGCCGCGGCCGAGGGCGTCGCGGACGCGCTCGGAGGTGCACGCCGGACCGGGGTTGAGCAGGACGAGGGAGGCGGCGGGATGCGCTGTCATGGCCCCCAGGCTAGGCGGGCGATCATGGGGCGCGGAATGGCTGTTCGGGCATGGCGGTCATAGCTGAAAGCGTGTGGGGCGCCCGGAAAGTCAGCCCGCCACAGCGTTGTTCCGCGCCGTCTGCTGCAGGAACCCCAGCGGGTCGGCCAGCAGCGGCTCGAACGCCTTCTCCGCGGCGCCGATCAGCGTGGAGTCCGCTCCGAGTCCCGGCGTCACCAGGCGCACGCCTTCGCGCACCACGCCCAGGCTCCCGGAGAGCAGGTTCGTGCGGATCTGCCCCTGGACCGCCGGGAACACGTCGTCGAACAGGCCGCCGAAGATCACCATGCTGGGGTTGAACACCGTGACGATGTTCGCCACGCCCAACGCGATCCAGCTGCCGATGTGCTCCAGCGCGCGGACGGCCTTCTCGTCCCCGGCGGTCGCCTCGGCGACGAGTTCGGCGACGGTCGCGCGGCGGCCGTCGGCGTGGCCGGCGGCGGCCAGGATCGCCGGTTCGCCGATCTCGGTCTCCCAGCAGCCGCGCGCGCCGCAGCGGCACAGCCGGCCGGAGGGGTTGACGACCATGTGGCCGACTTCGCCGGCGTAGCCGTCGTGGCCGGACATGGCTTCGCCGCCGGCGATCACGCCGGCGCCGACGCCGACCTCGCCGACCAGGTACACCACGTCGTCGCAGCCGACGGCGGCGCCGCGGGTGCGTTCGGCCAGGGCGCCGAGGTCGGCGTCGTTGCCGACGGCGACGGGGGCGCCGATGCCGAAGGTCTCCACCAGGCGGCGGTGCAGGATGTCGCCGAGGGGGGCGTCGCCCCAGTCGTCCCAGTTCATGTTGGGCACGAAGCGCAGCATGCCGTCGGCGGAGCGGACGGCGGCCGGGACGGCGGCGCCGACTCCGGCGCACAGCGCGCCGGGCGGGATGTCCTCGGCGGAGAGCAGTTCGCCGGTGAAGCGTTCGAGGTGCCCCATGACGTCTTCGAGGTCGTAGTCGCCGCGCGGGCGGTAGAGCTCGCGGCGGTCCAGGACCTGGCCGCCGAGTCCGACGCGGGCCGCGACGACGAAGTCGACGCCGATCATGTAGGCGAGCGCGTAGACGTGCGCGGCGCGCGGGACGACCACCAGGGAGGGGCGTCCGGCACCGAGGTGCTGTCCGGGGAGTTCCTCCTCGACCAGGCCGGCCGAGGACAGGTCCGCGGTGAGCGCGCCGATCGTGGAGCGGTTGAGGTTCATGCTCGCGGTCAGGACCGCCCGCGAGGTGGGTCCGTGTTCGTGGACGTAGCGCAGGAGAGTGGACAGGTTGTGCCGGCGCAGCTCCTCCTGGGTCACACCGTAGGTGAACCCCTTGCGGGCCCTCATGGTTCTCTCCTCGCTGCGCGTTTCCCCGCGTGTCGGCCGGTATCGGCCGGTCTCGGACATTATGGCCGAGACCGGCCGAATCACCCGGTCAGTGCGCGTCGCCCCGTCCGACCCGGCGGGAGGCCGCGTCGAAGCCGGCCGCGAGGAGCAGCACCAGGCCGGTCACGATCCACTGCCAGGCCTGGCTGTTCGCCCCCTTGATCAGGTCGCCCATGCCGTTCTGGATGACCGCCACGACCAGGCCGCCCCAGACCGCGTCCATGATGCGGCCGCGGCCGCCGAACAGGCTGGTGCCGCCGATGACGGCCGCGCCGACGGCCAGCAGCAGGGTGTTGCCGGCGCCGAAGTTCGAGGCCACCGACTCCAGCTGGGAGGCCTGCACGACGCCGGCCACCGCGGCCAGCGTGGAGCACAGGACGAACACCGAGATGCGGATCCGGTCGACCCGGATACCGGCCCGGCGCGAGGCCTCGTCGTTGCCGCCGACGGCGTAGATGTGCCGGCCGTAGCGGGTGCGGCCGAGCAGGAAGGTCAGGCCGACGGTGAGGACGATCAGCAGCAGCACCACCCAGGGGATGCCCTCGATCTTCAGGTTGTTGAAGAACGCGTTCTGCTGGATCGCGCGGTTCTCGCCGAGCAGGTAGACGAAGATCGCGCCGAGGATCAGCATCAGGACGGTCTTGAAGAACGTCACCAGGGCCGGCTCGGCTTCCAGGCCGGCCGCGCGCTTGCTGACCGCGATGCGCAGCTTCACCAGGGCGTAGCCGCCGGCCACCACGGCCAGCATGACCCAGCCCAGCCACAGCGGCATCAGGTTGTTGTTGTAGCCCTCGAGCGTGATGATCGGCTTGGCGGCCTGGTCCGGCAGCGAGATGGAGCCGGCCTTGCCGACCTGCATCAGCACGATGCCCTGGAAGGACAGGAACGCGGCCAGGGTGACGACGAACGAGGGGATGCGGGCCTTGGCGCGCAGCCAGCCGATGGCGAAGCCCAGGACCGCGCCGACGATGATCGCGGCCAGCACGGACCAGTACCAGGCGACGTTGTGCCGCACGATCATGACCGCCATCAGCGCCGCGCACACGCCGGAGGCGGTGCCCGCGCTCAGGTCGATCTCGCCCAGCAGCAGGACGAAGACCAGGCCCATGGCCAGCACGATGATCGGTGCGGCCTGGGTGACCAGGTTGGCGATGTTGTACAGCGACAGGAAGCCGTTCTGCACGATCGCGAAGAAGATGACCAGGACGACCAGGCCGGCCACGGCGGGCATGGAGCCCAGCTCGCCGCCGCGGGCCCGGTCGATGCGGTTGCGGCCGTAGGCCAGCAGGGTGCCGGCCGCGCCGGCCGCGGGGGCCGCGTCGGCGGCGGTGCCGGTGGCCGCGGCGGTGGAGTTCTCGGTGACAGGCTGGCTGCTCATGAGGCCGCCCCCTTCCCGTCGGAATCGGTGTTCGCGTCGGCTGCGGTGTTCGCGTCGGCCGCTTCGAGCGCGTCGGTGATGCCGGTCCCGCCGGCGGCGGTGAGGCTGGTGCCTCCGACGGCCGGGGCGTTGTGCCCGTTGCCGTTGCCGTTGCCGTTGCCGCCGCCGTTGGTGCCGGGCTGCAGGCCCAGGTCCCCGGAGCGGCCGGCGGTGATCAGCTCGACGATCTGGGTCTGGGTCACGTCCGAGCGCTTGACCTGCGCGGCCATCCGGCCCAGGTACAGCGCGGCGATCCGGTCGGAGACCTCGAGCACGTCGCGCATGTTGTGCGAGATCAGGATGACCGCGTGGCCGCGGTCGGCCAGGCGCCGGACGAGCTCCAGGACCTGCTCGGTCTGGGCCACACCCAGGGCGGCGGTCGGCTCGTCGAGGATGACGACCTTGGAGTTCCAGAGCACCGACTTGGCGATGGCCACGGTCTGCCGCTGGCCGCCGGACAGGCTGGAGACCTGCTGGCGCAACGACTTCACGGTGCGCACCGACAGGCCGGCCAGCGTCTCGCCGGCCAGGCGCTCCATGGTGTTCTCGTCCAGGGTCTTCCAGGCCGAGACACGCTCGCGGCCCAGGAACATGTTCCCGACGATGTCCAGGTTCTCGCACAGCGCGAGGTCCTGGTACACGATCTCGATGCCGAGCGCGGCGGCGTCGCGGGGGTCGTGCACCTTGACCGGCTGGCCCTCGAACAGGTACTCGCCGCTGTCGATGGCGTAGGTGCCACCGATGCACTTCACCAGCGTGGACTTGCCGGCGCCGTTGTCACCGACCAGGGCGGTGACCTCGCCGGCGTGCGCCTCGAACTCGACGTCCTGCAGGACGTGCACCGGTCCGAAGGACTTGTTGACTGCCCGCAACTGAAGGATCGGCTCGCCCGATCCTGCCGTCCGGGGTGTCGTGGACGTGGTTGTTTCCGTCACCTCACACCTCTCTCAACTCATGACGCCCAGCAATCGAACGGTCGAGCCAGAGCGGTCGAGCCCGAACGGTCTTGCCTTGAGCGACCCTTCGACTTCTCGGCCGCGGGTCGCTCCGTGGGCTTCGCAGGGGGATTGGACGCTCCCGCGCGGAGCACTCGCAGACCAGCGGCGGCGGCATCGGAAAGTGGGAACCCGATGCGCACCGCCGCGGGTCGAGCGGGGTTACTTGATACCGGCCGCCGTGCACAGCGCCTGGAAGGAGCCGGTGCACACGTCGGAGGCCTTCTGGTAGCCGTCGGTGAACGGCAGGGTGATGTTGCTCTTGTCCACCACGACCGGGGTGGCCAGGTAGGACGGGACGTCACGGTTGCCGGTCCCGTCGTGGACCGTGGCCGGCGCGGTCGGCTTCTGGCCGGACAGGATCTGGCTGGCCAGCTTGACGGCCACGTCGGCCTCGCCCTTGACCGGCTTGTAGATCGTGAAGCACTGGTCGCCGGTCAGGATGTTCTGCAGACCGGTCGCGGTCGCGTCCTGGCCGGAGACGGCCACCTTGCCGTTGAGGCCCTGCTGCTTGAGCACGGTGATGACGGCGTTGGCCATCTCGTCGTTGGCGACCATGACCGCGTTCAGGTTCGGCGCGCCCTGCAGCAGCTTCTGGAAGGTCGACTGCGCGGTACCGGCCGGGTTGTCCCAGTTGCCGGACTGGTCGCCGGCCAGGGTCCAGCCGGCCTGCTTGCTCAGCACGCCCTCGTAGCCCTGCTTGAACAGCGTCGCGTTGTTGTCGGTCGCGGCGCCGTCCTCCTCGACGTACTTCACGGCGGTCTTGCCGGCCACCTGCGGGCACTTGACCAGGGCGTTGCCCTGAAGGGTGCCGACCGCGGTGTTGTCGAAGGACACGTAGTACTGCGCGCTGCCGCCGAGGGTGAGGCGGTCGTAGTCGATGGTGACGACGCCCTTGGCCTGGGCCTGGGCCTCGATCGCCTTGGCCGAGCCGGAGTCCAGGTTGACGATCATCAGGACGCCGACGCCCTCGTTGAGCATCGACTGCGCCTGGGTCGTCTGCGTCGTGGCCGAACCGTTCGCGTTCTGGATGTCGCAGACCAGACCCAAGCTGTCGCACTGGGTCTTGAGCTCGTTGGGGTCGGAGTTGACCCACCGCGGCGAGGAGTTGGTGTCCGGGAGCAGGACGCCGACCTTGTTGTTCGTGTAGTGCGGAGTGCCGCTGCTACTGCTGCTGCTGCCGCCGGCCGCGCTCGTGGTCGAGCTGCTGCCGCCGGTGGTGGAGCTGCCGCTGCTCTTCGAGCTACTGCATCCAGCTGCGCTCAACGCAACCGCGGCGCCGAGTGCGGTGATAGCGAGTATCGCCTTACGCATGGGAGCTTGCCCCTTTCTGGTTCCGCACGTCGCCTACCCCCGGGAGGCGCCGCCGATATGTTGACGCGCAAAACCTATTCGGGTTTCGACCATGATCGCTATGAGCTGGCGGACACGAATCCGCCATGAACACGTCACGAAACGGCAACGTCCGGACCGCCTTGGCGCCCGGCGGGCGGCCCTGCTACGGATACCGCCTCGTCCAGGCCCGCACAGACCTTGTGAAGCAGGGCACTTGCCTGGTCGGCCGGGGTGTGGCGAGAAGGCGTCGCGCACCTCAAATTCGCTCAACGCCGAGGCGCGGTACCGGTTCCGGCGACCGGTGATCACCACACGCCCGATCACGCTCGGCGACGATCTTTAGGTGCGGCGCGCAACCTTGATCTTGTCCTGTAAGCACCCTTTGACAGATGATGTGCCGCTATGTTCACCCCCGCCGACCGCGATCGTGTGCTCGCGGCGCTGGCCGCGCGCGCCGAGGCCGACGCGGACGTCACCGGCGCGGTGCTGCTGGGTTCGTCGGCGACCGGTCAGGCGGACCGCTGGTCGGATCGTGACGTCGCGCTCACGGTCGCCGGCTCCGCGGATGTCGCGGCGGTCACCGAAGGGTGGACCAGGGCTTTGGCGGCGGATCCGAACGATTGAGGCCTTTGTTCGGGGCTTTGTTGTCCGGGGCCTGGGTCGGGAACCGCGGACTATTCAACTTATCCCGGCGGTCGGTTCGTCCCCGGCCGTCACTCCCAGCGTGAGGGCCGCGTCAGCCCTTCGCTGATCTTCGTCCTCTGATCTCCGAGGGCTGCGTTGAGCTGGGTCTGGGTCAGGAATATGGCGCCGGTCAGGTCGGCTCCGGCCAGGTTCGCGTCGCGCAGGTCGGCGCCGATCAGGTCGGCGCGGCGCAGGTCGGCGCCGGAGAGGTCGGTGCCGATCAGGTAGGCGCCGCGCAGGTCCGCGCCGTGCAGGTCGGCTCGTGGCAGGCGGGCGCCGATCAGGTCGGCACCTCGCCGGTCCTTCTTGCGGCCGGTGCCGATGCCGGCTCGGATCAGGGTGCTGACTTCGGAGAGCAGTTCACTGACACCCTGGCGGTGGGCGGCGACGTCCAGGGCCAGCAGTTCGTCGGCGGGCAGCCCGGTGAGGCGTTCGGTCTCCTCGGCGGACCAGCTGATCTCGGTGCGCAGCGCGGAGGCCGCGGCCAGGGTCTCGGCTTCGGTGAGGTACCAGAGCATCTCGTGCAGTTGGCGCATCAGCGGGAGCGCGGCGAACATCTGCGCGGCGGTGTGCGGGGCCTCGCGCCAGGACACGCCGCCGAAGGTCTGCTGGGACAGCTTCTGGCCGGCGCCGAAGCAGTCGTAGACGGTGCAGCCCTGGAAGCCGCGGCCGCGCAGTCCGGTGTGGATGGAGCAGCGGTCGTCGGCGGCGAGGTTGGGGCACGGCGTCCCGGCGGACTTGTCGACGGCGAAGTCCCGGGACGCCGTGAAGGCCAGCCCCACGCAGCACAGCGCGAAGCAGTCGGCGCAGTCGGCGCTCAGGTCGGTGCGGGGGCTGGGCATCAGGGTGCTGCTTACAGCTGGCGCATCACGTCGTTCGCGATCAGGTCCAGGTGGTCCAGGTCGGACAGGTCCAGGATCTGCAGGTAGACGCGCTGGGTGCCGATGCCGGCGTAGCGGCCGAGCTTGTCCACGACCTCCGCCGGGGTGCCGGCCAGGCCGTTCTCGCGCAGCTCGGCCGGCTCGCGGCCGATCGCGGCGGCGCGCCTGGCGTACTCGGCCTCGTCGCGGCCGACGCAGGCCACCAGGGCCGCGGAGTACGTCATCGACTCCGGGGCGCGGCCGTTGGCGGCGACGGCCTCGCGGACCGTGCCGAACAGGCGTTCGCTGTCCTCGAAGGACCTGAACGAGGTGTTGTACTCGGCGGCGTAGCGCGCGGCCAGGCGCGGGGTGCGCTTCGGGCCGCCACCGCCGATGATGATCGGCGGGTGCGGCTTGGTGACCGGCTTGGGCAGCGCCGGGGAGTCGCTGAGGGTGTAGTGCTCGCCCTTGAAGCTGTAGGTCGCG
Organism: Catenulispora sp. EB89; assembly: GCF_041261445.1. Taxonomy (NCBI): domain Bacteria; kingdom Bacillati; phylum Actinomycetota; class Actinomycetes; order Catenulisporales; family Catenulisporaceae; genus Catenulispora; species Catenulispora sp. EB89. Next base: position 18,493 of record NZ_JBGCCU010000015.1, read on the forward strand.
CCTTCGGGGGTGTTCCACAGCCCGGTGACGATCTCCAGCTGCTCCTCCAGCAGGCCGAAGCGCTTCTCCGGGAAGGGGATGCCGTAGGCGGTGTGCTCGTCGCCGAACCAGCCGGTGCCCAGGCCCAGCTCCACGCGGCCCGGACCGGCCATGGCGTCGACCTGCGCGACGGCGATGGCCAGCGGGCCGGGCAGCCGGAAGGTGGCCGGGCTGACCAGGGTGCCGAGCTTGATGCGGCTGGTCTCGCGGGCCAGGCCGGCCAGCGTGATCCAGGCGTCGGTGGGCCCGGGGGCGCCGGTGACGTCGCCCATCTTCAGGTAGTGGTCGGAGCGGAAGAACGCGTCGAAGCCCAGGTCCTCGGTGGCTTTGGCGACGGTGAGGAGGGTGTCGTAGTCGGCGCCCTGCTGGGGCTCGGTGAAGATGCGCAAGTCCATGGGGCAAGCCTTTCACACGGTGCGGCGCACTCGCGGCGGCGCTCGCGCGGCGGATGCACGTCGGGTGCGCCGCGGATGCGCGGCGGACGCACGAGCCGAGGACGCGCGGGCCACCCGTGCGTGACGGTGCCGGTACGGCAGGATGGCGTCATGCGCATGCCCTACGTCAACAGCCGCCTGGCCCCGATGGGCACCACCATCTTCGCCGAGATGTCGGCGCTGGCCGTGGCCACCGGCTCGATCAACCTGGGCCAGGGCTTCCCGGACACCGACGGCCCCGAGGAGATCAAGCGCGCGGCGGCCGAGGCGGTGCTGTCCGGGCACGGCAACCAGTACCCGCCCGGGCCCGGCATCCCGGAGCTGCGCAGGGCCGTGGCCGAGCACCAGAAGCGCTTCTACGGCCTGGACTTCGACCCGGACACCGAGGTGCTGGTCACCGCCGGCGCCACCGAGGCCATCGCGGCGGCGCTGCTGGCGCTGCTGGAGCCCGGCGACGAGGTGGTCGCGTTTGAGCCGTACTACGACTCGTACACGGCCTGCATCGCGATGGCCGGCGGCGTGCGCGTGCCGGTGACGCTGCGTCCCCCGCACTTCCGCCCCGACCTGGACGCGCTGCGCGCCGCCGTAACCGACCGCACCCGCCTGCTGCTGCTGAACACCCCGCACAACCCGACCGGCATGGTGCTCACCCGCGCCGAGTCCGAGGCGATCGCGCGGCTGGCGTGCGAGCGCGACCTGCTGGTCGTCACCGACGAGGTCTACGAGCACCTGACGTTCGGCCCCGAGCACATCCCGCTGGCCACGCTGCCCGGGATGCGCGAGCGCACGGTCACGATCGGCTCGGCGGGCAAGACCTTCTCCTTCACCGGCTGGAAGGTCGGCTGGGTGACGGCGCCGCCGGCGCTGGTCTCCGCGGTCCGCAGCGCGAAGCAGTTCCTGACGTACGTGGCGAGCGGCCCCTTCCAGTACGCCGCCGCTACCGCCCTGGCTCTGCCGGACGAGTACTTCACGACGCTGCGCGCCGACCTGCGGCGCAAGCGCGACCTGCTGGCCGGCGGGCTGAGCGCGGCCGGGTTCGAGGTGTTCGTGCCGGACGGGACGTACTTCGTCACCACCGACATCAGCGGGCTGAGCGAGAAGAACGGGATGGAGTTCTGCCGCGAACTGCCTGAGCGGTGCGGCGTCGTGGCGATTCCGAACCAGGTGTTCTACGACGACGTCGAGGCGGCGCGGAGCCTGGTGCGGTTCGCGTTCTGCAAGAAGGACGAGGTGCTGGTCGAGGCTGTCGAGCGGTTGGGGCGGTTGAAGGGTTAGCCAGGCGTGCGTTCGCCGTCAGCGAAAGCGCGCGGGTTCCGGGCGGTCGCTTGCCTAGGGTCGGTTCCATGACCGACTACGAAGCCGCATTTCAGGCCTATGAGAAGCTGACGCCCCTGGACCCGGCGGCGAAGCCGGCCGCGATCCTGGTCGCGGGGGTGCCGGGGGCCGGAAAGAGCACGTTGGCCGAGGGGTTGGCGCGGGAGTTGCGGGCGGCGGTGTTCTCCACGGACTGGCAGCTCGGGGCTTTGACGCCGTTCCGGGTGCTGACGGAGGAGAACATGGTGCCGCTGGCCGAGATGATGCTCGTCGGGGCGCTCGCGCGGCAGCTACAGCTGGGACTGGACGTGGTGCTGGACGTGCCGGGGCACGAGGTCGAGGTGCGGGAGCGCTATCGGCGGGTGGCCGAGAGTCTGGGGGCGCGCTTCGTGGGGGTGGAGTGCGTGTGCTCGGATCCGGAAGTGCACAAGGCGCGGGTCGAGGGTCGGGACCGGGGGATCCCGGGGTGGCGGCCCACGGTGCCGTGGACACATGTGCAGCGGATGCAGGGGTTGTGGGAGGCGTGGCCGGAGCCGCATCTGGTGCTGGACTCCGCGACACAGGATGCTGAGACGTCGCTCAAGCAAACGCTGGACGAGGTCTCGGCGACACGCACCGCCTGACTAAGGCTCCTGCGACAGACCGCCGGCCCCGGCCCGCGCGAAGCAGGCCGGGGCGGCGAAAAGGCACCGGGGATCCGGTTCTCAGAGCTTGATGACCTGGCCCGGGAAGATCAGGTTCGGGTTCGAGATCTGGCCCTTGTTCAGCTGGAACAGGCTCTGCCAGCCGCCGGCCACGTGGTTGGTGACGGCGATCTGCGACAGCGTGTCGCCACTCTTGATGGTGTAGGTCGCACCGGTCGGCTGAGCCTGCGGGGCCGCGTTCTGGGCCGGGGCGGGCTGAGTGTTCTGCTGCTTCGGCGCGTTCCAGTTCCAGGACTGCTTGTACTGCTGCTGCGGCTGCGTCTGCTGCTTCGGCGCCTGCTGCTGCGTCTGGGTCTGGGTCTGCTGCTGGGTCGTGCTGGAGCTGCTGGAGCTGGAGCCGGTCGAGCCGCTGCCCGGGTTCACGGCGGCCGCCGCGCCACCGGCGCTCAGGCCCGCGCGCGGGCCGCAGACCGGCCAGGCGCCGGGGCCCTGGGAGGCCAGCAGGTTCTCGGCCACGGCTATCTGCTGGTCCTTGGTGGCCAGGTCGGCGCGCGGGGCGTACTTGCCGCCGCCGGCCCCGAGCCAGGAGCTGGTCGAGAACTGCAGGCCGCCGTAGTAGCCGTTGCCGGTGTTGATCGACCAGTTGCCGCCGCTCTCGCAGGAGGCGACCTGGTCCCAGGTGGAGACGCTGGCGGCGCTGGCGGTGGAGGCCATCAGGGCGGGCAGCACGACCGCGGCGCCGGCCACGGAGGCCACGACGATCCCGGCCTTCTTGCGGCCGGACAGCATGGACTTGCTCATGATCAGTCAGCTCTCTCCGCCACGCCGGCCAGCGCTGGGCGCCAGCCTCCTGCTCCGATCACGGGGGTCGGGTGCAGAAAATGACTCTCGCGGTCCGGGGCAGGAATGCGGCGTGCCGGCCGGCGAGGTCCCCGCTCGTGGCGGGGCATGCCCCAGACGGTAAGCACAAGCCTGAGCAAATCACAAGAACGATGACATGCCGTTGATAAGGGACACACCGGCAGTAAGGGAATTGGCGCCTTTCCGACGCAGATCTCACGAAGCGTGGCGAGCGGATCACATTCGGGACAAACGAATCCGGGAAGGCCCTGAACTCTTCTCAGAGCCTTCCCGGAGGGGCAAAAACGGACTAATCAGCCCATATGGCGCCTATGTCCGCGTTCCTGGCGCGGCATGCTCTGCACGGTCGGCGGAACGACGGCCGGTAGCGTCGCGACCTCGTTCAGTTCCTGCTGGTAGAGCGCCGCGGCGTCCGGGAGCTTCGGGAACCGGTGCTGCGGCCGGTCGTGCATACGCAACGTCCCGGTCAGGTCACCGACGGTGCGGCGGCGCCAGGCGCTGATGTTCGTCTCCCGCACGCCGAAGCGGCGCTCCAGCAGCCGCAGCGTCGAGGTGTGGTCGAACACCTCCGAGCACACGAAGCCGCCGGCGCTCCACGGCGAGACCACGATCGTCGGCACCCGGAAGCCGAGCCCGGAGGGCCCGGCGATGCCCTGGCACTCCGCCGGCAGCGGGTCGACGGTGATCCACTCCCCCGGCGTCCCGGCCGGCGCGGTCGGCGGCCGCACGTGGTCGAACAGGCCGTCGTTCTCGTCGTAGGTGATGATCAGCAGGGTCTTGGCCCACACCTCGGGGTGCTGCCCGAGCGCGTCCAGCACGCCCCAGATGTACTGCGCCCCGGCCCCGGGCAGCGCCGGCGGGTGCTCGCTGGCCTCCGGCTGCCCGATCGAGGGCAGGTACTGCGAGTTCAGCCAGCTGACGGCGGGCAGGTCGCCGTTGGCGATGTCGTCGGCGATCGCCTGCGGCGGCCGCGGCTGCATCCCGTTGATCCACAGGGGGGAATCGTGCGGGGCGTTCTGGAAGCTCTGGAACCAGCTCAGGTCCGAGCCCTGAGTGTTGGCGACGTAATAGCGCCAGCTGATGCCCGCCGCCTCCAGGCGCTCGGCGTAGGTGGTCCAGCGGAACGGCGCCGGGTTGCTGTTGCTCACCACCGGGCCGCCGGCCACGCCGTCGGGGTCGTTGGTGCCGCTGATCGCGAACAGCCGGTTGGCGTGCGTGGGGCCGAAGGCCGAGCAGTGGTAGTTGTCGCAGACGGTGAAGGCGTCGGCGAGCGCGTAGTGGAACGGCAGGTCCTCGCGCGTCAGGTAGCCCATGGACCACGGGCCGCCGTCGGCCGGGCGGTGCGCGGCCATCCAGCCGTCCATGGCGCCGTTGTTCCAGGAGGCGTGCTGGCCGTGCCAGCTGTGGTCGGTACTCGGGTACTTGGCGCCGCTGGTCTTGGTGGTGTCGATGCGGAACGGCAGGGTGTAGCCGTCGGGGTTGGCGGTGTCGGGCTGGTAGAACACCGGACGGCCGTCGGGCAGGCGGATCGCGTCGCGGTCGCCGAACCCCCGCACGCCGGACAGCGTGCCGAAGTAGTGGTCGAAGCTGCGGTTCTCCTGCATCAGGATCATGACGTGCTCGATCTGGTCCAGGGCGTGCAGCCGGTCGTCCGGGGCGGCGGCGGCCATCGCCTTGGTGAGCGAGGCCGGCAGCAGGGACAGGGCCGAGGTGGCGGCGCCCGTGGTGAGCAGGCGGCGGCGGGTCAACGACATGCGCGGGCTCCCGTCTTCGCCGGACCGGTGCGGATCCGGCGGATAGAGATCAGAGAATTGAGATGTCGTCCTCCTTTGGCAAGGTAATCGCCGATGGTGGATTCGGGGAGAACGCACGGATGCCTCGCGGTGCGGCGATGATTGCCGGGTGACCGTTTCCGTCGTGTGGGCCCGCGAGGCCATCCCGTCCGGACCGAGCGTCTTCCTGGCCGGTCCGACTCCGCGTTCCGAGGCCGTGGCCTCCTGGCGTCCGCAGGCGATCGCGGCCCTGGAGGCCGCGTGGACCGCGCCGCGGACGCTGCACGTCCTGGTGCCGGAGAGCCCGGGAGGACTGCGGGAAACCGAGTACGAGGACCAGATCGAGTGGGAGTGGGAGGGATTGGAGCGCGCCTCGGCGATCCTGTTCTGGATCCCGCGCGATCTGCGGACATTGCCCGGCTTCACGACGAATGTGGAGTTCGGATTCGTCGCGCGCACCGGCAAAGTGGTGCTCGGCTGCCCGCCGGAGTGCCCGAATCCGGAAAGGAACCGGTACCTGATCCGGTTGGCGCGTAGGTTGGGCGTACCTGTGACGCAGACGTTGGCGGAGACCGTCACGAAGGCGGTGGAGATCATCTCAGCGATCGACATCACGCCTTAGTCTCGGGCGGTGCACTTTTGGACCGGGATATCGGGAATGACCCTCCGGTCTGTGCACTCGCCGTCAACCCGTTGCGGTAGCGTGGCGAAGCACTTCGCACGTCCAACAACAATGGGGGTAACACCATGTCCACCACGCGTGGCGTACGGACTCTCGTCGGCTTGGCAGTGGCCTCGTCAGTCATTCTGCTCGGGGGCTGCGCTTCGTCCGGAACCACCACCGGCTCCACCGGGGGGAACCCGCTCGCGGGCGGTCTGGGGTCGAGCACGACCGCCGCCTCCGGCGGGTCGTCGTCGACCGGCGGGTCGTCCACCGGCGGCGCGTCGTCGTCGGACACCGCGGGCTCCACCGGCGGCGCCTCGTCCTCGGACAGCTCCAGCACCGGCGGTTCCTCGGGGGGCACCGTCGGCGGGCTCGGGGGCAGCGACCCCGGCTGCCAGGCGGCCACCTCGGACCTGGCCAGCGGCTCCAGCGCGCTCAGCGGCGCGGCGAGCGACCCGGCCGGCGCGCTGTCCGCGATCAAGGGCATCGGGGACAAGCTGCACGCCGACGCCGGGAAGTCCACCAACCCGGCCGCGGCCGCGGCGATCAAGAAGGTCGGCGACGACTACATCAACCTCGCGCAGCAGGCCGGCGCCGGGAAGATGCCCGACACCACCTCGGTGCTGAACGACGCTCAGGCGATGGTCACCGCCTGCCAGGGCTGACGAGCCCGCACGGCGCCGCATCGGGCGGCGGCACCACAGCACCACAGCTACACAGCACGACGGCCCGGCCGGGGATTGGATTCCCGGCCGGGCCGTCGGCTTTCCGTACGCTACCGGCTCATCTCAGAGCTCACACACACCCGTGGATGTCGCTCGTCGAGGAGGCCACGGTCGTGTCCAGCAGGCCGGGCACGATCACGTGCACCGCGTTGACCGTGAGCACGTGGTCGGTGGCGGTGTTCGTGGCGATCTGCTCGTTCAGGATCAGCTTGATCCCCAGGATGTTCACCGTGGTGTTCGGGCCCGGGGTGACGCTGACCGGGACCACGACGCCGCCGACCGTGATGCTGGCGATGGTGGCGCCGCCGGTGCTGCCGGAGCAGACCGAGTGCGAGGTGGACGTGACCGCACCGATCGCGATCGCCGGCAGGCCCAGCAGGCCAATGCCGACGTGCTGCACCGAGGCGTTGGCCGTGGAGGAGGCGGGGCCGACCGCGGTGGAGACGTTCGCGCACAGAGTTCCGGCGCTGATCAGGCCACTGATGGTCACCACGCACGGCGGCGAGCTGTTGCTGGCCACGGTGGTCGCCACCGGACCGGCCTCAGGGGTCGGTGTGATGCCCACCAGGCCGGAGGATTTCAGGCCGTAGGCGTCGCCGGTGAGCAGGACGTCCCAGATGACCGAGACGGTGTTGGAGGTGATGGTGCCGGCCGGGTTCGACGTCGAGGCGCCGACGGTGTCAGTGCCCGAAGCCGTGCCGGTATAGCTGAACGTCGCGTTGCCCGAGGCGTCCGTGGAGACGGCGCCTCCCACCCCGGCATTCGGGCCGCTGGCGACCTTGAACGCGATCGACGCGCCCTGCAGCGGGTCGCCGCAGCTGTTGACGTAGGTGGCGGTGACCGAGGCCGTGGACCCGACCGCGAGTTCCTGCTGGCTCGGCGCCAGCTTCAGGATCGAGCCCGGGCACGAGACGCTGCCGACCGGGGCCCACTGCTGGGACTCGTTGCCCATGCCGCAGCTGGCGCCGTCGACGCCGCCGGTGTTCAGGATCTTGCCGGTGTCCGGGAAGTTGCTGACCACGCCGTCGATGGACACCGTGACCAGCGGGACCACGCCGGACTGGTTGCAGTTCCCGGACCAGGACGCGCCGTTGGGCCCGATGTCCGAGGTGTCGAAGGAACCGTCGGAGGTGCAGCCGGAGCTGAAGGAGTTGATGGTCTGGGTGACGATGTACTGCCCGTTCGGACCGAGCGGGACGTTGTGCCGCCAGATGTCGAACACGCAGGTGCCGAAGCTCACCTTGATGTAGTCGACGTTGACGTTGACCCCGGTGTTGTTGATCACGCGCAGCGCGCCGGCGTCGAACGTGCAGCCGCCGGGGACGCTGCAGCCGCCGTAGGTGACGTTCGGCGCGCCTTCCCACGGGGTCGGGAAGTTGTTGGGGTTCGCGCGCAGGTTGTCGGCGTAGCCGACCTGCACCGCGACGTTCGCCGCGGCGTGCGCCCGGCTCGCGGGCGCGACCACCACCGCGGCGAAGGTGAGGGCGAGCATCCCGAGGAACGCCAAGGCTCTTCGTACACTGATTGAGGCTGCTGACATGTTCCACCCCTTCTGAACCCGAATGGGAACCGCGCGGCACCATCCCCACTGGGACCACCAGTTCACCGGTGGCCGGGCCGCGCGAGGAGTGAACCTATTCGAGCTCTGATTCGGTTGTCTGCCGGGCGGGAGCCGGGCGTCGGCTGGCGCACCGGGAGGCCGGACGCCATGCTCATGCCGCATAGACCGGCGCCCGGCGGCGGACGTCGGCTGAATCAGAGAACTGAGTCAGTTGGCGGCCGGGGTCAGCAGCTCGGCGGACAGCCCCAGCGCGCCGGAGAACACCTCGCGGCCGGCCGGCGTGACGAGCACCGCGCGGGTACTGCCGACCCGCCGGATCCAGCCCTTGTCGAGAGCGTGGCCGCACAGCGCCGCGCCGACGGCACCGGCCAGGTGCGGACGGCGCTCGGTCCAGTCCAGGCACGGCCGCAGCGCCGGCCGCTTGGCCGCGGCGGGCACGTCGATGGCGAGCTCGGCGAGCCAGCGCTCGCCACCCGGCGTGAGCCGCAGGCCGTGCTCCCAGTCCACCAGCGCGCGCTCGGTCATCGCGTCGGCGATGGCCACGCCGACCCGGCCGGCCAGGTGGTCGTAGCAGGTGCGGGCGTGGGCCAGCGCGCGCCGCCGGCTGTCGGCGGACAGCGTGCGCGGCGGCGGTGCGGAGCGCACGGGTGCGGCGGCGGCCAGGGTCTCGATGAGCTCGGCGACCTGCTGGTCGGCCAGGCGCACGTAGCGGTGCCGGCCTTGGCGTTCCTCGGCGAGCAGGCCGCCGGTGACCATGGCGTTGAGGTGCTCGGTGGCGGTGGACGGCGCGACGCCGGCGTGTCTGGCCAGCTCGGTGGGGGTCCAGGCGCGGCCGTCGAGCAGGGCCAGGCAGAAGGTGGCGCGGGTGCCGTCGGCGAGCAGGCGGGCCATGGCGGCCAGGTCGGCGCCGGCCAGCAGGGGGTTCGCGGTGGTACTGCCTGTGCTACTGCCTGTGGTGCTCATACCAGCGATTATTCTCCGGCCGGAGTTCGGCGGCCGCCGAAGTGTCCGCTGCCTACGGTCGCTCCATGAGCAGCGCAACGAGTAGGACGAGCACGCAGAGCGCACATGTCACGCAGGGCGCGCATGTCACGATCGAGCCGTCGATCCTGTACTTCGGCACCCCGGTGGTCCTGTTGTCGACCGAGAACGACGACGGCTCGGCCAACCTGGCGCCGATCTCCTCGGCGTGGGCGCTGGGTTACACGATCGTGCTCGGTCTGGGCGCCGAGGGCCAGACCGCGTACAACCTGGCACGGCGTCCGCAGATCGTGATCAACGTCCCGGGGCCGCACCTGTGGCGGCGGATCGAGAGCCTGGCCGGGGTGACCGGCCGGTTCCCGGTGCCGGAGGGGAAGCCGCCGGGGATGCGGTTCGAGCCTGACAAGTTCGGTCTATCGGGGTTCACATCCGCCGAGTCCGAGCTTGTCAATCCGCCGCGGGTCGCCGAGTGCGGCCTGCAGTTCGAGGCCGCCGTGGCGCGGGCGCTGCCGGACGTCACCGACGACTTCCTCATCGTGGAGGCGCGGGTGCTCCGGGTGCACGCCGATCCGGCGATCGTGATCCCGGGGACGAACCATGTCGAGCCGGCGGCCTGGAGCCCGCTGATCTACAACTTCCGGCACTACTTCGGGCTCGGGCGTGAGCTCGGCTTCACCTACCGGAGTCAAACCCCGCGCGGTCCGGCGTCTCAGGACTCGCATACCGATTAGTAGCGATCTACCTGGGCTTTTTGATCTGATGCTCCGTTATATTACTTGTCAGTAGCTCGTGACTTCTCATGCCGGCGGTAGTAGAACAAGTTCTCAAAATCCGCACCATGTGAGGAGCGTCACATGAGCGCAACATCAAGGCCAGACCCAGGAGCCCGAGGTCTTTCACGGCGCGGATTCCTGGCGGGAACAGGCACGGTTCTGGGTGCGGCGGCGTTGGGGGGCTTCTCGGCCGGGCGCGCCTCGGCCGCCGCGCCGCGCAGCACCCCCATCTCCAACGGGGCGCACGTCCAGGCGCTGGTCATCGGCACCGGATACGGCGGTTCGGTCGCGGCGCTGCGGCTGGCCCAGGCCGGCGTCGCGGTGGAGATGATCGAGATGGGCATGGCCTGGAACACCCCGGGCTCGGACGGCAAGATCTTCTGCAACCTGACCAGTCCGGACCAGCGGTCGTTCTGGCTTCGGACGCAGACCAAACAGCCGGTCGGGTACTTCCTCGGGATCCCGATCGACCGCAGCATCCCGAACTACACCGGGATCCTGGACGCCGAGGACTTCGCCGGGATCACGGTCTACCAGGGCCGCGGGGTCGGCGGAGGTTCGCTGGTGAACGGCGGCATGGCGGTCACGCCGAAGCAGTCGAACTTCGGCGCCATCCTGCCCTCGGTGAACCCCGCCGAGATGTACAACGTGTACTACCCGCGCGCCAACGCCGGGCTCGGCGCCGGGGTCATCCCGAACAGCTGGTTCAACACCACGCAGTGGTACCAGTTCGCGCGGGTCGGGCAGAAGCAGGCCGCGCGCTCGGGCTTCCCGTTCGAGTTCGTGCCGGACGTGTACGACTGGACCTACATGCAGGCCGAGGACGCCGGCACCGTCCCGCGCTCGGCGCTGGCCCAGGAACTGCTCTACGGCAACAACTACGGCAAGAAGTCCCTGCAGAAGACGTACATCCCGGCCGCGCTGGCCACCGGCAAGGTCAACATCACGCCGCTGCACAAGGTGACCTCGGTGTCCCCGGCCTCCGGCGGCGGCTACACGGTGCTGATGAACCAGCTGGACACCTCCGGGAACGTGGTCGTCACCAAGGAGGTCACCGCCGACAAGGTGGTCTTCGCGGCCGGCAGCGTGGGCACCAGCAAGCTGCTGGTCCAGATGCGCGACACCGGGCAGCTGCCGAACCTGAACGACCAGGTCGGCCAGAACTGGGGCGACAACGGGAACATCATGGTCGGCCGGGCGAACCAGATCTGGGACCCGACCGGCTCCAACCAGTCCACGGTCCCCTGCGGCGGCATCGACAACTGGACCGCGGGCGGGGCGTTCGCCGAGGTGGCGCCGCTGCCGATCGGGATCGAGACGTGGGCCTCGCTGTACCTGTCGATCACGAACAACCCGCACCGTGCGCAGTTCTCGTGGAACCCGGCCACGCAGAAGGTGGACCTGAGCTGGCAGCAGGCGTGGAAGCAGGACGGGATCACGATGGCCAGGACCATCTTCGACAAGATCAACTCGACCGAGGGCACCATCTACCGGACGGACCTGTTCGGGGTGTACAAGACCTGGCAGGACGAGCTGACGTACCACCCGCTGGGCGGCGCGGTACTGAATCAGGCCACGGACAACTACGGCCGGCTCACCGCCTATCCGGGGCTGTACGTGATGGACGGCGCGCTGATCCCGGGCAACACGAGCGTGAACCCGTTCGTGACCATCACCGCGCTGGCCGAGCGGAATATCGAGAACATCATCGCGAACGGCGGCTGAGCTGATCGATGGCGGATGAGCTGATCCCCACCGCGGTGTGGGGTACCGGGAACATCGGGCGTGCGGCGATCCGAGCGGTCGCCGCACGCCCCGGGCTGGCGTTGTGCGCGGTGCTGGTGCACGATCCAGCGAAGGTCGGGCGGGATGCCGGGGAGTTGGCGGGGCTGGGGTGCGCGCTTGGGGTGGCGGCTGCGTTGGCGCCGTCTGCGGGGACGGGGGCGGCGGCCGCGGGGGCGGCGGGGGCCGGGGCGGCGACTACGGGAGCGGCGGCGGGGGCCGCAGGGGCGGGGGCGGCGACTGCGGCGTCCTCGGCTGCGGGATCTGCGGGATCTGCGGGATCTGCGGCGTCCGCGGCGTCCGCGGCGTCTGATGTCGAGGCGGCGCTTGGCGGGGCGCGGGCCGTCGTGTACGCGGCGTCCGGCGACGTGCGGCCCGAGGAGGCGCTGGACGACGTGGTCCGCGCCGTGCGGGCGGGCGCGATCGTGGTCACGCCGGCGTTGTACGCGTTCTACGATCCGCGCAGCGCGCCGCCGGACCAGCGCGAGCGGGTGCTCGCGGCGGTGGCCGAGGGCGGCGGGTCGCTGTTCGCCTCGGGCGTGGATCCGGGGTGGGCCAACGATGTGCTGCCGCTGATGATGACCGGGCTCGGGTCCCGGATCGAGGCGGTGCGCTGCCAGGAGATCTTCGACTACTCGACGTACGACCAGGAGGACTCGGTCCGGTACCTGGTCGGCATGGGACAGCCGATGGAGTACGAGCCGCTGATGACCGCACCGGGCGTACCCACGATGGTGTGGGGCGGCCAGATCCGGCTGATGGCGCGGGCCCTGGGAGCGCAGCTGTCGGGGATCTCGGAGCACGTCGAGCGCGCGGCACTGGGCGAGGACGTCGAGACCGCGACGATGGGCAAGTTCGCGGCGGGCACGCAGGGCGGCGTGCGATTCGAGGTGCGCGGCGAAGTCGGAGGCGTGGCGCGGATCGTGATCGAGCACGTGACCCGCATCCACGGCTCGGTGGCCCCGGAGTGGCCGCAAGCCCCGGACGGCGTCGGGGCACACCGCGTGGTGATCGAGGGCCGGCCCCGGATCGAGGTCACGATCGAGGCCGCCGACGAGGGCGGAAACCGCTCGGCGGGCGGAAACGCCACAGCCGTCGGCCGCCTGGTCGGCACGATCGACTGGCTGGCGGGGCAGGCGCCGGGGGTTTACGACGCGCTGGACGTGCCGGTGGCGCCGGCATTCGGGATCTGGGAGGACGGGACGCAGTGATCATCGACATACCAGAAGGCAAGGAGCCGATCGGCTACGTGTGGGGCGAGATGGTGCCCGGCATAGGGCCCGCGGCGGCGGCGTTCTCGATGGCGGTGTATCAGCACACGACATTGGGCCTCCGCGAGTTCGAGGCGGCACGGCTGCGCATCGCCCAGATCAACGGCTGCCTGTTCTGCCTGGACTGGCGCACCGAACGCGACGGAGCGAAGGTCGAGGACGGCTTCGACGCTGCGGTCGCCGAGTGGCGCACGGCCGACGGCTTCGACGAACGGACGCGGCTCGCCGCCGAGTACGCCGAGCGGTACGCGCTGGACCATCACGGCCTGGACGAGGAGTTCTGGGGGCGGATGCTCGCGGCGTACTCGCAGGCCGAGGTGGTGGAGCTGACGATGTGTCTGGGGTCGTGGTTGGCTTTCGGGCGGCTCAACCATGTGCTGGGGATTGACGCGGTGTGCGTGTTGCCGGGGCACTGAGGCGGCGGCGGGGCGGGGTGTGGCGGCCCGGCAGTGCAGGGCGGGGCGGCGCAATGTGTTGCGGTGCGGCGTGAGGAAACGAGCGGTGGTAGGGCGGCGCGGCGGTACCGACAGTGGCCGGGCGGTATGGGGCGGCAAGGCCGCGGCGCGGCGCGAGCGGTCCGGCGCTGCGGCGTGAGATGGTACGGCGCGAGACGGCGGCGCGGCGGCACCGGGCGGTGTGACCTGCCGGTATGGGCGGCAGGGCCGCGGCGCGAGCAGTCTGGCGCGGGGCGCGATGCACTGTGTTGCGGTGCGGCGGAGTTGTGCAGCGGCCCGGCGGGGCGGTCGGCGCATTCTGTTAGGACATTTTCGCCCCTTGTATACGTATAGCGCCCGCCACCGACACTAACTCGCGCCGCCGGAGAGCTGCTCGCGCCGCCGGACAACTGCTTCCGTCACCGATGCCGACTCGTGCCACCGCCAGCGACCGGGACACACTGGGGCGGCAACGCTGCCGCCCCCACCATCGTGAACTCCCCGGCGCCCCGCCGCCTCAGCGCGAGAGCTCCACCATCGTGTCCTCGAAGTCCGGGAACTCGTCGCGGGCTGCGGCGACCACTTCGCGGGCCGTCATGCGGTCTGTGCCGGCGTGCTTCTCGGCGATGGCTGTGAACTCCGGGTGGGGGTTGGAGCGGCGGGTGGGGTGCTCCACGGCTTCGTAGGGGCCTGAGCCGTCGGCCACCAGCCAGAGGAACGAGGGCAGGTCGCAGGCGACCACGCCGGTCTCGCCCTCCGAGCCCAGGAACACGATGGGCTGCTCGGCCAGGGGGGCTTCCTCGCGGACCAGCCAGAAGGCTGCGTAGCCGCCGTCGGCTGTCTGGCCGAAGACGCGGAACTGGTCGGCGTCGGCGTCCGGGTTGCCGGTCCAGCCTTGGAACCAGTCGGCGGTGTCCTCGGAGTCCAGGAACTCCTCGAAGGGTTCGAAGTCCACCGGGGGGTGTTCGGGGGCGTCGTCCTCGTCGCGCTCGTCGTCGCCCTGCTCGTCCTCGTCGGCTTCCAGGGGGAAGCCGATCGCGGCTATCGCGGCCAGCGCCGCGGGCAGGGCGAGGTCGTCGTCGTCTTCGATAGTCACGAGCCGTAGATTAGCCGCGCCCGGGCCGTCTACTCCAGCCTCCCGGGGAGCATCTCGGGGTGGCGGGCCGATGGCGCGCTCCCTAGGGGTATATCCGATGGCGCCGGCGTGTGCGGTCCTGGTGAAATGGGTTGCGTAGCGTTGGGGGAGGGTGTGCCGATGAACGCGGTCATCGAACGCGAGCGTCAAGGCAACGAGTGGGGTCCGGTGACCATCGTCCACACGTGGGGCGGATGGCCGTGGCGGGCTCAGTGCGAGGAGTGCACCACGCGCTCGCCGGGGCAGCGGACGCACGAGGAGGCCCAGCAGTGGGCTGAGAGCCACTATCACGCGTTCCACGAGATCGACTGAGACCGAAAACTAAAGAAAGCAAAAAGGCCCGACCCCTGCCACCGCAGGGAACCGGGCCTTCCAGCATGGTGGGACTCAGACGCCGTGAGCCCAAGCGCTACTTCTGCTTGGGCAGCACCACCACGGCCAGCGGCGTACGCTGCGCGCCCTGCCCCAGCGGGTTGTCCTTGAAGATCTCCGCGATCTTCTCCTCGGCGACCGTCGTGGCCTGCCCCAGGATGTTGCACCCCAGGTCGTTGGCGTCGATGATGGCCACGCCCTGGAACGTGTCAGCAGCCTGCTTCGGCAGCGCCCGGCGCAGCCGGTCGGCCAGCTCCGAAGCCGCCTTCCCGGGGTCGGCCGGCGCCAGCTTCGCCGAGACGTTCGACGGGTACAGCGAGTACTGCGTCGGCCCGTCGATGGCCC
Organism: Catenulispora sp. EB89; assembly: GCF_041261445.1. NCBI lineage: Bacteria > Bacillati > Actinomycetota > Actinomycetes > Catenulisporales > Catenulisporaceae > Catenulispora > Catenulispora sp. EB89. Next base: position 33,600 of record NZ_JBGCCU010000015.1, read on the forward strand.
GCACCGCGGGGCCGGCCAGCTGGTAGAACAGGCCCTTGCGGCCCACGACCTTGCCGACCGCGCCCGCCGCCGAGGCGGCCACGATCCGCGCCAGCCCCGCCTCCTGGATCGCCAGCTGCATGGTCTCCGGGGAGCCCAGCCCGATGCCGGCGGGCGTGCGGACCACGAACTTCTGCAGCTTGCGCGCCGCGAACGAGGGCTTGATCTCCCACAGGAAGTAGCTGCGGCCCTGCGAGATGGCGACAACCTTCTCGCTGACCGCCAGGAACCAGGGGCTGTTCAGCGCCTCGGCGTGGTCGTCGGACTCCGCCACCCGGGTCGCGAACTCCGCGCCGTACTCGGAGATCTTGGTGTGGAAGTCGTCGCCCTTGGCGAAGGCGTCGGTCTGGATCGGGAAACGCAGCACCTGTCCGCTGGACGGCGTGCTGATCGCGATCTCCTTGCCCGGGTTGGCCGCGAAGTACTCCTTGGCCGCCGAGGTCGTGGAGTCCACGTGGGTCCCGGGGGCGTCCACGAAGGTGCGCAGCCACAGCTCGACGTTCAGCATCCGCCAGAACAGCATCGTGTCGCTGTTCTTGCCGGAGATGAACTCCTCGAACGCGCGCAGCACCGAGGCCTGGTCGAAGTACGGCCGCGAGCCGAAGGAGTCCGAGCGGAACACCGTGTGCACGTGGTTCTTGATCCGCAGGAACCACTCGCGCTCCGGCGTGGTGAAGCCGATCTTGTTGCGGCGGTCGACGATCTGGTCCGGCAGCAGCCCGCGCACCGAGTCGCGCAGGACCTTCTTGTTCCAGCCGCCCTTGATGATCGCCTCGGGCTCCAGCGTGAACAGGTAGCGCACCAGGTTGAAGTCCAGGAAGGGCACGCGGCCCTCCAGCGAGAAGCGCATGGTGTTGCGGTCTTCGTAGCGCAGCAGCGAGGGCAGGGAGTTGGCGAAGATGTCCTCGACCAGGCGGGCCCGCAGGTCGTCCGGGACCGGGCTGAACGTCTCGGCCTTGTGCTGCTTGGCGAAGCCCTTGTCCAGCATCTGCCGGATGTCCACCGGCTTGTCCAGGCCGAGCTTGCCGCGCACCACCTGCTTGCCGTACCGGGACAGCACGTCGGTGGAGGAGACGACCTCGCGCATCAGCTTCGTGTACTGCTTCTGCTTGCGCAGCTGGCGCAGGTAGACGAAGTAGTACGGCAGGTAGCCGGCCATCATCTCGTCCGCGCCCTGGCCGTCGAGCAGGACGGTGACGTGCTTGGTGGCCTCCTGCATGACCTTGTACTGCGCGTAGGGGCCGGTGGAGATGGTCGGCTCTTCCTGCGTGCGCACGAAGTCGGCGAGGTCCTCCAGGAACTCGTCCGGGTTCGGGTGGATCTTGTGGCACTCGATCGGGCCGTCGGCCTTCGCCATGACTGCGTCGACGTAGCGCTCCTCGTCGTTGACGCTGCCGGGGAACACCGCGGAGAAGCTGTTCTGCGTCGCGCCGACCGACTCCACGTCCTGCGCGTGCTGCTTCATCAGCTTGCTGATCACCGCGACCACGGTCGAGGAGTCCAGGCCCCCGGACAGCGCGGTGCCCACCGGCACCTCGCCGACCAGGCGCATCCGGATCGACTCGGTGAGCCGCTCCTTGAACTCCTTGGTGGTGTCCTTGGTGAACGGCGAGCGCGGGCCGTCGGCCAGCAGGTCCTCGCGCAGCGTGGTGAACATGCGGCGCTGCACGTCGGCACCGTCGATGACGACGACCTCACCCGGGCGGACCTTCTCGATCCCGGCGAAGAAGGTGCGGTCGGAGTCCTCGTGGATGCGGAAGCGCAGGTAGCGGTAGAGGGTGGCGTCGTCCGGAGCCGCCTGGACCAGGCCGGAGGCCAGGATCGCCTTGATCTCCGAGCCGAAGACCAGCCGGTGGCTGTCGTCGGCGCCGGTGACCGAGGCCAGGTAGAGCGGCTTGATGCCGAAGTGGTCGCGCGCCAGGTAGCTCTTGCCGGTCTCGGCGTCGTGGATGGCCACCGCGAACATGCCGTTGAACCGGTCGAAGGCCGCCTCGCCCCACTCGGCGAAGGCGCGGACCACGACCTCGGTGTCGCAGACCGTGCGGAAGGTGTGGCCGAGGGCTTCCAGCTCGGCCATCAGCTCCCGGTAGTTGTAGACCTCGCCGTTGTAGACGGCGGCGTAGCGGCCGTCCTCGGTGAGGAAGGGCTGGTCGCCGTGGGCCCGGTCGATGATCGCCAGGCGGCGGTGGGCGTAACCGACGTTCGATCCGTCGCTGTAGACGCCCTCGCCGTCGGGCCCCCGGTGGGCGATGGCGTCGCCCATCCGCTTGAGCATGGCCTCGTCATGAGCCCCGAAGACACCCGCGATACCGCACATGTACCGTGCCACTCCTCGCCGTAATAGAACCTGCCGCGCTGAGCCAAACCTATACGACGAGCGGGTGACGCCTGTGCGACGTCGAGTAGTGTGATCTTCGAGCGGGCAGAGGTACCCCGTGAGCTGTCCCGTCGCCCCCCGCACCCGTGTGATCGGTGTGGGCGCCCGGCCCGGCGTGGGATCTTCCGACGTTGCTACCATCGGAGTCGGAGGCGAATTTCCAGCGCATCCGCCCATGCCGGACGCCACGGCTACCGATCCGGGGGGACGACGATGGCGAATGAGACCGTGACCGACAGGGCGCAGGACCCGCTCGACGCCGGTTCCGGCACAGCTCGCGAACCCGGGGGCGCAGTGGAGGCACCCGGCGCCGCCGTCGGCGGCGACCCCGTCCGGACCGCGGATGCCGAGGCTGCGACCGACACGGCCACGGGCACCGATGGCGCGCTCCCCCTGGACCCGCAGGCTGCCGCCGCAGCCGCAGCTCCGGGGCTCGCCGCCAAGGCCGACCGCACGGCCGCCGAGGCCGATCGCACGGCCGCCGGCGCGAAGCCCGCCGCCGACGGCGCTGCCAATGCCGACGCCGATGCCGAAACCGACGCCAAGACCGACGCCAAGACCGACGCCGAAACCAGCTCCGTGCTCGCCCTGGACCCGCAGGCCGCCGCCGCCGTCGCGGCCGCGGACCTGGCCGTCGACGCGGACCGCGCCGCGGAGGCGAACGGCGCCGCCGACGCGTTCCTCGCCGATGCCGACCCGGACGCCGCGCCCCAGCGCAACCCGGTGGTCCGCGCCGCCACGGCCGTGGCCCGCACCTTCGCCCACGACATGGTCGTCTTCTTCTCGGTCCCGGTCCGCGAGGTCCGCACGAAGCACCTGCTGGCCATCCCGGCCACGCTGATCTGCGTGGCGACCATCGGCGTGCTGTGGATCCTGGAGCTGATCCGGCCCACCGGGCTGGCGTTCGTGCTGGACGTCGCCGGCGTGCGCCAGGGCGAGCCGATCTGGAAGCTGCTCCCCCAGCTCCCGCTGTCCCTGTTCGCCCCGGCCCCGGACCTGCCGGCCTGGGGCGCGATGGCGCAGGTGCTGATCGCCTTCGGGATCGCGGAGTGCTGGCTGGGCTGGAAGAAGATGATCGCGATCGCGATGATCACCAGCGCGGTGACCTCGATGGCCGCCCGGGTGATGGTCTACGCCAGCAACTGGCTGCACATCGGCACCCCGCAGATCGACAACTTCCAGGTCGACACCGGCCCCTCGGTAGCGGTGGTGTCGCTGCTGATCTACCTGGCGCTGCGGCTGCGGACGTACTGGGTGGTGGCGCTGACCGCGGTGTCGATGGGCGGCGAGGCGGCGATCCTGCCGAACCTGGCCGGACGCGAGCACCTGGTGGCGATCAGCCTGGGCATCATCACGTACTTCCTGCTGGACCGGTGGTGGCCGGCGTGGAAGCGACGACGGATCGAGCGGGCGACGTCGGACTGAGCGGGACACGTCGGGCGAAGCGGGCCACGTCGGACTGAGCGGCTACTCAGCCGACTGAATCACCGGCTGAGTCGCGCGCCGAGCCACCCGCCGCATCGCGCGGCCGCATCCGCGCCGGGTTGAGCCTCAACCCCCGGATCGAGGCGTCGATGATCTCGATCGGGTGCAGCACCGGGGTGTCGTCGCCGAGGTGCCGCTGGATCTGCAGCAGGCAGCCGGGGTTGCCGGTGGCGACCAGGTCGGGGTCCGTGGCCCGGACCCGCTCGGCCTTGCGCCGTCCCAGTTCCTCCGCGGCCTCCGGTCGCACCAGGTTGTGCACGCCCGCCGAGCCGCAGCAGAACGCGGCCTCCGCCGGCTCGACCACTTCCAGGCCCGGGACGTCGTTCAACAGCTTGCGCGGCTGCGCGCGGACGCCCTGGCCGTGCGCCAGGTGGCAGGCGTCGTGGTAGGCGACGCGGGCTTCGATCGGGTGGCGTTCGGCGCGGGGTTCGAGGTCGGCCAGGACTTCGGAGACGTCGCGGATCTTCGCGGCGAACTCGGCGGCCGGTTCGGCGTACTCGGGGTCGTCGGCGAGCAGTTCGCCGTACTGCTTCAGCGTGGAGCCGCAGCCGGCGACGTTGACCACGACCGCGTCGAGGTTGCCCAGCGGCACCGTCACGGACGTGGCGGACACCGGGCGCCGGAAGGCGTCGATCAGCCGCCGCGCGTAGCGCTTGGCCTCCTCCTCGCGCCCCGCGTGCAGCGACAGCGCGCCGCAGCAGCCCTGCTCCGGCACCATGACGTGGCAGCCCTCGGCTTGCAGCACCCGCACGGTCGCGGCGTTGACGTCGCCGAAGAACACGCGCTGCACACAGCCGGAGATCATGCCGACGATCGCGCGCCGCTCCCCCTGCGGCTGGCTGCTGGCCGGCAGCCTGCGCCACGCCTTGCGCAGCGTGGTCTCCGGCATCAGCGCCTCCATGGCGCCGAGCTTGGGGAAGCGCCGCAGCAGTCCACTGGAACGGACCAGCGCCGCACCACCCGTCCGGCGGTACGCGACCGCGCCGAGCGCCGCGACCCGCAGCCGTGCCGGGTGCGGGAACAGGCCGAACACGAGTTCCCGGAAGGCCCGGTCGCCGCGGTGCTCGGCGTAGGCCTGCTCGACCTCGGGGCGGAACTCCTCGATGATCCGGTCGTACTGGACGCCGGAGGGGCACGCGCTGACGCAGGACAGACAGCCCAGGCAGGAGTCGACGTGTTCGGCGACGGCGTCGTCGAGTTCGGCCTGGCCCTCGATCACCTGGCGGATCAGGTGGATGCGGCCGCGCGGGGAGTCGTTCTCGTCACCCGTGAGGGCGTAGGTGGGACAGGCCGGGAGGCAGAAGCCGCAGTGGACGCACTTGGCGGTGAGGTCGTCCAGGTTCTCGCCCATGATGGGAGTGTACTGATCAGAAGATCCAGATGACAGAAAAGCGGCCCCTGCTCTCGTTCACCGAGATCAGGGACCGCTCCATGGAGGGTGAGCGACGGGGCTCGAACCCGCGACAACTGGGATCACAACCCAGGACTCTACCAACTGAGCTACGCCCACCATGCACCGTCGCGTCGGTGGACTCCGGTCTCCCGGGTCCCGCGCCGCGCTGGCACCGCCAAGCATACATGGATCCGGCGGTGCTCCGCACAACCCTTTCGCCCGGGTCCCGAAGGACCCGATCGGGAGGTCAGGACTCCGCACGTGCCGCCGCGGCGGCGGCCTCCTCGGCCTCGATCCGGCCGGCCAGGGTGCGCGCGGTCTCCGAGTCCGGGCCGGGCTGCGGGACGAAGATCGCGTCGCGGTAGTAGCGGAGTTCGGCGATGGAGTCGCGGATGTCGCCGAGGGCGCGGTGGTTGCCGGTCTTCTTCGGGGCGTTGAAGTAGACGCGCGGGTACCAGCGGCGGGCCAGTTCCTTGATCGAGGAGACGTCCACGATGCGGTAGTGCAGGTGCTGTTCGAGATCGGGCATGTCGCGGGCCAGGAAGCCGCGGTCGGTGCCGACGGAGTTGCCGGCCAGCTGCGCCTTGCCGGCCTCCGGGACGTGCTCACGGACATAGGCCAGGACGCGCTCCTCGGCCTCGGCCATGGGGATCCCGTCCGCGAGCTCCTCCAGCAGGCCGGAGGAAGTGTGCATGTCGCGGACCACGTCCACCATGCCGGCCAGCAGGCCCGGCAGGTCGTCGGCCGGTGGGGCGACCACCACGTCGACCCCGTCCCCCAGGACGTTCAGCTCCGAGTCCGTGACCAGGACGGCCACCTCGATCAGAGCGTCCTTGTCCAGGTCGAGCCCGGTCATCTCGCAGTCGATCCACACCAGCCTGTCACTCATGCTCCCACCCTAGTGGGGGTGGGAGTGGGAGCGGGATCGACAACTGTGTTGACCATTTGACCGACGGCGCTCTAGGCTCAGATCGACAACCCCGTTGACCATTACTGAGAACCAGGAGTCAGCCATGCCCTTGTCCACCCTCGCCGAGGCCCCGCGATTCGACCTCGACGGCTTCACCTTCCGCCCGCTCGCGGTCCCCTCGCGCGGCAGCACCGAACTGGCGATCTGGGCCCTGGACCTGGAGCCCGGCGCCCGCAGCCAGCCGCACACCATGGACCGCGAGGAGGTGTTCGTCGTGGTCAGCGGCGCCGTCTCGGCCACCGTCGGCGAGCGCGAGGTGCAGGCCGGCCCCGGAGACGCGGTCATCGTGCCGCCGCACACCACCTTGCGGCTGGGCAACGCCAGCACCGAGAGCCCGGCGGTGCTCACCGCCGTGACGTCCGCCGGGATGAACGCGACCGTCGGCGGCGCGGCGTTCGCGCCGCCGTGGGCTCAGTAGGGCCGGTGGGAGCGGGTCCGTCCGGAACGGGTCCGTCCGGAACGGGTCCTACCCGTCGCGGCCCTCGCGGCCGCCCCTGGCCCGGGACGCCAGGTAGGCCTCGCGATAGCGCGCGGGCTGGGTGCCGAGCACCCGCAGGAAGTTGGCGCGCATCGCCGGACCCGAGGCGAACCCGGAGCGCCGGGCCACCTCGTCCACCGGCAGGTCGGTGGACTCCAGGATGCGCTGGGCGGCGATCACGCGCTGGGAGTTCACCCAGCGCAGCGGCGTGGTGCCGGTGACCTCCAGGAAGCGGCGGTCGAAGGTCCGGCGGGACATCGCGGAGTGTTTGGCGAACTCGTCCACGTCGAAGGGTTCGGCCAGGTGGTCCAGGGCCCAGGACATCGCGTCGCCGATCGGCGTGCCGGCGCCGAGTTCGGAGGGCAGGTGGCGGTCGAAGTAGGCGGCCTGGCCGCTGCGCCGTCCCGGGCCCACCACCAGGCGGCGGGCCAGCGCGCTGGCGGCTTCGGCCCCGTGGTCCATCCGGACCAGGTACAGACACAGATCCAGGCCGGCCGCGGCGCCCGCCCCGGTGACCACGTCGCCGTGGTCGATCTGCATCGAGCGGGCGTCCACCTTCACCCTGCGGTGGTGGCGGGCCAGGGCCGGCGCGTACATCCAGTGCGTGGTGGCCCCTCGGCCGTCCAGGACGCCGGCCGCGGCGAGGACGAAGACCCCAGAGTCGAACGCGGCCAGCCGCGCGCCCTCCTTGTGAGCCTTGCGCACCGCGGCCAGCGCCGGTTCCGGGGGCCGCTCGCCCGGCGCCCGCCACGCCGGCACGATCACGGTGCCGGCCTGGTCGGCCCCCGACAGCCCGAACGGCGTGGAGATCCGCAGGGAGCCGGTGGTGGCCAACGGCCCGGCCTCCCCGGCGCACACCAGTAACCGGTAGTACGGCAGGCCCATGACGCGCCGGTCGACGCCGAACACCGAGATCGGGATCGACGACTCGAACAAGGGGGCGTCCCGGAACAGCAGGACGGCGACGGTACCCCGGTCGCGCGTGGGGGCCAGGCGCGGGCGGGGGGCAGTCAGTGTCATTCGGCGGGCTGACCTCTCTGGTCCAGATGGATCGTCGGAACGAGCCATTTTCCTTTGTGCGCAAAGGCAAAAGCGACTTGGAGCGGAAGCCGTGCCGGGCCGGTGATTATCAGAACACATACATGATCGGGGCACGGGTGTCCACCCGCGCTCCAGGCCCCGCCGGGGCTCGCGGCGGTGGCGCACAATGGTGATCTGTGTTGATCTATTAATAATCTGGGTGGCCTCACCAATCATCATGTGGTGATCCATCACGACGCGGGGGACGGCGGAAAGGGGGCACGGCCGATGGATGCGCAAGCCGCGGCGGACCGGCGGCGAAAGCTCGACGCGGTACTGGCTGACCTGCGCCGCGAGTGCGGTCCCAGCCTCCGGGTGCTGGCCGTGGCGGCCGAACGCCGCGCGTACGAGACCGACGCGCTCACCTCGCACCGCGTGCTGCCGGGTCTGGTGCTGCTGCCCGCCGACCGTTCCCAGGTCGCGCCGATCGTCCGCGCCTGTCTGCGGCACGGCGTGCCCTACGTCGCGCGCGGCGCCGGGACCGGTTTGTCCGGGGGCGCGCTGCCGACTGAATCAGGGGTCGTCATCGCATTGGCAAAGCTCAACCGCATACTTGATGTGGATCCGGACCGGATGGTGGCCGTCGTGGAGCCGGGCGCGACCAACCTGTCGATCAGCGCGGCCGTCGCCGGATACGGGCTCTACTACGCGCCGGACCCGTCGTCGCAGGTGGTGTGCACGATCGGCGGCAACGTCGCGGAGAACTCCGGCGGTGCGCACTGCCTGAAATACGGCTTCACCTCGCATCATGTGCTCGCGGTCGAAACGGTGCTGCCGGACGGCTCGACGGTGGTCCTGGGCTCGGATGACATAGAAGCACCTTGTTATGACGCCCCCGGCTATGACCTGCGCGGAGTGTTCGTCGGCGCGGAGGGAACGTGCGGCGTCGCCACCCGGATCGCGGTGCGGCTGCTGCGCAAACCCGAGGTCGTCCGGACGCTGGTCGCGGACTTCCCGGACGTGCCCTCGGCCTGCGAGACGGTCAGCGCGGTCATCGCCGCCGGGATCGTGCCCGCGGCCATCGAAATGATGGACAACCTGGCCATTCGCGCCTGTGAGGACGCCGTGCACGCCGGCTACGACCGGGAGGCCGCGGCTTCGCTGATCATCGAGCTGGACGGCCCCGGCGAGGAGTGCGCGGAGCTGTTCGAGCAGGTCAGCGCCCTGTGTTCGGAGCACGCCTGCACCCGGCTGCGCATCGCCGCCGACGACGCCGAGCGCGCGGCGATCTGGGCCGGCCGAAAAGCCGCCTTCGCGGCCATGGGACGGCTCTCTCCGGAATTCCTTTTGCAGGACGGAGTCGTACCGCGGACCCGCCTTGCTGAGGCATTGGCCGGAATTGCGGACCTTTCTTCGGCCGCAGGGTTGCGTGTTGCCAATGTGTTCCACGCGGGCGATGGAAACCTCCATCCGCTCGTTTTGTACCGCGAATCGGACGGCGAGGGTCCGGCCGCCGAAGCGCTCGCCGCGGCGATCGCGGAGCTGTGCGTCGCGCTCGGCGGCTCGCTGTCCGGCGAGCACGGGATCGGCGTGGACAAAGCGTGCTCGATGCCCAAAATGTTCTCCCCCGCGGACTTGACGGCGATGGACCGTCTGCGTGCCGCGTTCGACCCGTCAGGGCTGTGCAACCCCAACAAGGTGTTCCCGACTCCCGCGTTGTGCGGCGAGGCCAGGGGCGGGGCCTATCAGCCGCACCCGCTCGAAGAGACCGGAAAGATCCAGAGATGGTAGGCGCATCATCGTCCTCCGCTTCCACGCCCGGCGGGCATTCATCCGGCGGGCATTCGTCCGGCGGCGGCTCGTCGGCGGGCCAGAACTCGTCGGCCGACGGCACGCCGACCTTCGAGGCGTCGTCCAGCCCGCGCTCGATCACGCCGACGACGGTGAAGGACCTGCGCGACGCCGTCACCACGAACGGCCCGGTGCTGATACGGGGCACAGGGACGGCGACCACGTGGGGCGCGCCGGTGCGCGACGCGCGCACCACGGTGTCGCTGGCCGGCATGGACCGGGTGCTGGACTACCGGCCCGCGGACATGACCGTGCACGTCCAGGGCGGGATCCGGCTGGACGTGCTGCAGGAGGAGCTGGCCGAGCACGGCCAGTGGCTGCCGTACGACCCGGCGCGCTCGGAGGCGACGATCGGCGGGCTGCTGGCCACCGGCGACGCCGGGCCCCGGCGCATGGCGTACGGCTCGCTGCGGGAGCTGGTCATCGGCGCGACGATGGTGTTCCCGGACGGCGCGATCGCCAAGAGCGGCGGGCACGTCATCAAGAACGTAGCCGGCTACGACCTGGCGAAGCTGTGCCACGGATCGCTGGGCACCCTGGGGGTGGTGGTCGAGCTCGTACTGCGGGTGCACCCGCTCCCCCAGGCCTCGCGCACGGTGATGGCACGCGACGTCGACACCGCGACGGCGCAGCGCCTGACGTGGGCGCTGACGAAGTCGGCGGTCGAACCGACGGCGGTGGAGTGGTGCGAACCGGAGCAGGTGCTGGCGGTGCGCTTCGACGGAACCGCCGACGGCGCGGCGGCCCGCGCGGCTTCCGCGCGCTCGATGCTCACAGGGAGCCTGGCAGAACTGGACGCGGGCGAGGCGCACAGCTTCTGGGAGTCGCACGCGGCCCGCGTCGTCGCAGAACCCGGAGACACGGTGCTCCGCGCCGCGACCCGGCCCGGCGTCGACCCGGCGCTGGTCGGCGCGCTGTCGGCGTGGGCGGACCGGGCAGGGGTCAAGGCACTGCTGACCTGCAGCCCGGCGACCGGTGCGTACACGGTGCGCATCACGGGCGCGGACGCGAAGGCGCACGCGGAGGTGGTGAAGAACTGGCGCGCCTCGGTCGAGGCGGTCGGCGGGTTCGTGATGCTGCGGAGGCGGCGCCCGGGGGTCGACGCGATGGTGGAGTCCTGGGGGCGCGCGCCGGGGAGCGTTGAGGTGATGCGGCGGGTGAAGGCGAACTTTGATCCGGAGAATCGGTTTGCTCCGGGGCGGTTTGCGCCTTGGTTCTGAGGGGTTGGGGGCGCGGGGCTGAGGGCCTGAGCCGGACGCGGGCGTGACGCTGCCGGACGGCGTCGCAGGCCGCGCCGTTCGTCGCCGCCACGCCCACGTTCGGCGCAACTTCCTCGGCGAGTCCTGCCGCCGGCGTTGACCGCGACCGCCGCCGGCGCCGATGCTGGCTGAGGATTCGTTGGCGCGCGCTCTCCTTTGAGGTTGGTGGCCCCCTTTGGGTGGGGCGGCCCTACCCATCGCGCGAAAACGCCGCGCCAGGGCAACACGCTTGGCCCTGCTTGCACCGAAGCCCACCGGCGGCGCGCCTCAGGCGGTCGGCAGTCCTTCGGTCACGTTCTCCATCTGCTGCGCGGGTTGCTCCTCCGCCTGCTCCGCCTCGGTCCAGCCGAACGCCAGCGAGCCGCCGACCATGGCCAGCAGCATGCCGATCAGGAAACCGCCGAGGTTGCTGGTCATCCAGCTGGCGGCGGCGAACAGCAGGGACAGGACCGAGTAGAAGACGCGGTGCTGGGGGTCGAAGATCAGGCACAGGCCCAGGACCACCAGCAGGACCGGGACCGCGTAGCCGGCCAGGCCGTACAGGCCCATGTGGATGCTGGCCTTCATGGCGGCGTGGTACAGCAGCAGCATCTCGCCGCCGCCGAGGATCACCAGCAGTCCGCCCCAGAACGGCCGGGTGCGGCGCCAGTGCCGGAAGGCACGGCGCGCTCCTCGGTGTTCCTCGGGGGCCGGGGCCTCCGGGAAGAGGAGCGCGCCTTCTTCATGCTCGGTCACCGTTCAGCAGCCCGTGCTCTGGAAGCTCATGCTCAGGCCCGGCAGGGTGAACGTCGAAGCGGTGGTCGCGTAGCTGTCCTGGCGGACGTTGTCGATGTCGACCGTGTCCGCCTGCTGGCCGAAGCTGTACTTCGGGCCCACCTGGGTGTCCTCGGACAGGTTGGACGCGTCGCGGCCGATCTGGATGTTCTGGAAGGTCGCGTCGCCGGACAGGTCCGTGGAGTCCAGGATCAGGTTGCTGGCGTGCACCGGGGTGCCCTTGTCGCCCGCCCTGATCACCAGGTCGATCCCGGGCAGGTGGACGCTCTGGCACAGGTTGGTGATCTGCGCGTCGCCGATGACCGAGGTCATCACCAGGGCCTGGCAGTTCGAGCTCTTCAGCCAGGGGTTGTCGCACTTGTTCTGGCTGTTGAGCAGGGTCGTGTCGAGCCCGGCGAACTGCTCGAAGTTCGACCCGTGCAGGTGGCTCGCGGTCACCACGAACGGCATGCCCGAGATCGCGAACTGCACGCCGAGGGCGCCCTGCGCCGTCAGGATCACGAGCGCGCCGGTGGTGGCCAGGGCGGCCATCCCGGGTATCGCGGCGCGACGGTAGCGGACTTTGCCTTCGGCCTTGACGGATTTCGTCGCCATTCGGCTCCTTTCCGTTCCTGTCACCAGGCGCGGGTGATGCCGGCGCGATCGCCTGGACGAGATGGAACCAGCACCGGCACAGCTGGAATGTGACATGAGTCACCTGCTAGGTGACTGACGGGTAACATACTCTCAGGGTTTTGAATCGGTCAACCGTTCGGTACCTGATTCTTCGTGCGCTGATTCAGTCGCTGCCGACACCGGCGTCGGCCTGCGGCGGGACGCACGGTGCGACCGAGCGGGGATGATCTGCCAGCGCGGCGTGCGAGGCCTTCGCGGCGATCTCGGGGCCGACGAAGGGTGCGACGACGAAATAGACCAGACCGGGCAGCAGGTTCGGCAGTTCGGTCGTGCGGCCGTTGGCGATGTACCGGTAGAGGGTGCCGTACGCGCCGGCAACCACCGCGTTCACCAGCTCCCCGCGGTCCACGGCCGGCGGCGTGGCCGGCGCCAGGGCGAAGAAGGCCTCGAAGTCGCGCAGCCGCTCGGAGCGGGCCTGGCGGCCGGCCGGGCCGACGGCGTCGATCTCGACGATCGCGGCCGTGGCGAAGGCCGGGACGCTGGCCAGGACGTCCAGCAGGACACTGAGAACCGCGCTGGTGGCACGGGTCCACGTCTCGACGTCGGTCTCGTAGTCGGCGGCGGGGCAAGGGATTTCGGCGGCGTGCGCCGTGCCGTCGGCCGCGTGCGCGGTGACGTCGTCGGCGTCGGCATACGCGCCGGCGGCATCGGCGGAAGCGCCCGCGCCGGCGGCGGCACCCGCGTCATCCGAGTCATCCACGGCACCCGAGCCATCCGCACCGTCCACGACCTCGTCGATGTCGACCGCGTCGCGAAAAGCATGCCGCAGCATGGCGAACAGCACGTCCGTCCCATGCCGGTAGGCGGCCAGGAAGGCGCCCTGCTTGCTCTCGAAGTGCTCGTAGAAAGCCGGCCGCGTGACGCCGGAGACCCGGCAGATATCGCTGACCGAGGCGTTCGCGTATCCGCGTTCGGCGACCGTGCGCACCAAGCCGTCGTACAGCCGGTCCCGCTGCGTCGCCACGACCTGCTCGCGCGGCACCCGGCTGGGCCCGCGTTTGATAGCCCGCTGCGGATCACGCGGCGAACGCGCGCCGGGCAGCGGGGTCAGAACGGGTGAAACAGGCATCTTCTCCCCCGGGGGCTTGACTGGAGAACCCCGCAGAGTTACAACTCCCACGGGTTTTGTTACCGGCCGGTATCAGAGTGTGATCTGTACTCGACCCCTGAAAATCCGTACTCGACCCCTGAAAGTCCCTGCTCGACCCCCGCAAGAGCGCTCTTGGATCTGCACAAACGCCTTCTCGATCTTGCTTCTCCCCGGCGTCGTCGTCGACGCAGTCCCCGCTCATCTGACATCCCCGCTGACGAGGGAGCGTGAACATGGCTGTCCCAGGCCTGTTCCATCGGTTCAGAACACGTACAGCCGCCGCGGTCGCGGCCGCCCTGGCGCTGGTCGCCGTGGCCGCCTCGCCGTCCGCCGCGGCGACCGGGCAGCCTTCGGGCCCGTACACGGGCATGGGCACGTGCCCCACCTCCAGCACCCAGATGCAGGACCCGAACCAGGCCGTGGTCGGCTGCGTGGTGGCCACCATAGGCGGTGGCGGGTTTTCTGTGGGTTCCACTCAGGTGAACTTCAGCTCACCGATGACCGTGACGTTCGGCGTCACCTGGGCCAAGGGCGGCCCGACGGTCACGTTCCCGGACAAGACGGTCGCGCAGCTGTTCTCCACCGTGTCCCCGACCGACGGCGACGAGCTCCAGGCCAGCCCGCTGGACGTGCCGATCCCCGGCCTGTCCAACTTCTGGCCCGGCGTCACCAGCGCCATCGTGCAGATCGAGCTGGCCGGGCCGATCACGAACTTCGCCCCGCTGTCCGCCGGCGAGAACTACCCGCTGTTCCAGCTGCCGATCAAGCTCCATCTGATGAACCTGTTCCTCGGCTCCGACTGCTACGTCGGTTCCGACAGTGCCCCGATCCTGCTCAGCCCGACGGCCGGGACCACGAGCCCGCCGCCGCCGAACCAGCCGGTCAAGGGCAGCACCGGCACCATCTCCATCGGCCGGGACCCCAACGGCTTCAAGCCCACGATCGTCGGCTTCAACGGCGCGACGCTGAACGACAACGCGCTGCCGGTGCCCTCGGCCAACGGCTGCGGCCTGTTCGACACCGCCGACTGGATCGTGAACCTGTTGTTCGGCCTGCCCTCGGCGGCCGGCCACAACGCGATCACGCTCTCCTCGGTCACCACCGCCCTCGCCGTCGACAACAGCGACAGCGATCTGATCAACGCCATCAACGCCACCAGAAAGTGAGTCCGTCATGCGCACCCGTACCCTCGCCCTGACCGCTCTGGCCGCCGCCGGCCTCGTGCTCGGCGCGGCCGGCCAGGCCGGCGCCAGCACCGGCGGCGTGCTGACCGTCGGCAGCGCCGGCGGCACCAACGCGAACGTCGGCGACACCCTCACCGGCGCGATCAACAGCGACTTCATCTTCACCACCAGCAGCGGCACCATCGACTGCAGCACCGGCTCGTTCACCGCCGGCGTCACCGCCAACCCGGCGGTCGGCTCCGGAAACGCCACCGAGTCCATCACCGGCCTGCACGCCGACCCGGCGAACTGCAGCACCACCATCGGCGGCACCCTCGGCGTGGTCAGCGTGGAGATCAACGGCGCGGCGAACGGCACCGTCGTGGACGGCTCCAGCCCGAAGCTGAAGGTCACCAACCTGGACGAGCAGGTCACGCTGTCCTCGTTCCTGGGCGACGTCACGTGTGACTACGGGACCACCGGCTCGGTCACCGAGATCGACGGCGCGCTGTCGAACGTCAGCAAGTCGATCAGCTTCGCGACCCAGAACGTCAACCTGATCAGCGGCTCCGGGCTGTGCCCGAGCAACGGCACGTTCAGCGGCGGCGTCGGTCCGGTGCTGGACTCCTCGCAGAGCAACCAGGCGGTGTACGTCAATTAAGGGAAGCTACCGGGCGGAAACTGGCAGCGAGCCCGCACAACCAATACGCTGAACCGCCCCACAAGCGGAGGGGCCCGGTCGGGCTCCGGGCTCCTCCGCTTCTTGTGTTGTACTGGGGTTTTTACGCCTTTTTTGCGCTGTGTTCCCTGCCTCGTGCGCGCTATCTGGTCTTGTCCAGATAGCGGCGGCCGAGCTCGACCAACCCGGGAACCGCCGCCCCGGCGCGTTCGAAGCCCTCGCCGAGGGTCAGGCCGTGCTCGTGGCGGTAGTGGATGCCCTCCAGGATCACCGCGAGCTTGTAGTGGCTGAAGGCGATGTACCAGTCGAGGTCGTCGACGATCAGGCCGGTCGCGCTCTGGTAGCGGTCGACGATCTCGCGGCTGCCGGGGAAGCCCTCCTGGTTGGTGAGGCCGCCGCCGCTGGCCGCGAGGATGTCCTTCGGCGGGTGGCCGGGATCCTCCCAGTAGGTGAGCAGCAGGCCGAGGTCGGCCAGCGGGTCGCCGAGGGTGGACATCTCCCAGTCGAAGACGGCGGCGACGGCGGGGCGATCTGGTGGCCCGCCTGGGTTTGCGGGCGTGTTCCTAGCTCCGTCCGGAACACCGGGCAGCCGCATCATCACGTTGTCCAGCCGGTAGTCGCCGTGCAGGATCGTCGAGCGCTGAGTCACCGGGACGGCGGCGCGCAGGCCGTCGCCGAGCTCGAACAGGCCCCTGATCTCTCGGCTCTGCGATGACGCGTACTGCCGGTCCCACCGGTCCAGCTGCCGGTGCAGATACCCTTCCGGGCGCCCGAAATCGGCCAGTCCCACCTGCGCCGGATCGACGGCGTGCAGCGCGGCCAGCACGTCGACCAGGCTCTCGCCGACCGAGCGCCGCTGCTCCGCGGTGAGCGCCGCGCACTGCTCGCGTGTCCGGAGCACCACGCCGTCGACCTTCTCCATCACGTAGAACGGCGCACCGATCACGTCCGGGTCCTCGCACAGCACGTGGGCGCGCGCCACCGGCACGGTACCGGTGCCGTGCAGCGCGGAGATCACGCGGAACTCGCGGCGCATGTCGTGCGCGGTGGGCAGGACGTGCCCGAGCGGCGGGCGGCGCAGCACCCAGGCGCGGCCGTCGGCGTCGCGGAGTTCGTAGGTGAGATTGGAAAGACCGCCGGCGATCAGCTCGGCGGTCAGCGGGGGTCGGGCCTCCACGTGCGGGACGGCGGCGAGGTAGCCGGCGACGGCGGCCGGGTCGAGCCCGGACAGGGCGGGCGCGGCGGGGTCTGTCACCCTTCGAAAGGTATGGCCTATCGTTCCGTCGCGGAAGAGCGAAGACTGCAGCACGAAGGAGCAACCTGTGGACATCCGACTCGACGGCAAGGTCGCCCTGGTGACCGGCGGTTCCCGCGGCATCGGCCAGGCCATCGCGGCCACCTACGCGGCCTGCGGCGCCCGGGTGGTGATCAGCTCCCGCAAGCTCGACGGCCTGGAGCGCGCCGCCGAGGAGATCCGAGCCCAGGTCCCGGACGCCCAGGTACTGCCGTTCGCCGCGCACGCCGGCGACCCGCAGGCGGCGCACGACTGCGTGAAGTTCGCCGTCGACACCTTCGGCACCCTGGACATCCTGGTCAACAACGCCGCGACGAACCCGCACTTCGGCAACGTGATCGACGTGGACCCCCCGCGTTTCGACAAGACGGTCGAGGTCAACCTGCGCGGCCCGCTGATCTGGACCCAGGAGGCCTGGCGCCAGGCGATGAACCCGGAGGCGGAGCGGCCCGGCGGGTGCGTGATCAACCTGTCGTCGGTCAGCGGGCTGCAGTTCAACGACCCCTTGGGCGTCTACGGCACCACGAAGGCGGCGCTGATCCATCAGACGAAGCACTTGGCGGGCGAGCTGGCGCCGGCGGTGCGGGTGAACGCGATCGCGCCGGGGCTGGTGAAGACGGAGTTCGCGCGGATGCTGTGGGAGGGCGCGGAGCCGGACGCGAAGTACCCGTGGGCGCTGGAGCGGCTGGGGGAGCCGCAGGATATTGCGAACGCGGCGCTGTTCTTGGCGAGCGAGCTGGCTTCGTGGATCACCGGGGAGGTGCTGGTGGTGGATGGTGGGGCGATGATCAAGGGTGGGATTTGAGAGTGGGAGGCTGGGGCGGTGGGGGCGATGATCGCGCATTCTGTTAGGACGTTTTCGCCCCTTGTATACGTATAGCGCGCGCCACTGACACCGCCTTGACCACCAACACGGCCCCGGCCGCCGACACGGCCTTGACCACCGACCTCACTCCGCCGGCACCGCCCCGGCCGCCGACCTCACTCCCCCGAAGCCCGAGCCGCGGCCACCAACCCCGCCGCGATCCGCGCGACGTCCTCCTCCCCCGTCACGTACGGGGGCATGACGTACAGCAGCTTCCCGAACGGCCGGATCCACACCCCCTGCGCCATCGCCGCCCCGGTCGCCACGCGCATGTCCGTCGGCTGCTCCATCTCGATCACCCCGATGGCCCCCAGCACCCGCACGTCCGCCACGCCCGGCAGCTCGCGCGCCGGTTCCAGGTGCTCCGTGAGCAGCTTCCCGATTCCGGCGACCTGTTCGCGCCACGTGCCTTCCAGCAGCAGCCCGGTCGAGGCGTACGCCGCCGCGCACGCCAGCGGGTTGGCCATGAACGTCGGCCCGTGCATCAGCACCGGGGCCTCGCCGCTGGAGATGCCGTGGGCGACGCGGGTCGTGCACAGCACCGCGGCCAGCGTCATGTAGCCGCCGGTCAGTGCCTTGCCGACGGTCATGATGTCCGGGCTGACGGCGGCGTGCCCGGCGGCGAACAGCTCGCCGGTGCGTCCGAAGCCGGTGGCGATCTCGTCGAAGACCAGCAGCAGGCCGTGCTCGTCGCACAGCGCGCGCAGTACCTTCAGCACTTCGGGGTCGTAGAAGTGCATGCCTCCGGCGCCCTGCACGACCGGCTCGACGATGATCGCCGCCAGCGTGTCGGCGTGCCGGGCCGCCAGCCGCGCCAGGTGTGCGGCGTACTCCTCGGTGAGGGTCTTCGGCGGGCGGTCGGCGAAGACGTGCTCGGGCAGCACGTCGGCCCAGAGCTGGTGCATGCTGCCCGCCGGGTCCGTCACGGCCATCGCCCCGAAGGTGTCGCCGTGGTAGCCGCCGCGCACCGTCATCAGGCGCGTGCGGGACGCGTGGCCCTGCGAGCGCTGGTACTGCAGGCACATCTTGATCGCCACCTCGACCGAGACCGAGCCGGAGTCGGCGAAGAACACGTGCTCCAGGCCGGCCGGGGCCATCGCGGTCAGGCGTTCGGCGAGGCGGACGGCCGGGGCGTGGGTGAGGCCGCCGAACATCACGTGCGCCATGGAGTCCAGCTGGTCGCGGACCGCCTGGTCCAGGACCGGGTGGCGGTAGCCGTGGATCGCCGACCACCAGGAGGCCATGCCGTCGACCAGTTCGCGGCCGTCGGCCAGGCGGATGCGGACGCCGTCGGCGCCGACCACCGGGAAGGGCTCGACCACCGAGGGCATCGGGGCGTAGGGGTGCCAGACCTTGTCGCGGTCCGCGGCGGCGAGTTCGGGGGTCCAGGGCAGTGCGTCGGTCACCGGGCTATGAAAACACTTCGGTGTGCGCGGCTCCCACCGGCGCTCGTCACGGGGCCGAACGAGCGGGGCGCGGGGCGCCGGGGCAGACGGCCGAGCAGGGCGTCGGGCAGGCCGTCGGACAGACGATCAACGAGACACTACCCACCCCCGTTCAAACTTCCGGGGGACAACTCGGTGCGCCTTCCGCCGTTCGGCTCATCGATCGGCATATATGAGGAGGAAGCGGCGCACATGTATCGGTATGCACCGCTCATCCGCCACGAACCTGAGGAAGACCAGAGTGCGCACCGGGACCCCGCGCCACACCCGCCGGACCCTCGGCGTCGCCGCCGTCGCCACGCTGCTCGGCGGGGCCCTCGGCTCGGCCGCCGTGCCGGGCACCGCGAACGCCACCGTACAGCCGGTGGCCACGCCGATTCCGCTGACCAGCGTGCCGACCGACGGCGCCACCGGCATCCGGACCGAGGTGCCGGTGAGCGTCACGGCGCAGTCCGGGGAGAAGCTGGCCGCGGTCACGCTGGCCGCGCCGGACGGGAACGCCGTGCCGGGGTCGCTGAACCCGGAGGGCACCGTGTGGACCGCGGACGACCATCTGCGGACGCACACCAAGTACACGCTCACGGCGATCGGCGTCGCCTCCGACGGCACCCAGGTGACCCGGAGCTCGTCGTTCACCACCTTCTCCCCCACGGCCGACAGCCAGCTGAAGTTCCAGACCACCGAGCCGCAGAACGGCGACCTGGTCGGCGTCGGCATGCCGATCCTGGTGCAGTTCACGCACCCGGTCACCGACCGCGCGGCGGTGGAGAAGGCGCTGGTCGTGCAGACCGACCCGCCGCAGCCGGGGCACTGGAGCTGGCTGTCGGACGCGCGCCTGGACTGGCGCCCGGAGAGCTACTGGCAGCCCGGCACCAAGGTCCGGGTGTCGCTGAACCTGGACGGCGTGCCGGCCGGGGCCGGGCAGTACGGCGGCAGCGACACCTCGTTCGCCTTCAACGTCGGGCGCAAGCAGCTCTCGCTGGTGGACCTGTCCAAGCACGAGATGACGGTCTACGACAACGACAAGGTGATCCGCTCGATGCCGGTCACCGGCGGCAAGCCGGGGGACGACACCTGGGGCGGGACCATGGCGGTCATCGACAAGGCGGCGTCGGTGCACATGCAGTCGCGCACCGTCGGGTTCGGCGACGCGTACGACATCCCGAACGTCCAGTGGGCGATCCACCTGACGTATTCGGGCACGTACATCCACGCCGCGCCGTGGTCGGTCGGATCGCAGGGCTATGCGAACGTCAGCCACGGGTGTGTCGGGCTGTCGACCGACCGCGCGGCCTGGCTGTTCCAGAGCACCCTGCCCGGGGACCTGGTGCAGGTGGTGAACTCGCCGAAGACCGTCGCGCCGGGCAACGGTTATGGAGACTGGCAGGAGAACTGGAACCAGTGGCTGAGCGGGAGCGCGGTGAAGGCTTAGGCTTTCGCCGCCGGTCCGGGACGGTGCGCGCTTGACCTGGAGTCGACTCCAGGTCGTAGCGTCCCAATCATGACGATGAACTACCGCGTCCTCGGTGCCACCGGCATCGAAGTGAGCACCTACGCACTCGGCACCATGATGTTCGGCGCGATCGGCAACCCCGACCACGCCGACGGCGAGCGGATCATCCACGCCGCGCTGGACGCCGGGATCAACTTCGTCGACACCGCGGACATGTACTCCACCGGGGAGTCCGAGGAGATCGTCGGCAAGGCCCTGAAGGGCCGGCGGGACGACGTCGTGCTGGCCACCAAGGTCCACTTCTCCCTGGACGGCGAGCGCAACCACGGCGGCAACTCCCGGCGCTACATCACCCGCGCCGTCGAGGACAGCCTGCGGCGACTGCAGACGGACTGGATCGACCTGTACCAGATCCACCGGCCGGACCCGAAGACGGACATCGAGGAGACCCTCGGCGTCCTGACCGACCTGGTGCGCGCCGGCAAGATCCGCTCCTTCGGCAGCTCCACGTTCCCGGCCGAGCAGACCGTCGAGGCCTGGCACGTGGCCGAGCGCCGCGGCCTGATGAAGTTCCGCACGGAGCAGCCGCCGTACTCGATCCTGTCCCGCGACATCGAGCGCGCACTCCTGCCCACCGCCCAGCGGCTGAACATGGGCGTCCTCACCTGGAGCCCACTGGCCTGGGGCTTCCTGAGCGGCAAGTACCGCCGCGGCACGGACGTGGACTTCACCGCCGGCCGCGCCGCCCTGCGCGCCGACCGCTTCGACCCCACCCTGCCGGCCAACGCCGCGAAGTACGACGCGGTCGAGGACCTGGTGAAGCTCGCCGACGACCTGGGCGTCACCCTCCCGCAGCTGGCGACGGCGTTCCCACTGGCGCACCCCGCGGTGACCTCGGTGATCATCGGCCCACGCACGATGGAGCAGCTGGAGTCCTCCCTGGCCGGCCAGCACCTGGTCCTGGACGACGCGACCCTGGACCGCATCGACGAGATCGTGCCCCCGGGCACGGACCTGGCGTGGGTCCAGGACGGCGGCGGCTGGCTGCCCCCGGCACTGAGCGAGAAGGCACTGCGGCGGCGCGGGGTCGGAGACAGGGCCGCGGCGGCTGCTGAGGAGTCGGGTTCGGAGTCGGGTTCGCAGTCGTAGCCGACGGACGATTCGGCCGAGTGAACGAAACCGGGATCCGCGGGTGGACGGCAGCACCCGCGGATCCCGGCCCGAGCGGAGATAATCGCAGCATGATCGAATCAGTCGCCACCGTCGCCACAGACCGCCCCGCGCGCTATCTGAAGCAGCTGGTCTCGCACCTGGGCCGCGAAGTCGACGCCGAGCAGTCGGAAGACGGCCAGAACGGCGCACTGATCTTCAGCTCAGGAGGCTGCACCCTGTCCGCCGAACCCGGCACGCTCCGCATGACGGCCCGCGCCGAGGACGCCGAACGCCTCGCAGCGGTCGAGGCCGTGGTGGCGCGGCATTTGGTGCGGTTCGGGGAGAAGGACGAGCTGGTGGTGGAGTGGTCGGCCTCGGCGGAGGTTTAGGCGGCTCGGGGGCTGAGGGCTCGGGGGCTGGGGGCTGGGGGCTGGGAGGCTCGGCGGGCTCGCGGGCGGCGAACGCGGCGTGCGCAGCGCTGGCAGACGAGCGCGCTAGCCGCATAGCAGCCCGGATCCGGCGCAGGTACAGCTGATGCGAAGTGGCGGCTCGGCGGCTTGCGACTGGCTGAGCCATCGCAGCACAGCCCGGCATCAGGCCAGCTGACAGCGGAGCGGTCGGCTGCCGCAGAGGTACGGCCGTAGACAGCGGCCCGTATTCGCTGTGTGCCAGCGGATTCGCCCTCATCAACTCTCCCGGCCGGCGCGCACCCGGCGTACCAGGTCTCGCGCCGCGTCGTCCCAGTGGGGGTAGGTGAAGCGGAAGCCGGTGTCGGGGAGGCGGCCGGGGATCACGCGGCGGCTCTTGAGCAGCAGCTCTGTGTCGGAGCGGAGGGCGAAGGCGCCGAGGGCGGCCATGGTGCGGGTCGCCGGGAGGCCGATGGGGGTGCCCCAGGCGTGGCGGAGGGTGCGCATGAAGTCGCGTTGGGGGAGGGGGTTCGGGGCGGCGAGGTTGATCGGGCCTGTCAGGTCGGGGTGGGTGGTGAGGTGGTCGAGGGCGGCGACGAAGTCGTGGGCGTGGATCCAGGACACGTACTGGTGTCCGCCCGCCACCGGGCCGCCGAGGCCGAGGCGGGCCATCCAGGCCAGGTAGTCGAAGACGCCGCCGCGGTCGGGGCTCATCACCATCGCGGAGCGGAGCGCCACTTTGCGCGTGTGCGGGGTGTTCGCCTCGGCCTGTTCGCGCTCCCAGTTCTTCGCGATCTCGACGCTGTAGGCCCAGTACGCCGGCACGCCGCTCTCGCCGCCGCCGATGACGCCGTCCTCGTCGTTCGGTGCGCCGAAGGTGTGCTGGTAGATGGTCGCCGTGCTGGCCTGGAGCCAGACCCGCGGCGGACGCTCGGCCCGGGCGATCGCCTCGCCGACCACGCGGGCCGACAGCACGCGCGAATCCATCATCTCCTGGAGGTTCGCGGGCGTGTAGCGGCAGCTGACGCTGCGTCCCGCCAGGTTCAGCACGACGTCGCACCCGTCGATCTCCCCCGCCCACGCGCCCAGTGTCCGGCCGTCCCAGCGCGCCTCGTTCGGCCGCCGCGGGTTACGGCTGAGCACGACGACCGAGTGGCCGGCCGCCGTGAACGCACGCTCGACCACCGCGCCGACCTGTCCGGACCCGCCGGGTATCACGATCTTCACCTTGCGCCTCCCGTTTAAGCGATCGCTCAAATCGTAGCGGAGGGGGTTTTGCACAGGTAGGCGGGGTCCGGGATTGTCGGGTTCCGTTGCCGGGGAAGGCTTTCGGCGCCTGGTCCTACGACTAGACGGAGAACCAGGCGAAGATCCGGAGGGAGAGCCAGCCGGAGGACCAGGCCGAGAACTAGGCCGAGAACTAGGGCGCCGATCAGGCCAAGAACCAGGTGCGAAAGCTGGCTAGGCGCCGTAGATCGTCGCCAACCGGCCCAAGCCGTCCGCGCCGTACCCCTGCGCGACGGCCCGGTCGATGGCGGCGTGCACGGCGTCGAGCATGCCGGTGTCCAGGCCGTGCGCACGCACCGCGGCAGCGATGTGCCGGATGCTTGATGCCGCGGAGGCGATCGTCGAGCGCGTACCGGGGAAGTCCCCACTTTCGATCTGGACGGCGAACCGCGTCGCCATATCCGGCAGCAGGCCGCCGATGCCGGAGGCGAATGCCGCGAACTCGGTCGGCGCGATCCCCTCGGCGGCGGCCAGGGCGAAGGAATGCAGCAGGCCGTTGGTCGCGGTCGCGAACAGGTCCAGGAGCGCCACGTCGAAGGCGCTCGCGCGGGCCGGATCGGGGCCGAGGTGGACGACGCGTCCGCCGAGGGCCGACAGCGCCGGTGCTACGACGGCGTGGACCTTCGGGTCGCCGCTCAGCAGGACCGTTCCGGCCGGCGTGCCGATCATGGGCGTCGGCGTGAGGATCGCGCCGGGCAGGTAGGCGATGTCCCGTGACGCCGCCCAGGCCGCCGTCTCCCGCACCTGGCCGGGATCCCCGCTCGTCAGATTCACCAACGGACGCCCGCCGAACTCGACGCCGTCCACGACACGACGTACCGCCTCGTCGTCGATCAGGCACGCCACCACGACATCGGACGCGAGAACCGCCTCCGCGACCGAGCCGGCCTCCGCGACCGGCCCGAAAGCCGGCTCCGACTCCAACAACGCCGAAGCCTTCCCCGGCGTCCGATTCCACACCGTCACCGCATGCCCGGCGCGGGAGAACGCCGAGGCCAACGCCTGCCCCATCGGGCCGAGGCCGAGTACTGCGATCTGCTGTGCATCACTGTCCATGCCGCGAAGCTAAAGCCTCACATTGACGTGAGAGTCAACCCTGCGTTCTCCTGATTTCATGAAGATCGGCGAACTCTCCCGCCGCACCGGCGCCTCGATCCGGGCCCTGCGCTACTACGAGGAGCAAGGCCTGCTCGCCCCGGCCCGGCTTCCCAGCGGCTACCGCATCTACGACGAACGCAGCGTCGCGACCGTCCATCGCATCCGCATCCTGCTCTCCGCGGGGCTGGGCACGTCGGCCATCGGCGAGATCCTGCCGAACGTGTACGACGACTCCGTCGTCCTCACCGGCCGCTGCCCGGAACTGCACGAGGGCCTGGCTGTCGAGCGTGCACGCATCAGCAAGCAGATCGAGGACTTGGAGGCGGCGCGGGACATCCTGGACTCGCTGATCGGGCGGCCGCTGGTGATGGCCGCCGGCTGAAGCGGCATACCTCGGTGTCGCTATACCTCGGCGCCGAGGTATAGCGATCGCGAGGTATATCGGAGGCGAGGTACGGCAGCCCGGTCAAACAGCCTCGGTTACGGCCCCGAGCAGCGCCGGCAGAAAAAGCCGCTCCAGCGTCCCCGGCGGCAGCTCCCCCGGCTCCACATAGCTCTGCGCCAGCGCGCCCTCGCGAATCGCGATCAGCATCCTGACCAGCGACTCCAGCTCCACTCCGGCACGCACCCGCATCCCGGCGCGCGTCAGCAGCTCCCCCAGCAGCTGGACCGCCTCGGCGCGCAGGCCGGCGTCGTGCTCCGCGAGCCGCTGCGCCGCATCCGGGTCGCGGATCGCCGACAGGGTGAACTCGGTCGTCACCAGGTACCAGGTGCGCTCGGCCTCGTCGAAGTCCGCGAGCGCCGCGGCGATGTCCGCCAGCGTCAGGGGTCCCGTGCCGAGTGCCGCCGCCTGTTTCTCGAAGCGTTCCAGGACGCGCTCGGCGTGCCGGTCGAAGAGTGCGAAGAAGAGCTCTTCTTTGCTCGCGAAGTTCGAGTAGAAGGCGCCGCGCGTGTAGCCGGCGCGTTCGCAGACGTCCTCGATGCGGGTGCCGCCGAACCCGTTCTCTGCGAACGCTTCGAGCGCCGCGTCGAGAAGCTTGGCCAACGTCTGCGGCCGGCGCTTCGTCGTTCCCTTGGGCACGGGTTCTTGACACCTCCTCCTGGTGCGGCAACGATACAGGAACGCATCCGATACGGAAATGTATCCGATAACCGGGAGGGCCGCCATGACCACCACCGAACCGGACGTTGAGTACGTCGAGCAGGCCGTGGGCAACTCCGCCCAGGAGCTCTACTTCCCGGTCCCGCCGACCTTCGACGACGTCGCGGCCGAGCGCCAGTACCGCAAGGAGCAGCTGGCCGCGGGGTTCCGGATCTTCGGGCGGTTCGGCTTCTCCGAGGGCGTGGCCGGGCACATCACGGTGCGCGACCCGGAGTTCCCGGACACGTTCTGGGTCAACGGTTTCGGGCAGTCCTTCAACCAGATCAAGGCCTCCGACCTGATCCGCTGCGACCACGAGGGCAACGTCCTGGAGGGCCGCTTCCACGTCAACCGGGCCGCGTTCGTCATCCACGCCGAGGTGCACCGCGCGCGCCCGGACGTCGTCGCCGCCGCGCACTCGCACTCGCTGCACGGCAAGGCCTTCGCCTCCCTGGGCATCCCGCTGGACCCGATCACGCAGGACGCGTGCGCCTTCTTCGAGGACCACGGTCTGTACCTCGGGTACGGCGGCGTGGCCAGCGACGTCGAGGAGGGCAAGCGCATCGGCGCCGCGCTGGCCGGCTACAAGGCCGCGATCCTGCAGAACCACGGTCTGATCACGGTCGGCGAGTCGGTGGCCGAGGCGGTGTGGTGGTTCGTGACGATGGAGCGCTCGTGCCAGGCGCAGCTGCTGGCGATGGCGGCCGGGACGCCGAAGCTGATCGACCGGGAGACCGCGCTGATGGTGCGCGAACAGATCGGCGGGCACTTCGCGGGGTGGTTCCAGGCGCGGCCGCTGTGGGACCAGATCACGGTCTCGGACCCGGACCTGTTCGGCTGAGGGAGCGCGTTTCGATCGAGGTGGCGATGCGACTGGCGCGCAGGTGTTGTCAGTCGAGCCATTCCAGGAGCACGTCGGTGTCGTCGGCCTGCATGGAGCTGCGCACGACCGGGTCCATGAGCTCCACCGAGCCGACGTGCTCCAACTCCAACGCCCACACGGCTTCGAGCCCGGCGAGTTGGGCCAGGCGCGCGTAGCCGCTGCGCAGCGTCGTGCGGTTCTTCAGACGTAGGCAGCGGCGCAGTGCATGTTGCACGACGACCGCGTCGCCGGCGTATGTCAGAGGCCAGGCATAGTCGGTCGGACCCCAGGCGCCCACGACCGACGGCATCACGCGCCCGACCCCGCCCAACTGCTCGCAGCGCCGGACGACGGCGATCCGTACCGACTCGGCGGTGGTGTCGTTGACGAACACGGCCTGCAGCACCTCGGGCGCGATCCGCGTCCGCCGCACCAGCCGCATCCGCGCGCTCTGGGCCGCGCGTTGGTGGCCCGCGATCCACAGGTGCCAGCGCCGGGGCCCGGGCAGCCGCACCACCGCACGCTGCACGGCCCACGCACACCCGCGCGGGGTCAGCCGCACGATCAGCACCAGCGTGAGCACGAGGGAGAACACCGCTACGACGGCGTGGATCACATCGGTTCACGGTAACGCAGAACGCTGAGGAAGGTGGGCGGCTGTTGCCTGGTGAGTGTTGCCAAAAGACAACTGGCAACCGCCGGGCCGGCGCGCTGTCCGAGCCCGCGCCCGAACCACACGCCTCGGGGCCACACGCCTCGGACCGCGAGCGGCGCCGAACCACGAGCAGCCCGATTCACGAGCGCCACGCAGCGCGAGCGCACCGCACCACGAGCGCATCGCACCGCACCGCATCGCACCGCACCGCACCGCACCGCACCGCACCGCACCGCGAGCGCACCACGAGCGCACCGCACCGCGAGCGCCACGGACCGCGAGCGGCGCCGAACCACGAGCAGCCCGATTCACGAGCGCCACGCAGCGCGAGCGCACCGCACCCGCATCGCACCGCACCGCAAGCGCCCCGAAGCGCGGGCCGTCCGCACCCGCAGCACCCCGCACCCAAGCGGCGGCCGCCGGACCGAAGTCCGACGACCGCCGCGGGTGGCCCGCCGGCGCCCGGCGTCGGCCCTGTCTCAGGACGTCAGCGCCGACTCCGGCCGGATCCGGCCCGGACCCGGCACGCCGGGCGGGCCGGTCCGGTTTCAGCGCCCGGTCACGGCATCGCCGCCAGGTGCGGGGCGACGGTGTTCACGAAACTCCAGCCGTTGCTGGCGTCCCAGTTGATCGACCAGGTCATCGCGCCGCGGATGGTCGGCCACTTGGTCGGCGGGACGTAGGAGCCGCAGCTCGTCCCGGCCGCCAGGCAGTCCAGCGCGTTGTTCACCACCGACGGCGAGACATAGCCGGCGCCGGCGCTGCCCGAGGCCGGCAGGCCCAGGCCCACCTGGTCCGGACGCAGGCCGTTCTGCAGCTGGATGCACGCCAGCTCGGTGAGGAAGTTCTCCGTGCCCTCGGCGTAGACGCCCTGGTCGCAGCCGTTCATCGTGCCGGAGTTGTAGTACTGCATGTTGACGATCGTGAGGATGTTCTTGATGTTCAGCGCCAGCTGGAAGTACGCCATGCCGGTGGACTGCATGTCGATCGTCTGCGGGGCCATCGTGATGATCAGGCTCGAGCCGACCTTGCTCGACAGCGACTGCAGCGCCTGCGCCATGTACGTGGCGTTGACGCCGTTCTCCAGGTCGATGTCGACGCCGTCGAACCCGTAGCTCTGCATGATTCCGTAGACGCTGTTGGCGAAGTTGGTCGCGGACGTCGAGTCGGCGACGCTGATCGCGCCGTTCTGCCCGCCGACCGAGATGATCACCTTCTGGCCGCGCGAGTGCAGCGTCGCGATGTCCGCCTTGAACTGCGCGTCGGTGTAGCCGCCGAGCGCCGAGGACAGCCCGGAGTCGACGCTGAACGTCACGCCGCCGGGGTTGCTCGGGTCGGCGTTGGCGAAGGCCACCGCGACCAGGTTGTAGCCGGCCGGCACGGCGGCCAGGCTCAGCGGCTGCGCGGCGTTCACGAAGTCGTGCCAGTAGCCGGTCAGCACGTGCTTGGGCAGCGAGCCGTTGCCGCCGCCGGAGCTCGCGGTCGTCGCGCTCACCGCCGAGGACTTCGCGGACTCGCCGGCGGAGTTGGTCGCCGTGACCGCGTAGCTGTAGGTGGTGGAGGCGCTGAGGCCGGAGTCGGTGTACGACGTGCCGGACGCGCTCGCGACCTTCGAACCGCCGCGGTACACGTTGTAGCCGGTCGCGCCGCTGGACGCGCTCCACGAGAGCGACACCGAGCTCGACGTCGTCCCGCTCACCGACAGACCGGTCGGGGTCGGCGGGACGGAGGGACCGCCTCCGGTCGTGGTGCCCGTGACAGCCCCGGACTGCGCCGACTCCCCTGCAGAGTTCGTCGCGGTGACCGTGTAGCTGTAACTGGTCGAGGCGCTGAGGCCGGAGTCGGTGTACGACGTGCCCGACACGCTCCCGACCTTCGAACCGCCGCGGTACACGTTGTAGCCGGTCGCGCCGCTGGACGCGCTCCA
The DNA here is from genome assembly GCF_041261445.1 of Catenulispora sp. EB89. NCBI lineage: Bacteria > Bacillati > Actinomycetota > Actinomycetes > Catenulisporales > Catenulisporaceae > Catenulispora > Catenulispora sp. EB89. Next base: position 62,439 of record NZ_JBGCCU010000015.1, read on the forward strand.
CGACAACGACACCGAACTCGACGTCGTCCCGCTCACCGCGAGGCCGGTCGGCACGGGGGGCACCTGAGTCTGGCCACCCGGTCCGACGAGCGAGACGTCGTCGGCGTAGTACGTGCCCTGCCCGTACCAGCCGTGCAGGTAGATCTGGACGCTCGTGGTCGAGGCGCCGGTGGTGAAGCTGGTGCTCAGCTGCTGGTAGGAGGTCGCGGACGGGGTCCACGTGGAGCTGTAGTTGGTGGCGCCGATGTAGACGTAGGCGCCCTCGACGTAGGCCGACAGCGTGTAGGCCGAGTTCGGCTGCACGGCGATCGTCTGTGTGCACTGCGCGTCGTCGGAGTTGTTCGCGGCTCCGGACAGCGCGTGGCTGCCGCTGTGGACGGGTGAGGACACGACACTGCCGGTACCGGCGTCACAGGTCCACGGGCTCAGGCTTCCGGTCTCGAAGCCTGGGTTCACCACCAGGTTGCTGTCGGCCCGGGCGCGGGACGCGCTCAGGGCGACGGACATCGTGGCGGCTATCAGGACTGCGGCCAGCATGGCCGCGAACGCACGAAGGCGCGTTCTCGCACAGGTCAAAGCACACCTCTCACGGGGAAGACTCCTGTGATCTTGTGGGGTTAGTGGTCTACACCACAGGGGCTGTGTTCAAAATGGTGTAGACCAGACGGGGTGTCAAGAGTCTGAACCCCTGGCGATTCCTAAGGGAATGCAAAGGTTCGCCACGGCTCGGCGAGAAGCCTGCCTGGTTCCGTGATCCCGCGACGGCAGGAGCCGTCGCGGACCGGAACCGGAAGGAACTCCCATGACGTTTCGCAGAAGGCTGATCCCGGTCGCCGCGCTGGTGGTGGCGATCGGCGCTTCGGCGGCCGGTGCGGCCACTGCTGCGGAGACCGGCGGAGGCAGCGGCGGTGGCGCCGACAAGGTGCGGAAGGGGGCGAGCTGCAAGGTCGAGCTCGGCGGCACGACCCTCAAGAACGACATCGAAGCCAAGATCGCGGGCAAGGGTCACATCACAGGCAAGGGTCGGATCGTGGCCGAGGGCGGGGGTGGGGACGCTCTGGCCGCGTGCAAGAAGAAGGTCGCGACGGTCCGTCTGGACGCGGTCGCCGCGAAGCTCGGCGTGTCGAAGTCCGCGCTCACCCTGGCGCTGAAGCAGACCGAGCAGTGGGCCGTCGGCTCGTCGACGAAGCCCTCGGTGGCACAGGTCGAACAGCACCTGGCCGACTTGCTGCACGTGCCGGTTTCCAAGGTGACTTCGCTGCTCGGCGGTTTCACGCACGTCGCCGTGAAGCCCGGCGCGTGATCCGGGCGTGATCCTCTCAGCACGGTCTCAGCCCACGAAGCCAGACTGCCGACCATGCGCATCCTGGTAGTGGACGACGACCCGGCCGTCCGCCGCGCGCTGGAACACGCGTTGCGGCGCGACGGTTATCAGGTCGCCCTGGCCGCCTCCGGTACCGAGGCCCTCAGCGAGCACGCCGAGAACCCGCCGGACGCGCTGGTCCTGGACGTCATGATGCCCGAGCCGAACGGGCTGGAGATCTGCCGGCGGCTGCGCGAGGCCGGCGACGGCACGCCGATCCTGCTGCTCACGGCGCGCGACCTGATCGACGACCGGGTCGCCGGGCTGGACGCCGGGGCCGACGACTACCTCGTGAAACCCTTCGCCCTGGCCGAATTGCGGGCCCGGCTCAGGGCTCTGTTGCGTCGGACAACCGCCACCGCCACCGCCGCTGCGACCGAGCACCTCGCGTTCGGCGACATCGTGCTGGACAGCGCGGCGTGCCGCGCCACCCGCGCCGGGCGGAGCCTCGGGCTGACCCGGACGGAGTTGGCGCTGCTGGAGATGTTCCTGCGCAACCCGCGGCGGGTTCTGAGCCGGACACAGATCTTCGAGACGGTCTGGGGCTACGACTTCGGGCCGGATTCGAACGCGTTGTGGGTGAGCATCAGCTGTCTGCGATCCAAGCTGGAGGCCGACGGCGCGCCGCGGGTGATCCAGACCGTGCGCAGCCTGGGGTACGTCCTGCGGGAGGACCCGTGAGGCGGCAGGAGTCGTGAGGCGGGAGGACCCGTGAACCTGCGGACGCGGGTCGCGATCGGCGGCGGCGTGACGGTGGTCGCGGCGGTGGCGCTGGTCGGGGCGATCGAGTACCCCGCGATCGGCGCCGGGCTGCGTGCCAACACCGACGCCGACCTGGTCGCCACCGCCGACGGCGCGCCGAGCGCGTACGGGAAGCTGCTGGCCGTGGCGAGCGCGAAGGAGAAGCTCGGGCTCGGCGGCCTGAACGCGAGCTCGAAGATCGCGGTCGGCAAGGGGTTCATGGAGCTTGTCAATACTCTGATTCCAGAGACGGCCGGCAAGGGCACGCCGGTCGACGAGCGGGACCGGGCGGTAGCCGCGGGGACGGCGCCCGCGTACTTCGCCGACGTGCGCAGCGGGGGCGTGTTGTATCGCCGCTACACCGCGGAACTGCCGGGGCACCCGGGCGTGCTGGTCCGGGCCTCCACCCCGGAGTCGGACCCGACCGGGACGTTGAACCGGCTGAAATGGTTGCTGGTGCTGCTGATCCCGGCCGCCGGGCTGCTGGCCGCGGTCGGCGCGCGCCTGCTGGCCGCGCGGGTGCTCAGTCCGGTCGCGCGGTTGACGGCGGCGGCCGAGCACATCGCCGTCACCGGGGATCTGTCGGCGCCGATCGCGGTCGCCGGGCGGGACGGGGACGAGGTGGCGCGGTTGGGGGTGGCGTTCAACGCGATGACGGCGGCGTTGGACGGGTCGGTCGGGGCGCAGCGGCGGTTGGTGGCGGATGCCTCGCACGAGTTGCGGACGCCTTTGACGTCGTTGGTGACGAATCTGGAGTTGTTGGCGGAGCGGCCGGATGATCCGCAGGCGCCGGCGTTGATCGGCGAGGCGTTGCATCAGGCGTTGGCGTTGGCGGAGTTGACGAGCGATCTGGTGGATCTGGCGCGGTTCGGGGAGGCGCCGGTGCGGAGTGAGGTGGTGCGGCTGGATCTGTTGTGTGCGGATCTGGCGGGGCGGCGTGGGGCGGAGGTGGATGGGGGGAATGCGGCGGTGGTGGTGCGGGGGGATCCGGCGGCTTTGGAACGGGCTGTGGGGAATCTGGTCGACAACGCTTTGAAGTTCGGGACGCGGGCTGTGGTGACTGTCCGGACGTCGGCGGGCTCGGCGTCGGCGGTCGTCGAGGTCACGGATGACGGGCCGGGGATCCCGGAGGCGGACCTGCCGTACGTCTTCGACCGCTTCCACCGCTCGCCGGACGCGCGTGCGCTGCCGGGATCGGGGCTGGGGCTGGCGATCGCCAAGCAGGTCGCCGAGGCGCACGGCGGCCGGGTCGAGGCCGTGCCGCGGCCGGTCGGGGCGTTGCTGCGGATCACTCTCCCTGTCGCAGCAGCACCGTGAACGGGACGCCGATGCGGCGCCAGGCCTCGGCGGCCTCCTCCCAGACCTCCAGGGCGATGCTGTAGGCGTCCAGGTCGGCGAAGGCGAAGGTGTTGCTGTCCTCGACGACGGTCAGGATCCCGCCGCCGCTGCCGGGCTCCGGCGGGGGCAGCCACTGGAGGTCGGCGAGGCAGTCGGCGAGGGCGTCCCAGTTGTGGCCGAAGTAGGCGGGGAAGCGGTAGGAGCGTTCGCACTCCTCCAGGAACTGCGCCTTGTCGCGGACGCGGGAGCAGTCCACGAACACGCAGCGCCAGGCGATCTCCTCGGCCTCGACGCGGATGTCGGAGGCGGGGCGTTCGGAGTTCCAGACGTGGACCCCGGGGCCGAACTCGCCGAGGACGTGGGCCAACGCGGTCATGTCGCACCACCTCGCAGCACCCAGAGGAAGGACTTGTAGTGGTCCGGGGTGTAGTAGAGCTCGCCGCCGCGGCCGAGGATGAGCCGGCGCGCGCCGCGGTCGGCGGCGCCGGGCGTGGCGACCGTGTACTCGCGGTAGTAGCCGCTGGGTTCGGCCGGGAGGCGGCGCTCGCGGTTCTGGAAGGTGACGCCGTCCTGGCGGTACTGGAAGGTGCCGCCGTCGTCGATGCGCTTGATGACGTCGCGGGCCTCGGCGGGAAGGCTCGCCTCGGCGACGGAGGCCATGCCGGCCGGCTTGGCCGCCGCCGAACTGGAGCTCGCCTTCGAACTCGAACTCGAACTCTTGCTCGACGAGCTGCCGCACCCCGCGAGTCCGAGCACCGCCACGATCAGAAGCGCGAGCAGGGCCACGAGGGGTTTGGGGCGGCGGGGCGACGCGGACGGGGTCACGGTCGGAGCCTAACTCACGGTGATCATCAGGGCACGCGGTCGAGCGGTGGGGCGCGGGCAACGCGGCACGGGCAACGGTCGGGCAGGCACCCGATGGCCGACTGGCTGGCTGGCGCGCATTCTGTTAGGACATTTTCGCCCCTTTTATACGTATAGCGCACGCCGCTGACACGCCGAGTTCCAGCGCCTGCAGCAGCCAGAACGCGGAGCATCCCGCTCAACTCGGTCGGCAGCAGCCAGAACCAAGAGCAGCGCGGCCGGGCCAGCGCACCTGTCCCGCGCTGGCCCTCGCGACTACCCCCGAAGCATCCCGCTCAGCTCCGCCGCGGCAGCCCGCGGGTCCTCCGCCTCCGTCAGCGCCCGCACCACCACGATCCGGCGCGCGCCGGCCGCCAGCACCTCGGGGAGGTTGCCGGCGTCGATGCCGCCGATGGCGAACCAGGGGCGGGCGCCTTCCGGGGCCAGGCGGGCCGCGTACTCGACCAGGGGGAGGCCGGGGGCCGGGCGGCCGGGTTTGGTCGAGGTCGGCCAGACCGGGCCGGTGCAGAAGTAGTCCACTCCCGGTGCGATCGCTGCCGCATCGACTTCGGACTCCGCGTGGCAGGAGCGGCCGATGATCGGGCCGTCGCCGATGATGCGGCGGGCGATCGGGACCGGGAGGTCGTCCTGGCCGAGGTGCAGGATGTCCGCGCCGGTGGCGTAGGCGATGTCCGCGCGGTCGTTGACCGCCAGGAGTTTGCCGTGGCGCTTGCAGGCGTCGGCGAACACCTCTAGCGCGTTGAGTTCCTCGCGCGCTTCGATGCCCTTCTGGCGGAGCTGGACGATGTCCACGCCGCCGACGAGGACGGCGTCCAGGAACTCCGGCAGGTCGCCCTGCTTTTCCCGGGCGTCACAGCACAGGTAGAGCCGGGCGTCGGCCAGTTTCTCGCGGGGGTCTGTGCCAGCCCTCACAGTTCGGCCTGCGCGCGCCGGCGCACCTCGGTGCCTCGGTTCTCGCGCAGCGCGTCGACGGGGGTGCCGGGCAGGGAGTCGTCGGGGGTGAACAGCCAGCGCAGGGCTTCCTCGTCGGAGAACTTCGCGTCCTTGAGCAGGGTCAGGGTGCCGGTCAGGCCCTTGACCGTGTGGTCCTCGACGATGAAGCCGGCGGGGACGTGCAGGGCGTTGTTCTCGCCGCGGCGGACGGCGATCAGCTGGTTGTCGCGCAGCAGCTGGCGGATGCGGGTCACCTGGACGCCGAAGCGCTCGGCGATGTCCGGCAGGGTCAGCCACTCCCCCACGAGCACGTCGAGGGCGGGGTCGATCGAGTCGCGGTGGGCCTCGGCGTTCATGGTGCCAACTGCGGTGTTCTTCTCAGTCACGCTCCCAAGCATGCCAGCTCTTCTAGAGAACCGCCGACGTTAACGCCGCCCCGGCATCGGCCACCCGGGCGGCGTCCATGACCGCTCCGGCCGTCACCAGGCGGCGGCCCTGCGCCAGATCGCGGGGGCGGCCAACGGCCAGCACCGCGGTGAGCCGGGCGTGCGGGTCGAGCCAGCACACCGACCAGGTCGGTGCGGCCAGGTCGCCGCGCAGCACCATGCGGTCGGCGGAGGTGTGGTGTCCGACGTACTGGACCATCCGTCCGAACTGCTCGCTCCAGAAGTACGGCACCGGGTCGTACACGGCCGCGCCGACGCCTTCCAGCACGTTGGGTACCAGGGCCTGGGGTCCGCGCAGCGCGTTGTCCCAGTGCTCGACCCGGATGTGCCGGCCGCCGTAGCGCACGCTGCGATACGCCGCGACGTCCCCGACCGCGAACACGCCGGGCACGTTCGTCTCCAGGTGCTCGGAGACCAGCAGCGAGCCGTCCTTGGCGCGGTGGAACGCCTCGCCGAGCCAGCGGGTGTCCGGGCGCGCCCCGACCGCCACCAGCGTGTGGTCGGCGCCCGGCGGCGGTCCGGTGACCGGGTCCGAGCACTTCAGGTCGACCCCGGCCTCGGCGTACCAGCCGGCCATGGCCTCGCCGACGGCCGCCGGGAACACCAGGGCCAGCGGCCTCTCGCGCGCCTCGTGGACCACGACCTCGGTCCCGGCGTTGCGGGCGGCGGTGGCCACCTCGGCGCCGATCCACCCGGCGCCGACGATGGCAATGCGCGTGCCGCCGGTGATGCGCTCGCGCAGCCGCAGCGAGTCCTCGTAGGTCCGCAGCGTCTCGCCGAAGCCGAGCTGGATCGGCGTCGAGCCGGTGGCCACGATCAGCCGGTCGTAGGGCAGCTCCACGCCGGTGTCGGTGGTGACCGCGCCGGGTGTCCAGCCGACGGCGCGCTCGCCGAAGCGGCACTCCACGCCGGAGTCGGCGAAGTCGAACGCGAAGGCCAGCTCCTCGACCTTCTCGACGGTGCCGCTGCCGTTGACGGCCAGCACGGCTTTGGACAGCGGCGGCCTGTCGTAGGGCGCGTGCTGTTCCTCGCCCAGAAACGTGACCGCGCCTGGGAAACCCTTTTCGCGCAGAGACCGCACGGTGTGCAGTCCCGCCATGCCGCCACCGACGACCAGAACACGTTCCAGTTTCATCGTCCGCCACTGTATCCCGTGGAATTCCTCTATGGGCCATCATGGTCGCCGTGGCGAGCGAGGACTACCGGGAGACCCCGATCGATCCCGACGACGAGGACGGCAGCGCCGACATAGCGGCCGACGACGGCGGTCCGGACCGGGGCCGCTCCCCGCACGCCGTGCAACGTGTGACCTGGGCCGAGTTGTTCTTCGACCTGGTCTTCGTGTTCGCGGTCACGCAGGTCGCGCACGCGGTCTACGTCGGCTCCGGCTGGGCCGACCTGGGCCGCTCGGTCCTGCTGTTCGTGCCGTTCTGGTGGGCCTGGGTCGGCTGCGCCATCCTGTTCAACGGCCTGGTGATCTCCGCGACCCGGCGGCACCTGGTGCTGCTGGCGATCGCCGGCGGCGCGTTCGTCATGTGCATCTCGGTGCCGGACGCCTACGGCAACCGCGGCGTGTTGTTCGGCGCGGCGTACCTGGCCACCCGGATCCTGCTCGGGATCATCATGCAGGAGCGCGACGCCTTCCAGGTCCGGCTCAACCCGTTCACGGTCGGGGTGCTGGCCGGACTGGCCTGGACGCTGGCCGGGCTGCTGCCGGCCGACACCCGGCAGTGGGTGTGGCTGGCGATCGCGCTGGTCGAGCTCGCGGTCCCGATAGTGCTCGGGCACCGGCTGGACTACATGCAGTTCGACGCCTCGCACCTGCCGGAGCGGTTCGGGCTGTTCATCATCATCGCGCTCGGCGAGACGCTGGTCGGGATCGGGCAGGGCGGGACGCGCAACGCGCTGCACGGCGAGGAGGCCGTGACGCTGTTCGTGGCGTTTCTTTTGTCGTGCGGACTGTGGTGGACGTACTTCCAGTACGGCGCCTCGGCGACCGAGCACGCGCTGAAGGTGGCGAAGGTCCCGGCGCTGCTGGTCCGGTCCTCGTTCTCCTACGGGCACATGCTGTTCGTGCTGGGCATCATCCTGGCCGCGGCCGGGATGTCGCAGGCGGTCGCCGCTCCCCAGGCGCATCTGCACGGCGTGCACGCGCTGGTGCTCGGCAGCGGCGTCTCGCTGTACGTCGCGACCTTCTGCTACACGCGGATCATGATGTTCGGCGGGGCTTCCTACACGCGCGTGGTGGCCGCGCTGCTCGCGATCGTGGTCACGGTCGCCTCTCCCGGGCTGCCGGCGATCGTGCCGCTGGCGTTGCTGGCCGCTCTGGTGATCGCCCTGAACGCGTTCGAGTTCTACTGGGTGAGTACCGGGAAACCGCTGATGCTGGTGAACCTCTGGCAGGGCGCGGCCGGCCGGTGAAAGGGCGAAGACGGTGAAGATCCGGTGTCGATCCGCTGCTCAACCGGCGTCCCGGGAGACGGGCCCCGCCGTACATCGGACGTCGGATCTAGACTGATGACCATGCCTGCGCCTGCCAGCTCCGACGTCCTGATCATCGGCGGCGGCCTGATCGGTCTGGCCACCGCGTGGCGGACCGCGGCCCGGGGTCTGTCGGTGACGCTGTGCGATCCGGCGCCGGGGGCGAACGCGTCGTTCGCCGCGGCCGGCATGCTCACGCCGGTCACCGAGCTGCACTACGGCGAGGAGACGCTGCTCGGGCTGAACCTGGCCTCGGCCAAGCGGTATCCGTCGTTCGTCGCCGAGCTGCGCGAGGCCTCCGGCGGTCTGGATCCCGGGTACACCGAGGCCGGGACGCTGGCCGTGGCCTTCGACGCCGACGACCGCGAAGTGCTCTCCGAGCTGCACGTCTTCCAGCAGTCGCTGGGGCTGAAGGCGGAATGGCTCAACGGCCGGGAGGCGCGGCGGCTGGAGCCGATGCTGGCGCCGAGCGTGCGCGGCGGGCTGCTGGTCTCCGGCGACCACCAGGTCGACAACCGGATGCTGCTGGCCGCGTTGTTCGCGGCGCTGGAGCGGGATCCGAACGCGACCATCGTGCGCACGAAGGTCGCCGAGCTGACGGTGTCCGCGGCCGGGGACCGCGCGACCGGCGTGGTGCTGGAAGACGGCACCGCGCTTTCCGCAGACCAAGTAGTGCTGTCGGCCGGCTGCTGGTCCGGGCAGCTCGCCGGCATCCCCGCAGAACTGCTGCCGCCGGTGCGTCCGATCAAGGGCCAGATCCTGCGGCTGGCGGTGCCGGACGTCTTCCGGCCGTTCCTGTCGCGCACGGTGCGCTACGTCGTGCGCAACAACCACGCCTACCTCGTCCCGCGCGAGCACGGCGAGCTGGTGCTCGGCGCCACGGTCGAGGAGCAGGACTACGACACCGCGGTCACCGCCGGCGGCGTCTACGAGCTGCTGCGCGACGCCCGCGAACTGGTCCCCGGCATCACCGAGCTGCCGCTGATCGAGAGCCGCGCGGCGCTGCGCCCCGGCACCCCCGACAACGCCCCGCTGATCGGCCCCACCGCGCTGCCCGGGCTGCTGTACGCCACCGGGCACTACCGGCACGGCGTGCTGCTCACCCCGGCCACCGCCGACGGGGTCGCGGAGATCCTGGCGACCGGCACCGTCCCGGAGGCGCTGGCCCCCTTCAGTCCCCAGAGGTTCGCCGTGTCCGGGACGCGTCCGGAGAAATGAGCGCTGAGCACATCATGCAGCTGTCAGTGAACGGCGAGCCCTCGCAGATCGCCGAGGGCACCACCGTCGCCGATCTGGTCGTCTCGCTGGTCCAGGCGGCGCGGGAGGGCAACCGCGGCGGGATCGCGGTCGCCGTCAACGAAACCGTCGTCCCCCGCGCGTCCTGGGACGGCACCCCGCTCAACGCCGGCGACCGGGTCGAGATCCTGACCGCCGTGCAAGGAGGCTGAAACCGCCGTGACCGCACTGCTGGAACCCACCGGAACCGCCGCCGCCAGCTTCGAGCTCGCCGGGAAGACCTTCACCTCCCGGCTGATCATGGGCACCGGCGGCGCGCCCTCGCTGGAGGTGCTGGAGCAGGCGCTGCTGGCCTCCGGGACCGAGCTGACCACCGTGGCGCTGCGCCGGGTGTCGACGGCCACCCGCGGCTCGGTGCTGGACGTGCTGCGCCGCAACGACATCCAGGTCCTGCCGAACACCGCCGGCTGCTTCACCGCCGGGGAGGCGATCCTCACCGCCCGCCTGGCCCGCGAGGCGCTGGGCACCGACTGGGTCAAGGTCGAGGTGATCGCCGACGAGCACACCCTGCTGCCGGACCCGATCGAGCTGGTCGCGGCCTGCGAGGCGCTGGTCGACGACGGCTTCACGGTCCTGCCGTACACCTCCGACGACCCGGTCCTGGCCAAGCGCCTGGAACAGCTGGGCTGCGCCGCGGTGATGCCGGCCGGCGCCCCCATCGGCTCCGGGCTCGGCGTGCGCAACCCGCACAACATCGAGCTGATGGTGGACGCGGTCTCGATCCCGGTGATCCTGGACGCCGGCATCGGCACCGCCTCGGACGCCACGCTGGCGATGGAGCTGGGCTGCTCGGCGGTCATGCTCGCCACCGCGGTCACCCGCGCGCAGCACCCGGTGGCGATGGCCACGGCGATGCGGCACGCGATCGAGGCCGGCCGGCTGGCGCGCGCCGCCGGGCGGATGCCGAAGCGGTACCACGCGCAGGCTTCGTCGACCATGGACGGCCGGGCTCATCTGCGCGATGAGGTTCCTGCGTTCGACTAGGGCGCCTGGGTGCATGGGCGCTTGGGCGTCTGAGCGGGCACTTGGCGTCGGTGCGGCGCCGACCACAGCGACAGTCGCGCATCTCTGCCCCCAAGGGCAGCCACCAACGCCCGCACGACCGTGTCAAGGAACTGCCGGTCGGGTGTCTACTCGGTACCGAGGACCCCCGACAGCAAGCGTCGGCGAACCGTGGAGACAGGTGGGCGATGCACGCGAACGGTGAGAAGGCCGACGACCGACGGACACTGGTGCAGAAGTCCTCTGCCCGACCATCGCAGCAGTCGTCGCAGCACCCGGGGACCGCCGCGCAGCTCCTGAAGCTGCAGTCGACGGTCGGCAACAGCACGGTGCTGCAGCTGCTGCGGGAGGCCGGCGATCCCTGGCAGGCCGAGAAGCACCAGCACGGCGCCGGATGCGGCCATCACGAGGCAGAGCAAGCGGTACAGCGCTCGTCCGTACCTGAGGTGCTCAAGCGCTCCGGCCGTCCCCTGGACTCGTCCACTCGCACCGAGGTGCAGACCAAGATGGGCGGCGCGGACTTCTCCGACGTCCGCCTCCACGACGACGCCGCCGCCAAGGCCTCGGCGGCCGAGATCGGTGCGCACGCTTACACCTCCGGCAACCACATCGTGCTCGGCGAGGGCGGGCAGAACACGCACACCCTCATCCACGAGCTGACGCACGTGCTGCAGCAGCGCCAGGGCCCGGTCGCCGGGACCGTCGGCGCCTCGGGTCTGAAGATGTCCGATCCCTCCGACCGGTTCGAACGCCAGGCCGAGGCCAACGCCCGCCAGGTGATGAGCGGCGGGCCGTCGCTGCTGGGGCCGAGCCGCGCCGCGGCCGGCGGGGAGCAGGCAGGCGGACAGCAGGCCGGCACCCAGCAGTCGAGCGCGCAGCAGTCCGGAGTGCAGCAGTCGACGGCCGCGCACGCCGACGGCATCCAGCGTGCCCGCTACGAGCCCACCGAAGAAGTGACGGCGCACCGCGGCTTCTGCGTCATCCTCAGCGCGAGCCTGAACGGCGTCCACCTCGGCCACTACACCAGCGAGACCTCCACCTGGTCGCCCCGGGACCACGCCGAGGACCAGCTGTGCGACGAGATCGAGAAGGCGATCTACTTCGCCAGCTCCGGCCACCTCGCCACGGCGACGTCCGAGGCCGGCGGCGACGTCCTGAGCGCCCTGACCCGCCGCATGAACGAGGGAAAGAACTCGCACACGCTGCGCATCCGGCTGTCCGCGAGCCCGTGCTCGACACGCCGGGGGACGACCACCAAGCACGAGGGCGAGGACGGCTGCGCGGAGCGCCTGATCTACCTGGCCAGGATGAAGTTCGGGAACGACCGCAAGCAGCGCATCAAAATCAAGATCAAGGCCGACCACCTGTACCGGCCCAACCACATGCGCGGCAGCGAGGCCAGGGCGGCCTCGCGGGCGGCGATCAGCGACATGCAGGCGGCCGGCATCGAGATCGAAGCGGGCTGACCTTCCGGGACTTTCGCCGGTGGCCGGGCGAAAACCCACAGTTTCCCGCCCGACCACCACCCCGTACACGTTCTAGACTCTGCTGCGTGGACAAGACTTTGGACGATTCGCTGGTCGGGCAGGTCCTCGACGAGCGCTACCGGGTCGACTCCCTGATTGCTCGCGGGGGCATGGCGACGGTCTACCTGGCCACCGACCGGCGGCTCGACCGCGTGGTCGCGCTCAAGGTCATGCATCCTGAGCTGGCGCGGCACGACGAGTTCGTGTCGCGCTTCATCCGGGAGGCGAAGACCGCCGCGCGCCTGACCCACCCCAACATCGTCGCGGTGTTCGACCAGAGTGCCGACGGCGGGCACGTGTATCTGGTCATGGAGTTTATCGACGGCCAGACGCTGCGCGAGCTGCTGTCCGACCGCGGCCGCTTCACCCCGCGCGAGGCGCTGGAGATCCTGGCGCCGGTGCTCTCGGCGCTGGGCGCCGCGCACCGCGCCGGGATGGTGCACCGGGACGTGAAGCCGGAGAACGTGCTGATCGGCAAGGAGGGGACCTACGCGCACGCGGTGAAGGTCGCCGACTTCGGGCTGGCGCGCTCGGCGGCGGCCGGGGCCACGGTGTCGCTGGCCGGGATGATCGTCGGCACCGCCTCGTATCTGGCCCCCGAGCAGGTCAAGTCCGGGATCTGCGACGCCCGCTCGGACGTGTACTCGGCCGGCATCGTGCTCTACGAGATGCTCACCGGCGCCAAGCCGTTCGTCGCCGACTCCCCGATCCAGGTGGCCTACCGGCACGTCCACGACGACGTGCCGGCCCCCTCGGCCGCCGTGCCGGGCCTGGACCCGGCGCTGGACGCGCTGGTCGCCCGGGCCACCGCCAAGGAGCCGGGCGAGCGGCCCGGCGACGCCAACGTCCTGCACGCCGAGGTGCTGCGCACCATCGGCAGCCTGCCGGACGCCGCGCTGGACTTCGGCGCGATCCCGGAGGACCGGGACCCGGACAACACCGCGACCGCGGAGTTCGCGGCCCTGGCCGGGCAGCGCCACACCGCGCGCACCCGGGTCATGCCGGCGCCGGAGAACACCCGCGCGGTGCCGCCGCCCCCGCCGCTGCCGACCAACCCGACCCGGGTGGACCACGCGGCCCGGGCCACCAAACCCGGCGGCAAGCAGGTCTACAAGGCCCGCACCTCCCCGAACCAGCCGCGCCAGCTGATCCCGGCCGACCAGCCCTGGCGGCCGCGGCGCGGGCACTACGCGCTGGCCGTGATCCTGGTGCTCGCGGTGATCCTGGGGATCGTGGCGTGGTGGACCACCAGCGGGCAGTTCCGCTCGATGCCCTCGGTGATCCGGCAGACCCAGGACGCCGCGCTGGCCGAGCTGACCCGCGACGGCCTGCACCCGCAGGTGTTGAGCGACTACAGCGACAGCGTGCCGTCCGGGCAGGTGATCACCTCCTCGCCGGATCCGTCCGGCAAGGTGAAGAAGGGCGGCCCGGTGAAGATCACGGTCTCCCGCGGCCCCAAGCCGGTCCTGGTGCCGGACGAGTCGGGTCAGACCCCTGATTCGGCCGTCGAGGCCCTGCGGTCGGCCGGCTTCCAGGTGGTGATCGCCCCGGACCAGGTCTTCTCCGAGACCGTGGCCAGCGGTTCCGTGGTGTCGGTGAACCCCTCCTCGGCACAGCCGGGGAGCACGGTGACGCTGACGCTGTCCAAGGGCGCCGCGACCTTCCCGGTACCGGATGTGACCGGACTTTCGGAGGACGACGCCCGCGCAAAGCTGGCGGCCCAGGGCTTCACCAACGTAGAAGTCAACAAGTGGTTCTTCGGCAACACGATCCATTCACAGCAGCCTGAGGCGGGGACGTATGCACGGCACAAGGACCCCGTGGCGCTTTTCGAGAACCCGCTGTCCTGAGCGGGAGCGCGCGGCGGGTCCGCGCGCCCCCGGCCCCGCCTGCGAGGACCCGGTACTTCGGGGATTCGGTACGTTCACGGACGAGGGATGTCCATACTCGACAGTGGCCGTCCGGTGACGGAACGTCAGTGATGGTCAGCGGCGTCCGGCGCGGGTAAGAGGATGAGTGGACGCGAGCCGCGGCGGAGTCGGTGGGTGCTGACCCCGGACCGCCGGACGGCACGCGGTGGGCAGGCAGCGAGAGGGTGGGAGCGAGCAGTGGATCGGACGGTGGCGGATCAAGTCGCCACTCCTTTTTCCGGTACACCCGGCGCCCCGGACGCGGGCGCGGCCGGAGCGGGGGGTGACAAGCGCACCCCCCGGCACGCGGCACCGCCGCACGACTGGCACGACACCGCCGACTCGGTGCGCCTGCGACTGGCCCTGCTGAACCGGGCCAGCGAGGAGATCGGCACCACGTTGGATCTGGTGCGCACGGCCGAGGAACTGGTCGGCATCGCGATACCCGACTTCGCCGACACCACGTGGGTGCTGCTGCAGGAGCGGGTCGCCACGCACCACGAGATCCCGGCGCCGTTCAAGGACGGCGGCGCGCGGGTGCGCCGGCTGGCCCTGGGCGTCTCGGACAAGGACCCGCTGCCGGTGGAGTTCTGGTTGTCCACCCTGCCGATCGGCGAGACCGCGGTGTGCCCGCCGGCCTCCCCGTTCGCGCGGTGCATGGCCGAGCGGCGCTCGCTGTTCTTCCCGGTGGTCCCGGAGGAGTTGGCGCTGCGCACCTCCGAGGACTTCGGACGGCCGGACTTCTACCAGGCGATAGCGGGGCGTTCCCTGCTTCTCAGCCCTTTGATGGCTCGCGGCCGGGTGCTGGGCCTGCTGGCGTTCAACCGCGACCCGGCGGCACGCGCCGAGTTCTGCGGCCGGGACGTGGAGCTGGCGGACAACCTGGCGCGGCGCACGGCGCTGTGTATAGACAACGCGCGGCTGTACAACCTGGAGAAGTCGCAGGCGCTGACGTTGCAGAGTTCGTTGTTGCCCAAGCGGGTGCAGCCGCCGCCGGGGATGGAGGTCGCGCACCGGTACGTGCCGGGCAGCGACGTGGCGGAGGTCGGCGGCGACTGGTTCGACGTGATCCCGCTGACCGGCGGCCGGGTGGCGCTGGTGGTCGGGGACGTGATGGGGCACGGGATGCAGGCGGCCACGGTGATGGGGCAGCTGCGCACCGCGGTGCGGACGCTGGCCCGGCTGGAGCTGCCGGTGACCGAGCTGATGGGGCACCTGGACGCGCTGCTGCCGGACATGGCCGACAGCTACCTGTTCGCCACGTGCATCATCGCGGTGCACGACCCTGAGGCGCGCACGTGCGAGATCGTGCGGGCCGGCCACGTGCCGCCGGTGATCGTGCACCCGGACCCGGCGGTGAAGCCGCGGATCGAGGACGTGCCGGCGAACCGGCCGCTGGGGCTGGGGTTCGTCTCGGACCCGTTCGAGTCCTGGACGCTGGACCTGCCGGAGGGCTCGCTGCTGGTGCTGTGCACGGACGGCCTGGTGGAGTCGAAGAACCGCGACATCGGAGACGGATTACATCTGTTGTTGGAGAACCTCGGCGATCCCGAAGCGGGCCTGGAAGAGATCTGCGACACCCTGACCCGGACGCTGGTGCTGGAGGGCGACCGCGACGACCTGGCGCTGCTGGTGGCGCGGATCGGGCGCGCGCCGTCGCGCTCGGCGTCGTGGGAGCTGCCGGCGGAGTCCTACGCGGTGCGCGAGGCGCGGCACTTCGTGCGGCAGCAGGCCGGCTCGTGGGGGCTGCCGGCGGACACCGTCGACACCGCGGAGCTGTTGGTCAGCGAGCTGGCGACGAACGCGGTGCGGCACGCGGCCGGGCCCGGGCCGATCGAGATCCGGCTGTCGTACGACGAGCGGCTGACGTGCGAGGTGGCCGACCAGGTCGGGGCGGAGCCGCGGCCGGCGGCGCTGCCGGACGATCTGGAGGAGAGCGGCCGGGGGCTGTTCCTGGTCAGCGAGCTGTCGGCGGACTGGGGGTCGCGGCGGACGTCGACGGGGAAGGTCGTGTGGTTCGCGCTGGAGGCGTTGGCTGTGGCGGCTTAGGTTCGGGGGGGTTGGTTCGGGGGTTTTGGTTCGGGGGCTCGGGGTCGCCGGGCCTAGGTTCGCCGAGCTCAGGCTCGCCGAGGTCGGGCTCGCCAGATCTACACGCCGCACTTCGCGAACAGGGCGTCGGCCTGCGCGCGGTCGAGTTCGCGGACGAGTTCCACGGAGGCCTGGAGCGCTTCGTGCACGACCCCGTACATGTTGGCCGGGTTCCAGTTGATCGACATGCCCTTCGGCTCGACCATCAGCAGCGGCAGGCCGTCGATCGTCGGCAGCTCGGAGGGCGAGGCCGAGCCGGGCATGAACAGCGTGCCGGGCAGGGCGAAGTTGAACCGCAGGTGGTCGTGCAGGTCCTGGTCCGCGAAGTCGTCCTCGGCGAGGTCGCGGTTGCGGGCGAAGCGGACCATCTCGGGGTCGACGGGCTCGGCGTCGAGGTAGCCGGGCCCGGCGTGCCGCAGGAGCGCGTCCTGGAGCAGGGCGTAGCAGTGATAGAGGCGGTCGCGCACGCCGATCATGCGGAACTGGAAGGCGCGCCGGTTCTTGGCGTCGAGCACGAGCAGGTCGACGTCGTCGTGCAGGGTGAACACCTCGCGCAGGAACCAGGGGACCAGGCCGGCCTCCTCGAGCTCGTCCAGCCGCGCCATCAGCTCCGGCCGCGCGCGCCAGCGCTTGCGGGTCCCGACGGAGCGGCAGAGCATCGTCATGGTCGCCATGAACGTCAGCTGCCCGGCGGTGGTCACCATCTCGTCGCCGCGGTTGCGCTCGTCGGCGAGGGCGTCGAGCTGCTGGACGAACAGCTCCAGGGTGGCGTCGATGGCGGCGCCGGCGTCGGCTCCGCGCTCGACCAGGGTGCCGCACATGAGGGCCAGGACGGCGGTGTGGAACAGGTCGCCGCCCGGCATGAGGTTGCGCAGCGAGACGACGTTGGCGGTGAGTTCGGCGGGGTCCTGCGACGCCATCAGCTCGGACACCTCAGCCCCGGCGTCCGGCGGGAGGAACAGGCCCTGGCCGTCGGCGAGGGCTTCGATCTCCTCGGCGGTGGTCCGTGCCCGAACGAATTCGGCCAACGCTTCGAGCACTGTGGAATCCCCCCACTTCGCATTCAGGTTCGAACGGAAACTGTACCAAGGTCCTGTGATCGAGCTCCGTCTCGCCGGCCGAATATAAATCCGGCATGCGGCAAACTTATGAGAAGCTGGCGGACGTGAACACCGAAGTCCCCGCCTCAGTCCCCGGCTCAGTCCCCGCCTCCGAGTCAACGCTGAGCGTATCGCCGGCGCCGGGTTCAGCGTCGTCACCGCTGTCCCCCGCGCACCAGTACGCGGCGACCCGCCGATCCGGCCTGCTGGCGACCGCCGGCCTGGTGGCCACCACGGCGGTGTGGGGCTCGACGTTCCTGGTCGTGAAGGACACCATCGCCTCGGTACCGGTCCTGGACTTCCTGGCGCTGCGGTTCGCGGTGGCGTGCGCGGCGATGCTGGCGGTGCGCCCGCGGGCGCTGGCGGGGCTCGGGCGCGCCGGGTGGCGGCACGGCGTGCTGCTCGGGCTGGTGCTGGCGGCGGGGTACGCGGCGCAGACGTTCGGGCTGCGGACCGCGTCGGCGTCGGTGTCGGGATTCATCACCGGACTGTTCGTGGTGTTCACGCCGCTGATCGGCGCGGTGCTGCTACGACGGCGCGTGCCGCCGGCGGTGTGGGCGGCGGTGGCGCTGGCGACGGTCGGACTCGGCCTGATCTCGCTGCACGGCCTGTCGATCGGGCGCGGGGAGCTGCTGACGGTGGTCGGCGCGTTCTTCTTCGCACTGCACATCGTGGGCCTCGGCGAGTGGTCGCACCGGCACGACGCGTACGCGCTGGCGGTGGTGCAGATCGGGACGGTCGCGGCAGTCTCGCTGCTGCTCGCGGTGATCAGCCACGGGAGCACCGGCGGCCACGTCCTGACGCTGCCCCCGAACGCCGCCGGCTGGGCCGCGGTCGCGGTGACGGCCCTGCTCGGCACGGCGGCGGGCTTCTTCCTGCAGACCTGGTCGCAGGCCAGGATGCCGGCCACGCGCGCCGCCGTGGTGCTGACGATGGAGCCGGTGTTCGCGGGCGTGACCGGAGTGCTGGCCGGCGAGACGCTGGCGGTGCGCGGGTGGATCGGGGCCGCGCTGGTGCTCGCGGCGATGTATGCGGTGGAGTTGGGACCGCGGCGGCGGTAGGAGCCGGGGCAGGGGCGGCCTGCGGCGGCACTATGCGGAAGGAGCCGACGCCGGAGCTGCGGCGGCGCTAGCGAGGTTCGGGCCGCGGCGACGGCAGCCGGCGGCGTTCGGAACAGCGGGCGGCGCTAGGCCGCAGAGCCGGTGCCGAAGCCGCGGCGGCGCTGGCGAGGTTCGGGCTGCGGCGACGGTAGGCGGCGTTCGGAGCTGCGGCGGCGCTGGGCCGTGCGACGGGTGCCTGGCCGTGGTCGGCGCCGGCTAGTGCAGCGCCGCGCCCTCAGCCCGAGCGATCTCCGCGTCGTACTCCCCCGCGTCGAAGCGGAACTCGGGCAGCACCGGGGCCGGTCCGTTCAGGTCCCGCCAGCCGCCCCACACGACCTGCTCGCCGTCGCGCCTGATGGTCACGGCCAGTGCGCCGCAGCACTCCGGGGTGCAGTCGGCCTCGGCGAGGACCACCTCGCGCGGCTCGGGGGCGGCGCGCAGGCCGCCTTCGGGGCGCAGCAGGATGTCGGGTGGGAGTCCGGGGCCGGAGACGAAGGACTCGCGGATTATGTCGCGGCCGTCGATCAGCGGGTGGACTGCCGCTTCGACGCCCCAGTGCTCCGATCCGCCGATCTCAATGCGGATGCTGCTCAGCCCCGTCGCCATGCCCTGATTCTGGCACTCCGTCGCGGTTGGCGCGCGGACAACGCAGGGTCCGAAATCCGCTGGCGTTTTGCGCGACCCCCAGGCCTGGGAAGACGCCCTTAGGGGAAATCGACCCCTCAACACTGAAGCGGCGGCTGACGCATAAACGTCAGCCGCCGGTCACTGCCGAAACACTCGCCGATCAGTTGTTGATCCCGCCCGGGTTGTTGCCCGGCCCGTCGGAGTCGTCGTCATCGTCGTCGCCGCCCTGCCCGACCGAGTCCACCTCGACCTCGAGCCCGAGCCGCTCGGCCAGCCAGCCGTTGAAGCCGATCGAGGCCTGCACCCAGTTCATGACGCTGGCCACGAAGTAGTCGACGTTCACGCCCTGCGGCACGACCATCTGCGACTCGCCGACCAGCCGCAGCACGCCCTCCTCGTTGGTGTGCGTGTAGACCTTCGGCCACAGCGAGTCGCGGTTCCACTCGTCGATGACGTCGAGCAGTTCCTGCTTCTCCTCCAGCGGGTACGCGCGCTCGTAGAAGGCGCGCACCGCGAACAGCTCCTTGTTCTCCCCACGGAACATCGCGTAGACACGGAAGCCCGGCCAGGAGGCGACGATGTCGCCCTCGTCGTCGGTGCCGTACTTGATCCCGACCTGCTCGAACAGGTCGCCGATCAGCTTGGCGTCGGGCTTGATGATCGGCGGCGGACCCTGCGGCGGCTCCTGCGGGCCGAAGTTCGGGATGGCTCCCGGATCGATGGTCATGCGTTGTCCTCAGCGGCAGATTCAGAAGTTGGCTGTTCCATCCTGTCATCACCCGGCAGCGAGGCTGTACTCCTGGCCGCACGCAACCGATGACGGCGCCCGGCCGGAAGCGCGCTCACGCCTCGTCGTCGGCGCCCAGCCCCGACCCCGCGAACAAGTACTCCACCAGCTTCGCGAGCGCCGGCAGGGCTGCGGCCACCGCGTCCTGCTCCGGCAGCTCCAGCCGCTCCAACGCGGCGCCGATCCGCCGCTGGTGCGCCGCCTGCCAGTCGGCCAGCTGGTTGCGGCCGGCCTCGGTCAGCTCCACCACCGCCACCCGGCGGTCGTCGGCGTGCGTGCCGCGCACCACCAGGCCCGCCGTCATCAGCTGCCCGATCAGCCCGCTGACCGTCGAGGTGGACAGCCGCTGGCGCGCCGCCAGGTCGCCGACCCGGGCCGGGGACCGGTCGCTGAGCGCCTGCATCAGCTCGATCTGCGCCATCGGCAGCGCCTCCCACGGGTACTCCGTGCGGATCGACGTGCGCAGCGCGCGCCGCAGCCGCGTCACCACGTCGGTGAGCTGCTGCGCGGTCGCGTCGCCGGTCGCGGGCGGCTGGTACGTCTGGGCCTCGAACTGCTGCGGCGTCGCGGGGGTCTCCGGCGTAGGCATGTCCAGACCTTAGAAGACGAAGGCCCGGTTGCGCCTGTGCCTCCGCACGGTTGAGACACAGTGTCGGCCGACCGAATATTTCGGTGTCCGAAACTTTCGGAGTACGCTGGAAATCGTGAACGTCCTCCTTCGCGAGCGACCTCGTCCGGAACGCATACGCAACCTGCCCTGGGCCTGGCGTCTGGCCGTCCTGACCGTCTGCTTCGGCGCCTTCATGGGCCAGCTCGACGCCTCGATCACCACGCTCGCCTTCCCGGCCCTGCGCACCGAGTTCCACGCGTCGCTGTCCGCGGTCTCCTGGGTCTCCCTGTCGTACCTGCTGACGCTCACCCTGCTGCTGGTCCCGACCGGCCGTCTGTCCGACGCCCTGGGCCGCAAGCTCTTCTACGTCTACGGCTTCGCCGTCTTCACCGCCGCCTCCGCCGCCTGCGCGCTGGCCCCCGGCCTGGACACCCTCATCGCCTTCCGCGTGGTCCAGGCCCTGGGCGCGGCAATGCTCCAGGCCAACAGCATCGCGCTGATCTCCAACGCCGCCCCGCGCGAGAAGCTGCGCCAGGCCCTGGGCGTCCAGGCCGCGGCGCAGGCGCTCGGCCTGGGCCTGGGCCCCGCGGTCGGCGGCCTGCTGGTGGACACCCTCGGCTGGCGCTGGGTGTTCTGGGTGAACGTCCCGGTCGGCGTCGTGGCCCTGGTCGGCGGCGTCCTGATGCTGCCGCGCACCCGCGAGCGCAACCCGGGCCTCAAGCTCGATCTGGGCCCGCTGAAGCAGCACGACGTGCGCCGGGGCCTGCTCGGCGCGGCCGGCGGCTACCTGGTCCTGTTCGGGCCGCTGGTGCTGGTGCCGGTGATCATGGCCGCCCGGGGCAGCAGCGCGCTGACCTCCGGCCTGGTGCTGACCACCCTGCCGGTCGGCTTCGCGATCGGTGCCTCGTTCCTGAAGTGCCGGGCCGGAGCCGGGCTGGGCCTGGCCGTGGCGGCCCTGGCCGGGCTGCTGGTGCTGCCGTTCGAGCCGGCGGTGCTGGTCCCGCTGCTCGGCGTCCTGGGCCTGGGCCTGGGCGCCTACGCCCCGGCGAACAACGCGCAAGTGATGGCCGCGGTCCCGCAGCGGGCTTCGGGGGTCGTCAGCGGCCTGCTCAGCACGGCTCGCAGCCTGGGCACGTCCGGCGGCATCTATCTGGTGACGACCGCTATAGCGTTCGCGCACCACGACAACGGACTCGGCTCGCGCTATGCGTTCGGCGGCCTATTGGCCGTCTGCCTGCTCACCCTGGCCGTGTCCGTACGACAGGTAGACCCGGGCACGCACCCGGTCCCGGACGAACTCGTCGCCGAGCCGCCAGCCCCACTCGGCCCGCAGATCGGGACGCTTGTGCGGAGTGACGATCAGCAGCGCGTCGGACACCTGGGCCAGCTGCCACGCCAGCAGCGGCAGGCGAGAGACGTCGGCCAGGTGCAGCGCGAAACTGCACACAGTCAGTGAGTAGTGGCGGCCGGCCAGAGCGCCGGCCGCGACGTCCTCAAAGCTCAACTCTTCGGCCGGGATCCCTATAGCGGCGCTGTACGCGGCCGCCGTATAGGGATCCGCTCCGTCGATCTCCTTAGCGCCGATCTCAAGGAGTGCGCGTGTCGCCTCTCCGCTGCCGCACGCCAAGTCCAGCACGTGGCGCAGATCCAAGGCGTTCCGCTTCACGCTCTCCTGGATGACGGCGCGCACGGCGGTCTCATGCGGGTTCCGGTAGTCGGCTCCGAACCGCCGGTAGTACTCCTCCGCACCGAACTCTTCGTACGCGCCGCGGATGGAGGACATACAACTCACGATAAGTCGCGCAGCTCCTTGGCCGCTCGTGCCACCTCCCCAAGCACGTGCGGAGTGAACTCGAAGACCGCCTGGTCCCCTTTGAACGGGACGTCCGGCGACCACGTGAAGCGCAGCTCGTAGCCGGACCGTTTGCGACCTCCCATCCGCGCCAGGGCCGCGCAGACCTCTCTGGCGAGCGTCGGACGGGTCGCTCTGTAGCCGTTCACGATCGGGAAGTACGCCTGCGACTCGTGATCCCCTATGGCGGCGCGGAAGGCGCCCAGGACGCCCTCGTACATCGTCCGGGTCACCTTGCGCTCGATCGGCTCCCCGATGTCCGGGGTGAGGACGGTCCGCACCGTGAGGACCGGCACGCCGGTGCGCGAGGACCCCACCTCGGCACCGCGCACGAAGTCCCAGGCGTGCTTGGCGTCCACGGCGCGCGCCGCCGCCAGGGCGAGATCGCGCAGGCCGGTCATCGCCGGCGCCAGATCGGCCAGCGAGAACTCGTTGAGGCGCACGTAGAGCACGTCCGCCCACTTGAGGTCCAGGTCGCCGAGGACCGAGTTCGCGTCCCGCTGTTCGGCGTTCGCGACGGTCTCCAGCAGGTCGGTCATCCGCAGCGGATAGTCGCGCAACCGCTGGTCCAGCGGCACCAGCACCTCGTACGGGTGCGGGTTCGCGACCCCGGGCGGCGGGTCGAGCTCCCAGATCTGGCCGCGCCCGTAGTCGCGGCCTCTGCGCCAGCCCGTTGCTGCCAAATAGCGGAGTACGTCATCCGGCCGGAGCCTTGCGGCCCGGCCGGATGCGGATGTGGGGGCGGTCATGACGTGAGCATCTCCCGGAACCCATCGCCGAACAGCCCGTGGAGGGCCCTGATAGTAAGCAGATTCTCACGCGGGACGCGCACTGTATACGTACTTGACCGGTTTCTTCCCGGCAACGGGAGCGCGTCGTGGAAACACGCCCAATACGCGGCGTGGCGGAGGATTAGCCGGTCCGTGGTGATGTCCGTCCACGCCGAGGAGGCGCGCGGCACGACCACCAGGAACAGGAACCGGGGCACCAGGTAGTCGCGCCCGGCGAGCCAGTTGAAGTTCTTCACTTCCAGCGGATAACGCCAGGCGACGTCGTTTCCGCGCGGATCGGACCAGGACTTCACCTGGGCGTCTATCAGGGGGAACCCGCGGCGTCCGTCCGCGGCGGGATAGCGCAGCGTCCAGTCCACTCCGACCCGGTCGCGGTCGGAGCGCAGGGCGTCGAGGTTGGCCGCGGCGGCCAGGGCTCTGATGAACGTCTCACCGAAGTCGCCCTGGTGTCCGGAGTCGCCGAGGCTCAGGGGGCGTCCGGCACCCCCGGTCTTGTTCTCGTTGGCCTGGAACCCTTGGTCGATGGTCCCCGTCATGGTTTCCCTTATACGCGCTCTCATCGGGGTTATCGGGTCCTGATACAAGAGTAACCTGGACTATCCGTCATCGGTAGGTCACTCAGCGTTGACTCCGGGTGAACATCTAAGGTGATCCCCGTGAGCAGCAGTTTCGGGAAACGCTTCAGTGTCGCCTCGGCGGCGGTCGCGACGGTCGTGGTCGCCGTATCAGGGTGTTCGTCGAGTGGTACGGGCTCCGCCATGGGCAGCACGCCGGCGGGCAAGGGTTCGGGAGGCGCTTCCCCGACCGGGGCGTCGAACACGTCGGGGGCCGCCGGGGCTTCGGGCGGTTCGTCGGCGGGCGCTTCGTCCTCAACATCCTCAACGTCGGCGCCGACGACGCCGGCAACGCCGTCGCCGACCGCGCCGTCCCACGTCCCGGTCGTACCGGGCTCCTCGGCCACCGGCCCGACCACGAAGCTGCCCGGATACACCGACTCCGCGCCGGCCGGGGAGCCGCTGGCGTGGCGTGTGGGCACGCCGAGCGTCGAGGTCAGCGGAGACGTCGACGCGTTCGCGGCACGGTTCGACCCCGCGGCGGTGCGCTTCGTGCTGCACGCCGGCTCGCAGGTCCCCGGCGGGAGCAGCTGGCCCGGCGGCAACGCCGCGAGCACGAGCGGGCTCCTCGCCGGATGGAACGGGGGGTTCCTCATGGCCAACAACGCTTCCTGGGGTGGGTTCTACCTAGGCGGCCACACGGCCTTCGGACCGCTGCGCACGGGGACGGCTTCGGAGGTCTTCTACCAGGACGGCTCGATGGACGTCCTGGCGTGGCCCGGCGGGCTGCCGAGCACCGACGTGGTCGGCGTGCGGCAGAACCTGGCCCTGCTGATCAACGAGGGGAAGCTCGCGGCGGACCTCAACGACGGGACCGCGGCGGACGAGCGGACGTGGGGCTTCACCAACAACTCGGCGGACGTACACGGCAACCGCTCCGGGATCGGGGTGACGGCGGACGGGAAAGTGGTCTACGCGGCGGTGCACAACGCCTCGCCCCTGCAGCTCGCGCAGTACCTCCAGCGGGCCGGCGCGGTGCGCGCCATGGAGTTGGACATCAACTTCACGCGACCGATCTTCGGGACCTACGCGGACGGACGCTGGACCGAGCCGGCGCCGTGGCTCGGGCCGGCGGGACGCTTCACGTCTGGCAACGAGCGGGACTTCGTCGCCGTTTATACGCGCTGAGTTCGTGGCTGCTTCGTTGTCTGTTCGTGGCTGGTGCGTAACTGCGTTTGCTGCCAGGTGGCAGATGCCCGGTGGGGTGCGGGATTACTCCTCTTGAGGGATACCGGTGTGGTCAGAACGCTGCGGCGGAGTCCATTTCGCGCTGCCAGGCGTTTGCGGCGGCGGACGGTAGGCCGCGCGGCAGACCGGATGGCAGACCGGGCGGCGGATCGGGCGGCAGATCGGACGGCAGGTCTTCGAAGGGTTCGAGCAGGTTCGGCTTCCACGTGCCGACGACGCGGCCGGCGTCGAGCATCGTCTGCGCGATCATGCCGCCGCCGGCGTTGACGCGCTTGGCGAAGGCGGGGGCCAGGATCAGGTCGCGGGAGCGGTGGCCGAGGAGGTAGGGGTCGAAGCGGGGCAGGAGGCGGTGCGGGTTTCGGGGCGGGGTGGGTGTGGTTTCGGCGCCGCGTTGAAGGAGCAGGCGCTGGCCGTCGTGCTCGACTTCTTCGAGGCTGTCGCGGACGAGCGTGACGGCGGCTTTCGCATCGGCGGCGGGCAGGCCGGACCACGCGGCGAGGTCGGCGGTGGTCGCCGGGCCATAGGCAGCGAAGTAGCGTTCGGCGAGGCGGGTCAGGGCGGTTTCGCGGTCGGGGCCGGTCCGATGCGGCGGCGGGGCGGCGGCTGACGCCAGCCAGTCGTCGAGCAGGACGTACGTGGGCTCATCGCGCGCAGCGTCCGGGCCACGGCAGATCAGAGCACTGTTGGCGGCGAACGCGAGCAGGTGCGGCGGCTGCTGGCTCTTCAGATCGACTACGACCCCGTGCCCGGCCCACTCGGCAACGATCTCCGCCCGAGTCAGAGCCCTGCCACCACCGAGGATCTTCGCCAGCGCGTCCATCGCCCGGGCGCACACCGAGTCGCCGAGCTCCAACTGCTCCCGCCGCCGCCGATCCGCGCGCAGATTCACCGGCCCGAGCACGGCCAGGTAGGCCCGCAGGTCGTCGGCGGCGACCATGTGGATCGTGCCGCGCATGAGCCAGGTACGCACGACCGCGACCTCGGCGACGGCCGCGTCGACGTCGGCGGCGTGCAGGCCGCGCGTACGCGCCCAGACCTGGAGGCGTACCGGACCGGCCGCCTGCGCTTGGAGCGCCGCCGCAGTGCGGACGGCGGCTGCTACGGCGGCGGTGCGGCCAGCAGGCTCGTCGCCGACGCCCACACGATCACCGGCCAGCCCTTGCGCCCTGACTCGCAGCCACCGCACTTCGTCCGCGCTCAAGCTCCGCATGGCCCCAAACCTACGGTGCCGCGCCCACGCCGCACCGGCACGAGCAACCGATCGACGCGTCAGACACCGGGGTCGACTTCGGGGTGCGTGAACCGCACGGGCTTGCCCAGCGACCGGGCGTAGGCGATTTCGGCTCGGGTGCTGTCTCCAATGTAGTCGCCGGCTACGAGCACCTCGTCGGCGAGCCGGATCTTCGCGCGGTGCAGATCGTCGAGTCGAACCTTCAGCGCCTCGGCCTCGACAGGATCGGACGAGAGTTCGTGCGGCGACTTCATGTCGCAGCCCGGTTTGACCACGATCTTCCCGGCTTTGGTCTCTCGCAGATCGGCCTCGCTCATCTCGGCCATGAAGCGGGTGGAGCCGCAGATCACGACGATACGCGGGAGGCTCAACAGCTTCTTCGCGTCGGCGAGCCTCTCCTCGGGGGTGCGCAGTTGCGGGTATGACACTGGTTCCTCCTGGTGGTGCGGTCCCGCGAGACCGTCAAAGGCTCCGACCTGGCAGGTTGAGCCGTATGCGAGCTTCTGCGAGAGCTCCCTCGATCGGCCCAGCCCCTCACACCACCGCCACAGCCCGCTCCACCGTAGCCTTCCCCCGCCCGCCCCCGGCCGCCTTGTACTCCGCCGTCAGTCGCGTCGAGGTGTCCTCCGGCAGGCGTCGCACCGCCTCGCGGAACGTCACGCCTGACAGGCGGTCCAGGCGCGGGGTGACCCATGCCGCGACCCAGGTCGGGTCCTTGTGCGCGATCTCGCGCAGGACCCAGCCGAGTGCCTTGCGGATGAAGAACTCGCGTTCCTCGATCATCGGGTCGGCGTAGCGGGTGAAGCGGACGAGGTCGGGTTTGCCTTCGCGGATCGCCGGGATCAGCGCCAGCAGGGATGCGCGGCGGAGCCAGAAGTCGCCGTCGTCGGCCCAGAGGTCCAGGGTGCGGGAGGTGCCTTCGCGGTCGCGCAGGACGATCTTGCCCGCGACGTCGCCCGAGATCGGGTCCACCAGGGACCACATCGGGGCGTCGCGGAGCATCAGGGTCAGGTCCTGCAGGTCGGCCGCGGTCAGGAGGCGGACGCCCTGCGCGAGGACGAACACCGACGCCAGGCGCCGCTCGTAGATGTCGGTGTCCCACAGGGCCGCGGCCAGGCCGGTGACGTCGTCGTGGGTCGCGCGGCGGCCGCCGATCTCCTTGTACATGCCCTTCACCAGCTTGCGGAGGTCCGGCACCGGGACGCCCATGTGAGCGAACTCGCTCTTGTGGTACTGCTGGTCGTAGGTGGCGCGGGCGGCGGTGCCGAGGCCGTCCAGGTCGTGGTCGAACCCGGACACGAGGGCGGGGATCGGGGTGGTCGTCGCATCTGTCACGCCGTGAGCCTAACGATCGCGCGACCCGATCCGGCGGCATCCGCTGCGCCGTTCGGGCAGGATGGACGAACAGTGTTCACCGTCAGGAGGGACGACCGTGCGGATACGGACGCTGCTCGGCACGGCCACGGCGGCCACCGCGGCACTCGCGATGCTGACCGGTTGCGGCGCCTCGAAGGGGTCCGGCGCCAGTAGCGCGCTGAACGTCGCCACCACCGCGCCGACCAGTGCGACGGCGACGACACCCGCAAGTCCAGCGACCGCAGCGACTCCGACGACGCCAGCCGACTCCTCGACCCCCTCCGGCGGCCCCTCCACCTCCAGCACGCGCCTGGCCCCCGCACTGATCCAGTTGTCGGACCTCCCGGCGGGTTTCCGCTCCGAAGGCCTCACGCAGCGCAACCTCCCCTCGCTGATCAAGGGCTGCGCGGGCCTGGAAGTGCTTCAGCAGTCGAACATCGGCGACCAGGCGCAGGCCGAGTGGACCAAGGGCGCGCTCGACGACTACGTGGACGAGGCGATCATCCAGCCGCAGGGCGAGACCGCGGCGAGCCTGGTCGACAAGGCATCCAGCGCACTGACCGCCTGCGGCGCGGTGAAGGTCACCGAGGAGGGCCTGTCGGTCACCCTGCACGCGACCCCGCTGAACCTGCCGAAGGTCGGCGACGCCTCGCACGCCTGGCACACCTCCGCCACGTTCGGCATCGCCTCGATGGAGATGAACGTCGTCCTGATCCGGCAGAACGACCTGGTCCTGCTGATCGCGCAGACCCGCGTCGACGGCCACACCAACGACGACCTCACGCTCTCGGCGTCCCAGGCCGCCGCCAAGCGCGCGGCGGACTTCCAGCTGAAGAAGTAAGTCCTACGATCAAGGCATGCCCTCCAAGCCCGAACCCAAGAAGCGGCCGCTGCACCTGATCGGCGACCCGCCGGCAGGCGTGCCGATCGACACCGAGTCGTTCTTCGGCCTGGACTCCATAGAGGACCCGCTGCAGCTGCTCTCGCGCAGCACCGAGCTGGCCGACGCCTTCCGCGCCTCCGCCAGCCGGGCCGAGAACTACCAGGCCGTGGCGGCGGCCAAGCTCACCGACCCGCGGCGGTTCGACCGGATGCCGGTGGCGGATCTGGCGCTGCTGACCGGGTGGACCGAGGAGTACGCGGCGAAGATGGCCGAGTTCGGCCGCACGCTGCTGGAAAAGGGCGCGCCCTGGGAGTGAGCCGGGCGGCCGGCCGCGGGTGCGGCGGGTGCGCCGGGCGCGCCGGGCGCGCGAGATACGCCAGGTGCGCCGCCGATGTCGCCCCCGCCGGCCGACTGTGATCCCAATTACATAGGCAAACTATATAGATGGACGATACAATTATGAGCGTGGATCAGAACCCGGCCGCGGTGGGCGAACTCTTCGAGACCGTCACAGTGCTGATGATGCGGCACGTGCCGGCCCCGGACGGGCTCAGCCTCACCGCCGCCGCCACCCTCGGCTCCCTGCAACGGCGCGGACCGCAGCGCATCACCTCGCTGGCCACCGCCCAGGGCGTGACCCAGCCCTCGATGACCCAGCTGCTGCGCCGCCTGGAGGACGCCGGCCTGGTGGCCCGGGTCGCCGACCCCACCGACGGCCGCGTGGTGCTCGTGGAGCTCACCGCCGCCGGGGACGAGACGCTGCGCACCCGGTGGAACACCCGCCTGGAACACCTCGACAAGGTGCTGCAGACGCTCACCGACGAGGAGCGGGCGACGCTGCAACGCGCCGCCGAGGAGGCCCTTCCGGTGGCGCAGAAGCTGGTCCACTCGCTCGCCGCACGCTACTGAGCGTTTCGGGCCCGGGTCGCTGACCCGGGGACGCTCTACGAAGAGGGAGCCTTGCGCGCGAGCGGGACCGTAGTCCGACCGCGTGGAAGGAAGAACCTTGTCATCCACCCTGCGCTCCGACGCCTCCGCGGCGCCCGTCGCGACCACTGCGAATCCCGGCGGCCCGGGTGCGGCGCATGCTCCGGATGCGCTGCGTGCTCCGGGCGTTCCGGACGCTCCAGGCACCCTCGGCGGCTCCGGCAGCGGGCACGACCCGGGCCGCGCGGGCCATACAGCCCATACAAGCCACGCTGGCCACCCCGGCCACCCCGAACCGCCGAGCCTCCTGCACCAGCCGAAGGCCGTCTGGGCCGTGGCCTTCGCCTGCGTCATCTCGTTCATGGGCATCGGCCTGGTCGACCCGATCCTGCCGGCCCTGGCCTCCCAGCTGAAGGCCACCCCGAGCCAGGTCACCATGCTGTTCACCAGCTACCTGGTGGTGACCGCGGTGGCGATGCTGCTCACCGGCTTCGTCTCCAGCCGCATCGGCGCCAAGCGGACGCTGGTCGCGGGCCTGGCGATCATCGTGGTCTTCGCCGCGCTCGCCGGCGCGTCGGGCACCGTCGGCCAGATCGTCGGCCTCCGGGCCGGCTGGGGCGTCGGGAACGCGCTGTTCATCGCCACCTCGCTGGCCGTCATCGTCGGCTCGGCCAGCGGCGGCTTCTCCGGCGCGATCATCCTCTACGAGACCGCGCTCGGCGTCGGCATCGCCCTGGGCCCGCTGGTCGGCGGCGAACTCGGCGGGATCAGCTGGCGCGGGCCGTTCTTCGGCGTCGCGGTGCTGATGCTGATCGCCCTGATCGCCACGCTCGTGCTGGTGGCGCCGACGCCGCCGCCGGCCCGCAAGGTGTCGATCACCGAGCCGATCAAGGCCCTGCGACACCGCGGCCTGCTCACCCTCGCGCTCACGGCCCTGTGTTACAACTGGGGCTTCTTCACCCTCCTGGGGTACGCGCCGTTCCCGATGAAGCTGGATACGCACCAACTCGGCTACGTGTTCACCGCCTGGGGCGTGCTGGTCGCGGTGTTCGCGGTGTTCGGCGCCCCGCGGTTGCAGGCGCGGTTCGGCATCGCCAGGACCCTCTACGCGAACCTCACGCTGTTCGCCGTCAACATCCTGGTCGTCGGGCTGTTCGTGGACCACAAGGCGGTGCTGATCACGGCGGTCATCGTCGCGGGCGTCTTCATCGGCGTGAACAACACCATCACCACGCAGGCCGTGATGACCGTCTCGCCGGTCGACCGGCCGATCGCCTCGGCGTCGTACGGCTTCGTCCGCTTCATCGGCGGCGGCCTGGCGCCGTACGTCGCCGGACGGCTCGCCGAGCACTACAACATCCACGTCGCGTTCTACGTCGCGGCCGTGGTGGTGGTGCTGGGCATCGCGATCCTGGCCTCCGGGCACCGGCTGCTGACCGAGGCCGAGGCCAAACCGTAACCGGCGCTCCCCCGGAGCGGGTCCGCCTGGCTACAGTGCTAGTCATGGCGAACTCGCTCCCGGTCCACAAGTTCACCCCCTCCGTCGGCGAATACGTCTGGACCTTCGGCGGCGCGCCGCCGCTGGCCCGCGTCAAGCCCGGCGACACCCTGGAGCTGTTCACCGAGGACTGCTTCGCCGGCCGCGTGCGCTCGGAGAAGGACCTGGTCACCGAGGTCTGCGAGTTCCCGTTCCTCAACCCGCAGACCGGCCCGTTCTACGTCGAGGGCGCCGAACCCGGCGACACGCTGGCGATCCACTTCGTGTCCATCGAGCCGGCCCGCGACTGGGCCGCCTCGACCACCGTCCCGCTGTTCGGCGCCCTGACCTCAACGCACACCACCGCCACCCTCCAGCCGCCGCTGCCGGAGCGGGTCTGGATCTGGCAGCTGGACCGCGAGCGCCGCACGGCGCTGTTCCGGGCCAAGGACAGCGACGTCGAGGTCGAACTCCCGATGGACCCGATGCACGGGACCGTCGGCGTCGCCCCGGCCAACCTCGAAGTGCGCTCGGCGCTGGTGCCCGACGCGCACGGCGGCAACATGGACACCCCCGAGATGCGCGCCGGGGTCACGTGCTACCTCGGCGTGAACGTCGAGGGCGCGCTGTTCAGCCTCGGGGACGGCCACGCCCGGCAGGGCGAGGGCGAGACCTGCGGGGTGGCCGTGGAGACCGCGATGAACACGGTGGTGACCATCGAGCTGGTGAAGGGCGTGCCGACGCCGTGGCCCCGGCTGGAGTCGGACGCGTACATCATGACGGCGGGATCGGCGCGGCCTCTGGAGGACGCGTTCCGCATCGCGCAGGTCGATCTCGTGCAGTGGATCGCCCGTGACTACGGCCTGAGCGAGCTGGACGCGTACCAGCTGGTGACGCAGGGTGTGGAGTCGCCGCTGGCGAACGTGTGCGACACGAACTACACGTCGGTCGCCAAGATGCGCAAGGCGTTCCTGCCTTCGGGGACTTCGGCGTACGGGGTGCACGAGGTGCTGCGTCAGCGGGCGGCGGCTTATCTGGCAGGCTGAGCTGCGGGTTGAGGCACGAGTTGAGCTGCCGACCGGGCTGCCGGCTGGGCCGCGAACCGTGCCAGGTCGGAGCTGATCACGACAACGCCGCGCAGACGTCGGTGACCTTGGTCTGGTACAGGACCGCGACCTGGTGCTTCGGCGTGATCGCGATCACCTCGCCGCCGCTGAGCACGTACTCGCCCTGCGCGTGGTACGGGTCGCCGGGCTTGATGCTGACCCCGAAGTTGTCCGGGATGTTCCACAGGCTTGAGCCGTCCGGGAAGTTGTACAGCGTGCCGACCCCGCTGAGGTCTTCGTCGACGGACGCGCCGGTGGCCCCGTTGGTGTAGCGCGCGATCAGCGGCCCTCGGAAGTCGGTTCGCAGCGGGCTTCCGTTCGGGTAGGTGGCGGAGATCCGCTGCTCCACTCCCTGCGTGGGGAAGTCGATCTTCAGCTCGAACGAGCAGTCCGTGCCCGCCGGCTGGTCCAGCGACCCGTAGCTCACAGGCGTCCAGCCGCCAGCGGCGGCGGAGGTGGTGCCCGCGTCGGCCGAGGCCGCCGCCGGAAACGCCGCCACCACCAAGCCGGCCGTGATCGCGACGCCGAGGATGCGCTTGCGCATGAGGGTTGTCCCTTCGTGTCGTTTCCTGTCGTCGAACCGCGTCCCCGAAAGGTGCGGGACACGTCTTCACTCTGGAAGCCCCCGCGCGCCGGGGCGATCGATTCAGCCCACGCTGAAACGTGAGGACGAGATGCGGATCCACTTCACGCCCGACGACCTGCTGCGCATACGCTTCGCCGACGAGCCGGCACCGTTGCTGGAACTGGCGATGACGCTGGCGACGCTGCACCGTCCGGCGTCCGACCCGGTGTTCACCCGCTGGCGCCGGGAGGCGGCCCGCGAACTGCCGGGACGCGCGCGTCCGCTGCTGGAGCTGATACCGCCCTGCGGCCGCGGACCGCAGTTCGTGGACCCGGTGGTGCCGGACGTCCAGGAGGGCTTCGAACGGGTGGCGGCAGCCTCGGCGGGCCAGGTACGCCGCGAGATGGCGCGGGTCGCAGGCTTCGGCCAGGCGCCGACGCCGTGGACGCGACGCATCGCGGCCCGGGACCGCGCGGCGTGGACCGAACTCGTGACGGGGCTGCACGACGCGTATGACAGCGTCCTGACGGAGCCCTGGCGGCGCCTCCGAGCCGGCTTCCACGCCGAGGTCGCCTGGCGCACCAGCCGCTGGGGCCGCCTCGGCCTCGGCGCGGGCCTGGAGTCCCTGCTACCGGGCTCCCGCCTCGACGGCCTGGTCTGGCACATGGCGCCGGAGAAGCGCGTCGACTTCCACCTCGACGGCCGCGGCCTGACCCTCTACCCGACGGCGACATGGAGCGGATCACCGCTGATCGCCACGGCCCCGGACGGCGCGAAGCTGCTCGTCTACCCGGCCCTCACCCCACTGCCGCTCCTGCCGGAACCCCAGGACGCCGACCCGCTCGGCACACTGCTGGGCCGCACCCGCGCGCAGGTCCTGGAGGCGCTCGCGGAGCAGCGGACGACCGGGAACCTGGCGCAGGACCTGGGGATCAGCGCGGCCTCGGCCTCCCAGCACGCGACGGCACTGCGCGAGGCCGGGCTGGTGGCGACGCGACGGGAGGGGAAGGCGGCGTGGCACGGGTGCACGGCGCTGGGGGCGGAGTTGCTGCGGACGGGGGCTCGGTAGGGGTGGGCTGATGTGCGGTCGGACTGATCTGCGATGACCTGGCGGTCGCCGGCTTGCAGGCAGCTGCGGCAGGTCGACCGGCTCCGCACGCCGGTTCGCGATGGCCTGGCGGTCGCAGGTTGGCAGGCGGCGGGCGGCAGGCGGCGGCTCGCGGTCGGCGGTCAGCGTTCGATGGCGCGGTTCGCACTCGGCGGTGCGGTTGGCGGTCGGCCGTAGCGAAAACTGAGGGTTCTGAATCGCGTGCGCTAGATCTGCGCCCCCGGCGCCAGCAGCGGCAGCCCCGCCGTTGGCCCGTCCTCGATCAGCCGCCACAGTCGGTCCGTGTCGAGGTACTCCTCCACCGCGTCGCCGAGGCGGTCGAGCTGTTTCTCGCGCTCGGCGGCGAACGAGATCGTCGGGTCCGGCTCGAAGCGCAGTCCGCATGCCGTCGCGACCTGCGTTAGGTATGCGCGGCGGAAGCCGTCACTCTCCAGCGCGCCGTGCCAGATCGTGCCCCAGACCGCGCCATGGCGGCAGCCCTCCAGCGCCGCGCCGGCGGTGTCGGTGAACAGGGTTTCGCCGCCCTCGACCTGGACCTGGCCGTTGTGGATCTCGTAGCCGGCCACCGGTTCGCCGAGGCCGAGGCCCGTGGGCCGGGTCAGGGTCTTGGTCGGGTCGAACACTGTGCGCACCGGGAGAAGTCCGAGTCCTGCGACGGTGCCACGCCGCGACTCGACGTCGTCCTCGATCTCGGTGCCGAGCATCTGGTAGCCGCCGCAGATCCCGAGGATGGGGCGACCCTCGGCCGCGCGCTTGGCCAGTGCCGGTTCCAGGCCGCGCTCGCGCAGCCAGGCCAGGTCCGCGACGGTCGACTTCGTGCCTGGCAGCACGACCAGGTCCGCCGATTCCACGGCCGAGGCCGACGCCGTGAACTCCACGTCCACGCCCGGCTCGATCGCCAGCGCGTCGAGGTCGGTGAAGTTCGAGACGCGCGGGAAGCGCACCACCGCGACCCGGAGGCGCGAGCCGTCCACAGTGCTCTCGGACCTGTACGCCTCGATCGGCAGCGCGTCCTCCGCATCCAGCCGGATGCCGGGCAGCCAGGGCACCACGCCGAGCACCGGCCGTCCGGTGAACCCCTCGATCTGCCGCAGCCCCGGTGTCAGCAGCGAAGGATCGCCGCGGAACTTGTTGATGACGAACCCTGATATAAGCCGCTGGTCCTCGGCGTCCAGCAGCGCCACCGTCCCGTGGAACGCCGCGAACACCCCGCCCCGGTCGATGTCGCCGACCACCACCACCGGCATCCCCAGCGGTCGGGCCAGCCCCATGTTGACCAGGTCCCCGTCCCGGAGGTTGATCTCGGTCGGCGACCCGGCGCCCTCACAGATCACCACGTCGAAGCGCGACTTCAAGTCCTGGTACGAGGCCAGCACCGCCTCCCGCAGCCGCGGCTTCAGGTCCTGGTACGACGTGGCCGACGCCTCCGCGAACACCTTCCCCAGCAGCACGACCTGGCTCGTCCGGTCGCTGCCCGGCTTGAGCAGCACCGGGTTCATCGCCACTTCCGGTTCGACCCCGGCGGCCTGCGCCTGCATCACCTGCGCGCGCCCGATCTCCGCGCCGGAGGTGGAAGTGCCCCCAACCCCGACGACCATCGAGTTGTTCGACATGTTCTGCGCCTTGAAAGGGGCCACCCGCACCCCCTGCCGCGCCAGCCACCGGCAGATCCCCGCGGTAAGCAAGCTCTTGCCGGCGTCGGACGTCGTACCGGACACGAGCAGCGAGCCCGTGCCGCCCGTGCCGCCGGCCCCGCCCCGGGAAACGATCATCGGACCAGCTTAGCCGCGGCCGCGGTGAGCGCCGCGAGCACCTCCGGGTACTCCGCACCGTTCCGCACCGCGATCAGGCTCACCCGCCGCGGCCAGTCCTCCTTCAACGGCACCAGCACGACCCCCTCCGGCACCTGCGGCGGCACCCCGAGCGTCGGCAGCAGCGTCACCCCGAACCCGTTGGCGATCAGCGCCAGCGCCGCGCTGAAGTCCGTCGCGCGGTACCGCCCGCGCGGCTGGTACCCGGCGTCCGCGCAGATGGCCGTCACCTGGTCGTGGCACGACAGCCCCTCGGCGGCCAGCACGAACGGGTCCTCGACCAGCTCGGTCAGCGAGATCTGCGCCGCCCCGGCCAACCGGTGCCCGGCCGGCACGGCCGCGTGGTAGACCTCCTCCAGCAACGGCAGGATCCTGATCCGCGGATCGCCGAGCAGCGGCCGGTTCGGCGCCGCCATCACCACCGCGACGTCGATCGAGCCGTCGATCAGGTGCGCGACCGAGTCCTCGCTCTCGGTGTCGGCGATCTCGAAGCCCCACTCCGGGTGCGCCTCGCGCAGCACCTTCATCGCCGGGGCGATGACCGCCATGATCGCGGTCGGGAAGCCCGCGATGCGCACCGTCATCGGCGCCGGGGAGATGGCCCGCAGCTCGGACTGCGCGCGCTCCAGCTGGGCGAACACCGCGTCGGCGTGCCCGACCAGGACCCGCGCCGCCTCGGTCAGCACCACGTTGCGTCCCCGTCGTTCCAGCAGCTCGCAGCCGGTACTCTTGCTCAGGACGGCCAGCTGCTGGGAGACCGCCGACGGCGTCAGGTACAGGGCCTCGGCCGCCGCCGAGACCGTGCCGTGGTCGGCCAGGGCGCGCAGGGTCCGCAGTTGGCGCACGTCGATCATGGGGCCTCCTCAATCGTTAAGGCCAGCTTAACGGTTCCACGCAAAATCATTCGCTAGTGCTGAACGATAGCGCGCCCGGACACTGGCATCATGCGTAATCCCCGCCACATCGCCTTGGCCCTTGCGATCGTCGTGATCTGGGGCGTGAACTTCATCGCCATCAGCAACGCCCTGGACGGCTTCCCCCCGATCCTGCTGGCCGCCCTGCGCTTCGCGCTCACGGGGACGGCGACCCTGTTCCTCCCGCGCCCGAAGGAGGTCCGCTGGTACTGGATCGCCGGTATCAGCACCTTCATGTTCTTCGGCCAGTACGTGCTGCTGTTCACCGGGATGGCGCACGGCATGCCGGACGGCCTGGCCTCGCTGGTGTTGCAGTCCCAGGCGCCGTTCACGGTCCTGGCGGCCGCGCTGCTGCTCGGGGAGCGGACCGGCCTGCGGCAGGTGCTGGGCATCGCGGCGGCGGTGGCCGGGCTGGGAGTCATCGGCGCCGGACGCGGCGGGAACGTGCCGCTGGGCTCGCTGCTGCTGGTGATCGGCGCGGGCGCGTCGTGGGCCCTGGGCTCGATCTGCAACCGCAAAGCCGGCGCCGCCAACGGGTTCGCGCTGATGGTGTGGGCGAGCCTGTACGCCACTCCCCCGCTGCTGGCCGTCTCGCTGGTGACCGAGGGGCCGCACCGGATCGGGCACGCGTTCGCGCATCTGCACGCCGGGCCGGTGCTGGGGCTGCTGTACGTGGTGCTGGTGTCGACGTTCATCGGCATGGGGGCGTGGGTGGTGCTGATCACGAAGTACCCGGCCTCGGCCGTCGCGCCCTACACGCTCGGCGTCCCGCCGATCGGGATCCTCGCGGCGCTGATCGCGAACGGCGAGCGGATGACCGCGCTGGAGATGGCCGGGTCGGTGGTGGTGCTGGGCGGGCTGGTCGCGATCGTGTGGCCGCGCCGCAAGCCGGCGGCGGCGCGGATCGCGCCGGAGTCGTCCGTGCCCGCCGCTAGAGTCGAGGAGTCCATACAGGCCGCGTAGTACAGGGGAAGGACCCTTGGCCGCAGCACCCACCACCGAGCCGCACGGCAACCTCGCCGTCGTCGAAGGCGTCCTGGAACGCATCACCTTCGCCAACGAGGAGACCGGCTACACCGTCGCCCGCGTCGACACCGGCCACGGCGCCGCGGACCTGCTGACGGTGGTCGGCGCGCTACTCGGCGCGCAGCCCGGGGAGTCGCTGCGGATGCGCGGGCGCTGGGGTTCGCATCCGCAGTACGGCCGGCAGTTCACCGTCGAGAACTACACGACGGTGCTGCCTGCCACCGTCGCGGGCATCCAGAAGTACCTCGGCTCCGGGCTGATCAAGGGCATCGGGCCCAAGACCGCCGAGAAGATCGTCGGACACTTCGGGGTGGACACCCTGGCGGTGATCGAGGAGGACCCGAAGCGGCTGATCGAGGTGCCGACCCTGGGGCCCAAGCGCACCAAGCTGATCGCGGCGGCCTGGGTCGAGCAGAAGGCCATCAAGGAGGTCATGGTCTTCCTGCAGTCGGTCGGCGTCACCACTTCGATCTCGGTGCGGATCTACAAGGAGTACGGCGACGCCTCGATCGACGTCGTGAAGCAGGAGCCTTACAAACTCGCCTCCGACGTGTGGGGCATCGGGTTCAAGACCGCCGACGCGATCGCGGTGGCCGTCGGGATCCCGCACGACTCCCCGGAGCGGGTGAAGGCCGGCATCCAGTACGCGCTGTCGCAGAGCTCTGACGCCGGCAACTGCTACCTGCCGCGCCAGAAGCTGCTGGAGGAGTCGGTCAAGATCCTCATGGTCGAGCTCGATCTGGCCTCCCGGTGCCTGGACGAGCTCATCGAGGCCGAGGGCGTGGTCGCCGAGGACATCCCGGACCCGGACGGCTACGACCCGGACGAGCCAATCCGCGCGATCTACCTGGTGCCGTTCCACCGCGCCGAGGTCTCGCTGGCCGCGCAGCTGCGGCGGCTGCTGGAGGCGCCGGACGACCGGCTGGGCTCGTTCGCCTCCGTGGACTGGGACAAAGCGCTGGGCTGGCTCAAGGACCGCACCGGTGCCGATCTCGCGCCGGAGCAGACCGCGGCGGTGCAGCAGGCGCTGACGTCGAAAGTCAGTGTCCTGACCGGCGGGCCGGGCTGCGGCAAGTCGTTCACCGTGCGCTCGATCGTCGAGCTGGCGCAGGCCAAACGCGCGCGGGTGGTGCTCGCCGCGCCGACCGGCAAGGCCGCCAAGCGGCTCACCGAGCTGACCGGCGCCGAGGCGATGACCGTGCACCGGCTGCTGGAGCTCAAGCCCGGCGGCGACGCGGCGTACGACCGGGACCGGCCGCTGGAGGCCGACCTGGTGGTGGTGGACGAGGCCTCGATGCTGGACGTGCTGCTGGCCAACAAGCTGGCCAAGGCCGTCGCCCCCGGCGCGCACCTGCTGCTGGTCGGGGACGTGGACCAGCTGCCCTCGGTCGGCGCCGGCGAGGTGCTGCGCGACCTGCTGGCCGCGCCGCGGGTGCCGCGCGTGCGGCTGACACAGGTGTTCCGGCAGGCGCAGCAGTCCGGCGTGGTGGTGAACGCGCACCGGATCAACTCCGGGAAACCCTTGCAGCTGGAGGGATTCGACGACTTCTTCCTGTTCGTCGAGGACGAGACCGAGGACGCCGCGCGGGTGGCCGTGGAACTGGTCACGACCCGCATCCCGAAGCGCTTCGGCTTCGACCCACGCCGCGACATCCAGGTTCTGACCCCGATGCACCGCGGGCCGGCCGGCGCCGGGACGCTGAACGGCCTGCTGCAGGAGACGCTGACGCCGGCGCAGCCCTCGCGGCCGGAGAAGCGGTTCGGCGGGCGCACGTTCCGGGTCGGCGACAAGGTGACGCAGATCCGCAACAACTACGACAAGGGCAAGAACGGAGTCTTCAACGGCACCGGCGGCGTCATCATGTCGATGGTGCCGGAGGAGCAGACGCTGGTCGTGCGGACCGACGAGGACGAGGACGTGACGTACGAGTTCGCCGAGCTCGACGAGCTGCAGCACTCGTACGCGATGACCGTGCACCGGTCGCAGGGCTCTGAGTACCCGGTGGTCGTGGTGCCGGTGACGATGAGCGCGTGGATGATGCTGCAGCGGAACCTGCTGTACACGGCCGTGACGCGGGCCAAGAAGCTGGTGGTGCTGGTCGGCTCGAAGCGTGCGCTGGCGCAGGCGATCCGGACGATGTCGGCGGGCAAGCGGTTCACGGGATTGGACCACCGGCTGCGATGACAGAGCTGATCCTGCACTTCGACAACAACAAGCCGCGGAAGCTGAAGTACAACCTGGCGAAGGCACGCCGGGCCGGCGCGACGAGGCTGCTGACGTTCGGCGGCGCGTACTCGAACCACATCCGGGCGGTCGCGGCGGCCGGGCGGGCCGAGGGACTCAAGACGATCGGGGTGATCCGGGGCGAGCCGCATGAGCCGCTGAACGAGTCGCTGGCGTTCGCGAGATCGCAGGGCATGCACTTGATGTATGTGGACCGGGAGACGTACCGGACCAAGAAATCGAACAACATGCGGCGGTTCCTGGAGAGCTGCTTCGGGGATTTCTACCTGATCCCGGAGGGTGGATCGAATCCGGCGG
Organism: Catenulispora sp. EB89; assembly: GCF_041261445.1. Lineage (NCBI taxonomy): Bacteria > Bacillati > Actinomycetota > Actinomycetes > Catenulisporales > Catenulisporaceae > Catenulispora > Catenulispora sp. EB89. Next base: position 102,042 of record NZ_JBGCCU010000015.1, read on the forward strand.
CGGTGAAGGGCTGCGCGGAGCTGCCGCAGGAGATCGCAGAGCCCTTCGACGTGATCTGCTGCCCGGTCGGAACCGGCGGGACGCTCGCGGGGATCGCTGCCGGGCTCGGGCCGGGGCAGCGGGCGATCGGGTTCGCAACGCTGAAGGGCGGCTTCTTGACGAAGGAAGTCGCCGAACTGCAACGGCAGACCTACCAGAGGGTCTTCGACAACTGGCACATCGAGGACGACTTCCACTTCGGCGGCTACGCGAAGGTGCCTCCGGAGCTGGATGCCTTCGCAGCGAAGTTCGGCGAGGAGCACGGCTTCGAGGTCGATCGGATCTACGTCGCCAAGATGCTGTACGGCATCACGGACATGATCGAGGCCGGGAGATTCGAGCCCGGCACGCGGATCGTCGCGGTCATCACCACCGGCTGAACCGGCGGCTCGGAAACCGATAGCCTGCCCGCCATGGGGATCAATCAGCCGACTTGGCGCGACGTGGACGGGGAGCGTATCACCGGGACCTGGCGGCCGGCGTTCATCCGCAACGCGGGAAGCTACCACCTCACCGACCTGATCATCTACGCCGACGGCATGGTGGACTGCTGGGGGCTGGAAACCCTCGACGGGTTCGCCGCGAAACTCCGCTCCGGCTGGGTCGCCACCGAGCTGACCGAGGGCGCCCGGGCCTCGGCCCACCATCTCGCCTCGTGGAAGTTCGCCGAGCCCAAGACGTGGCTGACCCCTGAGATGCTCCTCGGCGAGGTCCGCGACACCATCGACGACCTGAACCAGCGCCCGAACTCATCAGCCCGGTGCCGCGCCGCCGTCGACGTGTTCCTCGCCGACCAGACCGACGAGAACCGGCAGGCACTGCGGACCGCCTACGAGGCGGTCCCCGAGCACATGCGCGTCTACATGCTCGGCGACATGGACCAGAACGACGTTCCCGTGCAGATCCTCATCGGCGGCGTCGGTGCGCCGTACACGACCCGGGCCGGCAGCCCGGCCGTCGTCACCGAAAAGACCTACGCCTGGGTTCTGGACTACTTCGCCCAGGAGGCGAAAGCCACGGCGGAGTACCGCGCACGTGTGCCCGCCGACGGCCCGGACCACGCGGAGTCCGAGCCGACCAGCGTCATCGTCCCGGAGATCGTCTACCCGAAGGGCTGGCCCCAGGAACTGGACGTGTGGGTCCTGCGCAACGAGTACCCGTCGCCGATCGAGATCGGCGGCCTGGCCTACCCGACCGTCCTGCAGGCGTACTGGGCGCTCGCCGTGACCGACGACGCGGTCCGGGAGGCGGTTCTCGCCGCCGAGCCGGCGCGCCTGGTACGGAGCATCGTCAGGGAGGCGGCAGTCCGCGATGGCTGGCCCCAGACGCGGCTCGCGGTCATGGCCCTGCTGTTGCGGGCGAAGTTCTCGCAGAACCCCGACCTCGCCGCCGTCCTCGCGGCGACCGGCGAGGCACGGATCCTGTTCAAGGACGGTGAGTCGCTGTTCTGGGGAGAGCGCGGTACACGGGGCCGCAACTGGATGGGCCGGCTGCTGGAGGAGGTCCGCGCCGAGCTCGCTCTGAAAAACCTCGGCGCGGACTGGTAAACGGCCGCCGTCCGCCCGCGCCTCAGCCGCCCGCAGCTCGGCCGCTCACAGCTCAGCCGCTCGCGCCGCCCGTGAAGTTCCATCCCGCGAGTCGCAGCGCCGGCGCCATCGCCGAGAACGCCCCGTACTTCGACGCGAACGCCGGCGCGTACGTACCGATCCCCAGCACGCGCCCCGGCGCGAGCGCTTCGGGGTAGGACTGCGTGAAGCGCAGGTTCTTCACCGGGCGGGTGATCTCGCCGTTCTCGATCAGCCAGACACCGTTGCGCGTCAGCCCGGTCATCACCAGCCGCCGCGGGTCCAGGCAGCGCGTATACCAGTGGTCTGTCACCAACAAGCCTCGCCTGACCTGCGTGACCAGCGCCTGGACCGAGGAGTCCGCCGCCGGTCCCTCGACCTCGGTCGGGGCCAGGCCGACCGTCGGCTCCAGCCGGATGTTGATCGGCTGGGCTCCCTCCACCGCGCTGAACGCGCTGGCGTGGCCGGTGCTCGCGACTCCCGCTCCGGCTTCGCGCGCCGAGCGGCGATCGTGCGCGACGGCCCGCGTCAGCCCGTCGCGGACCAGTTCCAGCACCTCGCGCGGGGTGCCCTCGGCGTCGAACAGCGGGCCGGCCGCGGGTCCGGAGAGCGGGTCGTCGATCAGCGTCACCGACGGGTCGAACTGCTGCTCCCCGAGCCGCGCGAACGAGGTGCCCTCGATCAGCGACTTGCCGTTGAAGCCGAAGTCGGCCAGCGCCCACAGCACGTCGCTGACCGCCGTCGGCTCCAGCACCACCTCGTACTCGCCCGGCTCGATCTCGACAGGGTTCTGCGACGCCAGCGCCTTCGCCGCCGCCCGCGCGCCCATCGCGGCGCCGTCCAGGTCGCTCATCCGGCGCGAGGCCTGGCGCGAGGCGCCGTCGGAGGTCTCGGTCTTGGCGATGCCGTCGATCGTGGCCTCGACGACCGTGCCGTGGGCGCTCTGACCCTCAGAGTTCGTATACGCGGTGACGACCAGCCGGTTCCGGTAGAACCCGGCCGCCGTGAGCTCGCCGACCGCGTCGACGTAGGCCTTCACCTGCTCGGCCCGCGCCTCCGGGCCGGCGCCGCCGGTCGCCAGGTCCGGGTCGTCGGCGGGCGCCGGGAGTCCGGCGGGGCCGGACAGGCCGGCCCAGCCGGGGTCGGCCGGCGAGAGCCGGACGGCCGCCACGGTGCGCTCGACCAGGGCCGCCAGGCCCGCGTCGTCGGTGACCGTGGTGGAGTTCAGCGCGGTGCGGCCGTCGGCGTGGATCCGCAGGGTGACCGTGTCGGTGTCGCTGGCGACGTTCTGGTGGATGTAGGAGTTGGCGAAGCGGGTGAGCGCGACGTGTTCGTGCTCGACCGTCACGTCCACGTCCGCCGAGCCTCCGGCGGCTGTGCGCGCGGCCTGGAGCACCCGCTCGGCGGTCTCGGTCCGCGCCGTGGCGTCCGGGCTCATCCGCGCACCCCCACTCGCACGTTCTGGAACCGGGCCGGCGCCGCCGGGTGGCCGGTGTGCCCGACCTGGCCGGGCTGGCCCTTGCCGCAGTTCGGCGTGCCCCAGGCGACGATCTCGTTGGAGAGCATGTCCATGCTCTGCCAGAACGTCGGGCCGATGCCGGTGTAGGTGGGGTTCTTCACCATCCGGCCGAGCTTGCCGTTCTTCACCTCGTAGCCGACTTCGCAGCCGAACTGGAAGTTCAATCTCTTGTCGTCGATCGACCAGGACCGGTTCATGTCCATGAACACCCCGTCGCCGGTGGCGGCGATGATCTCGTCCAGGGTGTGCGGGCCCGGTTCCAGGCCCACGTTGGTCATGCGCACGATCGGCAGCCGCGACCAGTCCATGGAGCGGACGCTGCCGCCGTAGTCGAGCCCTGCGACGGCGGCGCTCTCGCGGCCGGCCAGCACGCCGGTCCAGATGCCGTTACGGACCGCGTCGCGCTTGCCGGCCTTGGTGCCCTCGTCGTCGTAGCCGAAGGAGCCCAGGGCGCCGGGGTGGGTGGCGTCGATGACGATGTTCATCAGCTCACTGCCATACCGCAGCGTGCCGAGCTCGGCCAGGTCCAGCCACGAGGTGCCGGCGTACGCCGCCTCCCAGCCCAGGATGCGGTCCAGCTCGATGGCGTGGCCGACGGACTCGTGGATCTGCAACGCCAGCTGCTCGCCGCCGAGGATGAGCGTGGTCTGGCCGGACGGGCACTGCGGAGCGCGCAGCAGCGCCTGGGCCTCGTCGGCGATCCGGGCCGCCTGCGAGGCCAGGTCCAGCTCGGTGACCAGCTCCCAGCCGCGGGTGCCGTACTGGCCGCGGCGCGAGGGGTAGGAACGCACCTGGGTCTCGCGCTCGCCGACCGCGGTCGCCGAGATGCCGCCGCCGCACTCGCGGATGTGCTGGTCGATGCGGTGTCCCTCGGAGGAGACGAACCACTTGCGGGTGTCCCAGATCTGGTACAGGCCGGTGGCGATGTCAGCACCCTGAGCGCGCATCTCGGCGGTGGCCGCGGTCAACAGGTCGCCCTTGTCCGACACCGGCACGTCCAGCGGGTCCACCTCGCAGTGGCTGGCCCAGCTGCCGACCTCCGGGTCGGCCGGGATCATGGCCGCCGGACCCGGCACCCGCGAGGAGGCAGTGGCGATCTCCACGGCCTGTCGGCCGGCCGCCCGGACCGAGGGCGCGTCCAGGTGCGGCGTCGCGAAGAAACCCCAGCTGGACCCCACGAGCGCCCGCACCCCGATACCGACCGTCTCGCCCTGCTCCAGCGCCTCCACGGCACCGTTGCGGGCGGACATGGACTCGGTGCGGCGGTGCATGACGCGGGCGTCGGCGTAGCGGGCCCCCAGCGCGAGCGCGTGCTCCACGGCCTGGTCGGCGGCGTCGAGGTAGCTGCTCATGGCCCCGACCTTATCCCGGCCCCGACCAGGGCGTCGCGGTGAGTTGCTGCCAGCGGTCGATCAGCAGGTCGGTGGCGGTCCGATCGCGCACGGCCAGGCGCAGCCAGCCCGGGCCCAGGCCAGGGAAGGTGTCGCCGCGCCGGACGGCGATGCCCTCGGCGCGCAGGCCGGCCCGGAGCTCGGCCGCGTTCGACGCCCTGACCAGCACGAACGGGGCCCGGGAGACGGCCGGGACGGTAAGGCCGGGGAGCTCGGCGAGGCGGGCCAGGAGGTGGTCGCGGTCCTGGTCGGCCTGCTTGGCGAGGGCTTCGGCCTCGGCCAGGGCTTCGGGCTCGGTGGTGGCCTGCGCGGCGATGAGGCCGAGGGTGGAGACGGACCAGAGCGGTTGGGCGGCTTTCAGGGCCCTGATGAGAGGCGCCGGGCCGAGGACGTAACCGATGCGAAGACCGGCCAGGCCCCACGTCTTTGTCAGGCTTCTGATGACGACGACGCCGGGGTGGCCGGCCAGGGTCTCGGTCTCGCCGGGGATCGCGTCCATGAAGGCCTCGTCGACGACGATTGTGCGGCCCTTGCTGTGCAGGCGTTCGATGGCCGCCGCCGGATGCAGGACGGAGGTCGGGTTCGTCGGGTTGCCGATCATGACCAGGTCGGGTTCGGCGGGGACGCGTGCCGGGTCGAGGGTGAAGTCGCCGGTCAGGATGTGGCGCTCGACCGGGTGGCCGGCGGCGCGTAGGGCGGCTTCGGGCTCGGTGAACTGGGGATGCACGACCAGCGCGCGGCGGGGTGTCAGGACCCTGGCAAGCAGGACGAAGGCTTCGGCCGCGCCGGAGGTGAGGAGGACTTCGTCCGGCGTGCGGCCGTGGCGTTCGGCGACCGCTTCGGTGGCTTCCCGGGGATCGGGGTACGCGGCCAGCGTTTCGATGCCGGCGGTGAGGCGGTCACGGAGCCAGCGCGGCGGTTCCGGCACGCGGACGTTGACCGCGAAGTCGTGCCGGATGGCCGCGTCCCGTACCTCGGCGTCACCGTGGTGGCCGAGGTCCTCACCCATGGGAGTGCGCGTGCGGGTGATGGTGGCTGTGGCCGTCCTCGTCGGGGTGGTGGTGCGGGGTCTGCGCGGCGCCGACCTTGTCTTCGAACCCCGGCATGGCGATCCGGTACACGCAGGTGTCGCAGTTCATGCGGATGTCGCCGGCGACGGCTTCGGCGTGGCGTTCCAGGACCAGGTCGGCGAGTTCGTCGCAGTCGCCGATGACCGGGGCGACGTCGTACCCCGCGGCCTGCTCGGCGATGCGGTCCGGGAGCACGCCGCGGAACAGGAAGTAGGGCAGGACCACGATGCGCTTCGCGCCGAGGCGACGGCAGCGTTCCAGGCCCTCTTCCACCGACGGGTGCGCGAGCGAGACGAACGCGGTCTCGACCATGCCGAGGCCGCGACCCTCCCACAGCAGGCGGGAGGCGCGGTAGACCTCGGCGTTGGCGTCGGGGTCGGTCGAGCCGCGGCCGACCAGCAGGACGGCGGCCTCGGCGCGTTCCTCGCGCGGCAGGACGGTGTCCAGGCGCGCTTCGAGCAGCGACAGGATGGTCGGGTGGACGCCGAGCGGACGTCCGTAGGCGAAGGACAGGGCCGCGTGCCGCAGGCGCTCGCGGTTCAGGGAGCCGGGGATGTCGCCCTTGGCGTGGCCGGCGGCGACCAGGACCAGCGGCACCGCGGCCACGCGCCGGTGCCCGGCCTCGGCCAGGCGGGTCACGGCCTCGCCGACGGGCGGCGCGGAAAGCTCGATGAAGCCGCCGTCCACCGCTTCGACGGCCTGCGGCGCGCGGCGGGCCACGCGCTGCACGAAGGCGCGGAAGTCCTCGGCGCCGTCGGCGTCGCGGGTGCCGTGGCCGACGATCAGGAGCGCGGTCATGATGCGTTGCCTTCTTTCACCAGGTCCTGGTATATCAGAGCATTGAGCGCGGCGGCGGCGACGGCCGAACCGCCCTTGCCGGAGACGTTCGACACGGCCGGCAGCCCGGAGTCCCGCAGCGCGGCCTTGGACTCCGCCGCACCGACGAAGCCCACGGGCAGCCCGATGACCAGCGCGGGCCGGGCCTGCTCGGCGATCGCGACGAGCTCGAACAGCGCGGTCGGCGCACAGCCGATCACGTAGACGGCGCCGGGGCCGGCCTGCTCGGCGGCGATGCGCAGCGCGGCGGCGGAGCGCGTGATGCCCTCGGCGGCGGCCAGGCCCGGAGCGTCGGGGTGCTTGATGGCGCACAGGGCGTCGCGGCGCGTGATCCCGGCAGCGACCATCTCGACGTCGGCGACGATCGGGGCGCCGGCGCCCAGCGCGGCGGCGGCGCGGGCCAGCGCGGCCTCGTCGGCGACCAGGTCGGTGCCGTAGTCGAAGTCGGCGCTGGCGTGGATGACGCGTTCGACGACCGCTCGGGTGTAGGGCGGGAGGGCGGAGGTGTCGAAGTGCGTACGCAGGATGCGGTAGGACTCGGCCTCGATGGGGTGGACGGTGCGGGCGGTCATGGCGTGTGCTCCGGCTCGATGAGGACGATGGCGTCGACTGGGCATACCTCGACACATTCACCGCAGCCGGTACAGCGGTCGGGATGCACGACGAGGGTTCCGGCGCGGGGGCGGATGGCGTGCTCCGGACACGTAAGCAGGCAGGCGCCGCACCCCTGGCACGCACGCACCTCGGCGATCAGGACACTCATTCGCCGCTCCAGGTGTAGCCGCGCGGCGTGACCATGCGGCCGGCCGCGACGCGGGTGTGGGAGCTGCCGACCAGCACGATCGTGTACATGTCGACGTCGGCGGGATCGAACTCGCTCAGGGTACTGATCCGCGCCCTCTGCCCCGGCCGCGAGGCGTCCCGCACACAGCCGACAGGCGTGGTCCCCGGCCGGTGCTGCCGCAGGATGTCGAGGGCATGGCCGAGCTGCCAGTCCCGGCCCTTGCTGCGCGGGTTGTAGAAGACGGTGACGAAGTCCCCCTCCGCCGCGGCGGTGACGCGCCGCACGATAGCGGGCCACGGCGTGTGCAGATCGGAGAGCGAGATGACGGCATGGTCGTGCCCGAGCGGCGCCCCGAGGACGTTGGCCGCCGCGAGCGAGGCGGTGATGCCGGGGACGCCGACGACGTCGACGTCATCGAGGTCGCCGAAGAGGTCGAGCGCCGGACTGGCCATGGCATAGAGCCCGGAGTCGCCGGAGCCGATCAGCGCCACGGCCCGGCCTTCGCGCGCGGTCTGCACGGCATCGCGGGCGCGCGCCTCCTCGCTTCCGAGGCCGGTGGCGCGGACTTCGGTGCCCGGGCGAAGGAGGTCGCGGATCTGGTCGAGGTACTGGTCGAGGCCGACGACGACGGAGGCGCGCCGCAACTCGGCGACGGCGCGGGGCGGGAGGAGGTCGCGCGCGCCGGGGCCGAGGCCGATGAGGGCGAGGCGGCCTCGGGGGGCGAGGCGGGCGATGGCGGCGGTGGCCATGGGGGCCGGGGCAGCACCGGTGGTGGCAGCGGATTCGGGCGAAGCCGGCGCGTGGTCGGCGGCCGGTACGACAGATGGCCGGCCCGCGGCCTGAGCGTCGCCGGTGGCGGCCAGTGCGGTGGCGGGCTGGCGTGACAACGAGGCAGAAACCTGCGCCGAGAGCGGCGCGGCACCGGCGGTGGGCAGCACTCCGGCGGCCGGTGCGGCAACAGGCTGGGCTGGCTCCGGAGCGGGAGCTTGGGCGGAAGCTGGCGCGCAGTCGGCGGCGGGCGGTGGAGCCGGCACACTCTTGGTCTTCGGCACAAGCAGGTCGGCGAGGGGGCGGTTCGGGCCGTCGTAGCGGGCGGCAGCTTCGGCGACGGAGGGGGTGCCGACTTCGGCGAGTACTACGGCGCTCGGATTGGGGACCTCGATCTTTGCCAGTTCGGCGGCCGGGTGGAAGACGACCTGCCAGCCACGGCGGCGGGCCGCTTCGAGGATGCCCGGCTCGTCAGACTTGGCGTCCACCGATGCCAGGCGAGCCACCGATGCGGCACTCAGGCCCCCGGCGGCCAGCGCGCGGTCCACCGCGTCCAGGACCTCGTCGGCCGTCACTCCTCGCGATGCACCCACGCCTACCACCAGCGACGGCGGCCGGTAGACCAGTCCATCGACTTCCGCCGCATCACTCACCGAGAGCGTTGCTTCCGGGTCGCCCTCGCCGTTGATGTGTAGCGACGGAAGGGGCCAGTTATCTGTGCCGATCAGCGCGACCGGAGCACCGGACAGTAGCGCTGCGCCGACCGGGGCCAGCAGCGCGGGATTCTCGACCGTGAAGCCCAGGTCCGCACCGTAGGAGTCCAGCGCCTGCGCGCCGGACGCGTCCGAGGCCGTCGTGATCACCGGGGTGCAGCCCAGCACCGTCGAGACGCGCTCGGCCAGCTCGTTGGCGCCGTGGTGGCCGCCGAGGACGGCGACCGCGTGGCGCAGCGACTCGTCGACGCAGACCACAGCCGCGTCGGTGCTCTTGTGACCCAGGGCGGGGGCCAGGGTGCGAACTGCAGCGCCGACTGCGAGGAACGCCACCACCGCATCGCAGGCTTCGAATGCGGTGCGCAGTTCGGACGCGCCGCCGTAGACGTGTACCTCCGTGGGCCAGGCGGCGGCCAGCGCCTCGGCGGCGCGGCGGCCGGCGGCGGTGGCGGCGACCACGCCGATCGGGGTGCGGGGCGAAGGGGTGTCGTGGCTCAACGTCGTTCTCCCCAGAGCAGGAACACGGGATTGGCGGCGGCGAAGCGGTGGGCGTCGCCCGGAAGGGCGGACAGGCGCGAGGACTGGAGCAGCACGCCGTCGACCGCGCGGTCGGACTTCGTCAGGAGGCTGATCGCCTCCGGCACGCGCTCGATGGCGGCGAGGGCCACGACGACGGTGGCGGCCGGGGTCGCGGCGCAGGCGGCGATCACGTCCACGCCGCCGCCGCCGACGAACACCGCGTCCGGCGGCGGCAGCCGGTCCAGGGCGAGGGCGGCGTCGGCGGTGACCACCTCGACGGCGACGCCGTGCGTGGCGGCGTTGGCACGGATGCGGTCGCAGGACTCCGCGTCGCGCTCGACCGCGACCACCGCCGCGCCGAAGCGTGCGCACTCGACGCCGACCGAGCCCGAACCCGCGCCGATGTCCCAGACCAGGCGGCCGGGGCGCGGGGCGAGTCTGCTCAGAGCCAGGGCGCGGACCTCGGACTTGGTGATCATCGAGGCCCGGTGCGCGAAGTCCGACTCCGGCAGTGCCCAGGTGCCCGGCACGCCGCCGAAGCCCGCGATCCAGCCGCGTTCGGAGGTCAGTCGGGACTCGTCCAGGCACAGCAGGACGTGCGGATCGGCGAACTCGGCATGCGCCGCGGCGTGCGAGCTGAGCGTATCAATACGCTGATCAGGATGGCCGAGGCGCTGGGCGACCACGAAGGTGCGGTCGGGAAGTTCGGCGCCGAGTTCCCGCGCACCGGCGCCGGGGCCGGTCAGCACGGCGACCTTCGGAAAGGCGCGGCAGACGTTCGCGACCGGCCGCAGCTCACGACCGTGCGCGCTGACGACGATCGCGTCGTCCCAGGACAGGCCGATCGCGGCGAACGCCGTGGCGACCGAGGACGGCGCCGGCAGAACACTGATTTCGAGCCCGTATTCGCGCAGCTGCCGGACGATGCCGAAGAAACCCGGATCGCCGCTGGCTATCACGCAGACGTTCTCGTGTGAGGGCAGCGCCGCGTACAGAGCGTCCAGAGCGCCGAGCGCGATGCGTTCGGCGCCGCGCGGGACCTCGACCGCGTCCAGGTGACGCCGGCCGCCGGCGACCAGGGTGGCCGAGGCCAGAGCGGCGCGGGCCGGCTCGGACAGCGGGCCGCCGTCGAAGCCGATGACGGTGATCACGTCCGCGCCACCACTTCCAGGCCGCTGAAGTCGACCATCGCGACCTCGGCGCTGATCGTGCCGCCGCACTCGGCGGCGGCGAAGCGCTCCAGAACGGCGGCGACCCGACGGCAGAGTTCGAGCCCTGCGACGGGCAACAGCCCGGCGGCGTCCCACAGTTCGTAGGCGTGCCGGGCGGTGTTGGCGACGCCGACGGTGTCCGCGAGCTCGGAAGGGCCGCCGACGAAGCGGGTGATGTCGCCGAGCAGCGAGCAGTCGACCTTGGACCGCGTGTAGTGCGTCATCAGCACGCCCGCGCCTAGCTTGGTCAGCTTGCCGGCCATCCCGACGAACACGACACGCCGCACCCCGTGCTCGACGCACCGCCGCAGCGCCGCGCCGGTGAAGTCGCCGACCTCGACGAAGCTGACCTCCGGCAGGTCCGGGAACAGCAGCATCGCGCCCTTCTCGGTCCGGCCGCCGGTGCACAGGACCAGGACAGGGTCCTGTGACGTCTCAGCGGCCTGCGCGGCGAGGACGGAGACGGCCTGCTCGACGCTGGCTCGCCAGGCGGCAGTGGAGAACGGCCGCACGATGCCGGTGGTGCCCAGGATGGAGATGCCGCCAAGGATGCCGAGGCGGGCGTTGGTGGTCTTGCGCGCCATCACCTCGCCCTCGGGCACAGAGATGACGACGCGCAGGCCGCGATCGGCGGACTCGGCGGGTCCGGCGCCGAGCGCTTCGGCGACGGAGGCCTCGATCATCGAACGCGGCACCGGGTTGATCGCCGGACCGCCGACCTCCAGGCCGAGGCCGGGCTTGGTGACGACGCCGACGCCGAGGCCGCCGTCGAGCTGAAGGCCGGCGCCGTCGGGCAGCCAGGAGACGGTCGCGGTGAGGTGCGCGCCGTGCGTGACGTCGGGGTCGTCGCCGGCGTCCTTGACGACGACCGCCTCGGCACGGCCGGGGCGCGACAGGTCGCAGCGGTCGGTGGCGAACGTGACGCGCCGGCCGGAGGGCAGGGCGATCTCGGTCCAGGTCTGCGGCTGACCGGTGACCAGGGCGGTGGTCGCGGCCTTGGCGGCGGCAGCGGCGCAGGCGCCGGTGGTCCAGCCAGGGCGCAAAGCCTTCGGACGCACCTTCATCGTCCGAGGCAGATCCGGTTCACGAAGAATCGGCTCGCCCGGAACCTCCGCCTCGGGCGAGTCGCCACTGCTGGGCTCAGGAACCTCAGACATCTGATTCCCGATGCACCAAAGCCGCGTCCGCCGCCAGCAACTCCTTCCGCGCGCCCCGCTCAGCCCGCCGGAACCCGTGGAAGTGCCCCGGGTGGTACAGGTGCGACCGCGTCCCGTGCGCCCCCAGCGCCGGCCCGACCAGGAACAGCGTGTGCTTCCAGAGCTTGCGGGCCTTCACCGTCTCTTCGAGGTCTGCGATGGTGCACTGTGCCAGCTCCTCGTCCTCCCACGTGGCGCGGTAGGCGACGATCACCGGCGTCTCGGGCGGGTAGCCGCCCTCAAGCAGTTCGGCGGCGAGCTGGCCCGAACGCGCTGCCGACAGGAACACGGCCATCGTCGTCCCGTGCGCCGCGAAGGCCCGGATCGACTCCTTCTCCGGCATCGGCGTCTTGCCGCCGCCGAGCCGCGTGAGGATCACCGACTGCGCGACCTCCGGAATCGTCAGCTCCCGCTGCGCGATCGCCGCCACCGCCGAGAACGCCGAGACGCCCGGCACGATCTCCGTCTCCAGCCCCAGCTCGCGGCAGCGCTCCAGCTGCTCCTGGACCGCGCCCCACAGCGACGGGTCGCCGGAGTGGATGCGGGCCACGCGCAGGCCCTGCGCGACCGCGCGCTCGTAGATCGCGATCACGCCCTCCATCGGCAGCGCCGCGGAGTCGACGATCTCGGCGTCCGGCCGCGCGTGCTCCAGCACCGCCTCCTGCACCAGGCTGGAGGCCCAGATCAGGACGTCCGCCTCGGCGATCGCGCGGGCCCCGCGCAGCGTGATCAGGTCGGCCGCGCCCGGACCGGCTCCGATGAACGTGACCTTCGCCGTGCCGGCGCTCACAGTGCTCCCCCTCGCCCGCGCCGCCGCGCGGTGGTGATGACAGTGGACAGATACGGCGCGGTGCCGATCGTGTCCGGGGCCAGATCCTCGACCGGCCCCACGACTTCCTCCGGCAGGCCCAGTGCGGCCCCGAATACGGTCTCGCCGCCGCGGCCCGCTTTCCGCACCGCGTCCAGCATCTCGGGCAGGAACCGGCCGCCCTTGTAGGCGACGACCGTGTCGAACGCCTCCAGCGCGCGCTCGTACGCCTCCAGGCCCGCGGTCATCGGGAACAGCGCCAGCACCTCGCGCCCCTCGGCCAGCACCGTTCCGGAACGCGAGGCGAGGTCCTGCATCGCGGTGATCCCGGGCACGGTCTCCACCGAGACCGACGGAATCAGGGTTCGAACAGTCTGCGCGAGATAGCTGAACGTCGAGTAGATGTTCGGGTCGCCGATGGTGGCGAAGGCGATGCGCTCGGCACCGTCGTCGAAGGCCGCGACGACCGCGCGCGCCGCCTCGTCCCAGGCGTTCAGGCGTTCGGCGGTGCGTCCGCCGCGGTCGGACAGCGCGAACGGGACGGCGCGGATCGTGTCGCCGTCGATGTGTGCGCGAACGGTGGCCTCGGCGCGTCCCGGCCCCTCCGGACCGTCGGCGAGTATGGGCACGAACACGACATCAGCAGCCTGCAACACCCGGACGGCCTTCACCGTCACCAGATCCGGGTCGCCGGGGCCGACCCCGACACCGGTGAGCAGTCGCATCACACCACCCCGCATCACACCACCCCGCAGCTCTCGACCAGCCGCCGGGCGATCGACGGCGCGCCGGCCCAGTGCAGATGGAGGTAGGAGGCGTGGATCCGGCTGCCGGCGAAGCCTTCGGTGACAGCTCCCCCGTTGCGGCGCCAGTGCCAGGCCGGGGGCGAGCCGGCGGAGGGGCTGACGGCGGTGCGGTGGAATTCGTGCCCTGACACGCGGGTGCCGGCCGCGGCGAGCACCGACTCCGAGGCGGCCACGGCGTGCCGGTAGCCGAGGGTGAGGCGGTCGGTCATGACGGCTTCGGCGTCCACGACCCCGCACATCGGCAGACCGTCCAGGCTCTTGCCGAGATACAGCAGGCCGGCGCACTCGGCGGCGATCGCGCCGCCGAGGCGCGCGAACTCGGAGACGTTCTCGCGCAGCGCGTCGTTCGCGGCCAGTTCGGGGGCGTAGACCTCGGGGAAGCCGCCGCCGATCACCAGGCCGCCGATCCGCTCGGGCAGGGCCTCGTCGTGCAGCGGGTCGAAGGGGCAGACCTCGGCGCCGGCGGCCGCGAGCAGTTCGGCGTTCTCGGCGTAGGAGAAGGTGAATGCGGGCCCTGACGCTATCGCGATGCGCGGGCGCGGTCGGGCGCCGCGGCCCCGGCCGATCTCCTCGGCGGGGTCCCAGGCGGTGACGTCCAGCGCGGGCGCGCTGCGGGCCAGCCGGTAGACCTCGTCGAGCTGGACGCCGGCGTCGACCAGGGCGCCGAGGGCGTCGACCGCGGCCACGGACTCGGCGCGGCGTTCGGCGACGGGGACCAGGCCGAGGTGGCGCGAGGGGTTCGCGACGGCGGCGGCGCGGCGCAGCGCCCCGAGGACCGGCACGCCGAGCTCGTCCAGCGCCTCTGTCAGGATATTGCGATGATTCTCGGAGCCGACCCGGTTCAGGATCACGCCGGCGATGCGCACCTCGGGGTCGAACGCGCGGAATCCGTGCACCAGCGCGGCGACCGAGCGGCCCTGGGCGGCGGCGTCCACGACGAACAGCACCGGCGCGTCGAGCAGCTTGGCGACCTGCGCCGTGGAGGCGAGATCGCCCTCGCCGGTCGCGCCGTCGTACAGGCCCATGACGCCCTCGATCACCGCCAGGTCGGCCCCGGCCGCGCCGTGCGCGAACAGCGGCGCGACGCGCTCGGTGCCGACCATGTAGGGGTCGAGGTTGCGGCCGGTGCGGCCGGCGGCCAGACCGTGGTAGCCGGGGTCGATGTAGTCCGGGCCGACCTTGAACGGGGCCACGGTGAAGCCGCGGCCTGTCAGGGCTTTGATGATGCCGGTGGCGATCGTGGTCTTGCCGTGGCCGGAGGCCGGGGCGGCGATGACGACGCGCGGGACGGCCAGCGGTGACGAGGTCACCACTCGATGCCTTTCTGGCCCTTCTGACCGGCGTCCATGGGGTGCTTGACCTTGGTCATCTCGGTGACCAGGTCGGCGGCGTCGAGCAGCTCCGGCGCGGCGTCGCGGCCGGTGATGACGACGTGCTGGGTGCCCGGACGGTCGGCGAGGGTCTTCACCACGTCCTCGACGTCCACCCAGCCCCACTTCATCGGGTAGGTGAACTCGTCCAGGACGTACAGGCGGTAGGTCTCGGCGGCCAGGTCGGCTTTGATGCGCTCCCAGCCAGCGCGGGCGTTGTCGGCCTGCAGCTCGGGATCGGAGTGCAGGTCGCGCTGGATCCACGACCAGCCCTCGCCCATCTTGTGCCAGTCGACGACGCCGCCCTGGCCGGTGCGCGCGTGCAGCTCGCCGAGCGCCTTGAGCGCGGTCTCCTCGCCGATGCGCCACTTGGCCGACTTGACGAACTGGAAGACGCCGATCGGCCAGCCCTGGTTCCAGCCGCGCAGGGCCAGGCCGAAGGCGGCGGTGGACTTCCCCTTGCCGGGGCCGGTGTGCACGATCGTCAGCGGCCGGTTGCGGCGCTGGCGCGTGGTGAGGCCGTCGTCGGGGACGTGTTCGGGTTGGCCCTGCGGCATCAGGCGGCCCTCCGGTCGGAGCGGGGTCGGTTGCCGTGCACCGCCGCGGTGAGCGCGTCGGCGGCGAGGTCGGTGAGCGGCAGATGGTCGGCGGCGAGGTCGGCGGCCAGGCGCGCGGCCAGGCCCAGGCGGACCGGGCCGGACTCGCAGTCGACGACGACGGCGCTGCCGCCGAGGGTGGCCACGGCCTGGCGGAGGTGGGCCGCGGCGCGGCGGGTGTCGGCGAGAGGGTCGGCTCCGGCGGCACGCGAGGCTGTTGCGCGCGGCGAGGCGGTCGCGCGCGGCGCGGCGGCGGACGATGACGAGGAGATCGCCTGCGTGGCGCGGCCGTCGGTGACGACGAGGACCAGCGGCCGGCGGTTCGGGTCGCGCATGCGCTCGACGCGCAAAACGTCAGCGGCTTGCAGCAGGCCGGCGGCGAGCGGAGTGCGGCCGCCGGTCGGGAGCGAGGTGAGGCGGGCGGCGCCGGCGTCGACGGACCAGGTCGGCGGGAGGGCGACTTCGGCGTCGCGGCCTCGGAAGGTGACCAGGCCGACCTTGTCGCGGCGCTGGTAGGCGTCGAGGAGGAGGGAGAGGATCGCGCCCTTGACGGCGGCCATGCGTTGCCGGGCGGCCATCGAGCCGGAGGCGTCTACTACGAACAGGACGAGATTGCCTTCGCGGCCCTCGCGGATCGGCTCGCGCAGGTCTTCGGAGCGCAGGCGGATCGCGCCCTCGCGTCGGCCTCGGGCGACCTGCTCGGGCGCGGCGGCGCGGACGGTCGCGACGAGGTGGAGGCCGTGGGCTCCGGGACGTGCGCCGACCGTGCGGCCGCCGGTGGCGCGGGCGCGGGAGCGGCGGCCTTCGGCGCCGGTGCCGACGCCGGAGACCTGTAACAGGCGGGCTTTGAAGGGCTCGCTCGGAGTCGCCACTCCCTGCTCACCCGCGGCGGCAGAGCGCGGCCGGCGCGCGGCATCCGGAGCGGCTTCGGTCGACTCGACAGGAGAGTCCGCGCCGACCGCGTCGGGTCCGGCGGTGGCCTCGGGACCGGACTGCGGCGTGCGGGACCGCTCGGGATCGGTGTCCGGTGCGGCGGCGGCGCGCGGGTCGTTCGGCTGGTTCGGGGCGTCGGGAGTGTCGGAACCGTCGCCATCAGGGCCGCCGGGGCCAGGGCCGGGATCAGGGTCCTCATCCCCGTCCGCAGCATCATCCATGGCCTCGTCCAAGCGCTCCTCGTCCAGCCCCGGCGCGTCGAACGGATGCCGCCGTCGCCGGTGCGGCAGCGCCAGCATCGCCGCCTGGCGCACGTCCTCGGCGATGACCTCAGTCCGGCCGGCCCAGGCGGCGAGCGCCGTCGCGGCGCGTGCCGTGACCAGGTCCGCGCGCATCCCGTCGACCTCGAAGGCCGCGCAGATGCGGGTGATCCGCAGCAGTTCCGCGTCCGGCAGCGTCACCGACGGCAGCAGCGCACGCGCGGCCTCGATGCGTGCGGCCGTCTCCTTGTCCGCCTGCTCCCAGGCCGCGGCGAAGCCCTCCGGGTCGGCCTCGTACGCCAGTCGCCGACGCACGACCTCGGCGCGCTCGGCGGGGTCGCGGCTCGCGCGGACCTCGACGGTCAGGCCGAAGCGGTCGAGCAGTTGGGGCCGCAGCTCGCCTTCTTCCGGGTTCATCGTGCCGACCAGCAGGAAGCGTGCGGCGTGGGAGATCGAGACGCCTTCGCGCTCGACGTGCGCGACGCCCATGGCGGCCGCGTCGAGGAGGAGGTCGACGAGGTGGTCGTGCAGGAGGTTGACCTCGTCCACGTAGAGCAGGCCGCGGTGCGCCGCCGCCAGCAGGCCCGGTTCGTAGGCCGCGACGCCGGAGGCCAGTACCTTCTCCAGGTCCAGGGAGCCCACGAGCCGATCCTCTGTCGCGCCGACGGGCAGCTCGACGAGGCGCGCCGGGTGGGACTGCGAGGCCACGGCGCCGGCCGCGGATGCGGAGGACGCTGAGGGTGCGGAGGGTGCGGAGGAAGCGGAGGACGCGGTGTGCGGGCCGTCGGGGCAGGCGGGGTCGGGCGCGGCGGGGTCGCAGGAGAAGCGGCAGCCGGGGACCACGGCGATCTGCGGCAGCACCGCGGCCAGGGCGCGCACGATCGTCGACTTCGCGGTGCCCTTCTCGCCGCGCACGAGGACGCCGCCGACGGCCGGGGACACGGCGTTCAGCAGCAGGGCCAGCCGGAGGTCGTCAAGACCCACGACGGCGGTGAACGGGTACGGCGGCACGCCGGATCAGCTCCTCACGGGTATCCACGCCCGACAGGTCTCTTCACAAGAACACGCCGCGGGAGCGGCGTGCCGGGGGACGGTCGTAGTCTCCTGACTCTCAGATCCGCGCGCCTGCCCGGCCTTCCCAGAACGCTGACGTCCCAGTGGCTTCGCAAGCGGGAGGCGCTCCCTGATCACAGTGGCGGGACCGTTCCGGATTCGCACCGGATTCCTGCCGACCATCCCGCGTGCAGCATCCCGCAGCGATCATCGGGCGTCAAACCGCGCCCGGGCGGCGCCGGCTGGCGGAATGGCCGGTTCTATCCCTCAATGGGAGGGTGAGCGAGCGACGGCGCAGACCCCGTGTCCTGGGTGAATACGAGCTGGACGGTGGCGCGTTCGCGCTGGCGCGGGGTGAGCAACGCGACACCCCCACGTCCGCACCGCAGCAGCGGCTGCGCGCGCTCGGGCGGCCCGGGACGCTGTGGCGGGCCGTGCTGCGCCGGATCCGGACGACCTGACTCCGGGGAGAACTACACAAGGACTACAGCGGAACAGGACTACAGCGGAGGCCCGTCCCCCGGGTCCTCCTGGTAGGAGTACCGCTGTTCCTTCCACGGGTCCCCGATGTTGTGGTACCCGCGCTCCTCCCAGAACCCGCGCCGGTCCGTCGTGAGGTACTCGATCCCGCGAACCCACTTGGGGCCCTTCCACGCGTACAGGTGCGGCACGATCAGCCGCAGCGGGAAGCCGTGCTCGGGGGTGAGCGGGACGCCGGCGTAGTGCGTCGCGAACAGGACGTTCTCGCGCAGCAGATCCTCGATGCGCAGGTTCGAGCTGTAGCCGTACTCCGCCCAGACCGTGACGTGCGTCGCGTCCGGGGCCGGCGGCGCGAGCTCGAGGACGGTGCGGCCGCTGACGCCGCGCCAGGGGGCGTCCAGCATCGTGAACTTGGTGACGCAGTGGAAGTCGGCGGTCACCTCGACGGACGGCAGCGCCCCGAACTCCTCGTGGAACCAGATCGCCTGCGCGCCGTCGGCGGTGGCGCCCGTCACGCGGAAGTCCCAGGTCGCGGGCTTGAAGCGGGGCACCGGGCCGTAGTGCAGCACCGGCCACTCCCCGCGCTGCATGCGCTGGCCGGGCGGGAGCCGATCGTCGGACTGCACCGTCTCGCCTTCTGTGTCCACCCCTGATCCCGGCTGCCCCATGGGGACCATCGTCCCAGATGTGGTGCACCGCACGTACCGCGGGGACTTGGCAGGTGGCCGTTAGGTAGCTTAGGCTCCCCTAAGTCTGCCGATCCCGAACCCGCCGAGCGCCGGAGCCCCGCTTGTACGCCTGCATATGCCACGCAGTGACCACCGCCGAGGTGGACGCCGTCGTCGCGCTAGGTGCCAAGTCGGTCAAGCAGGTGCGCAAGGCGACCGGCGCGGGCTCCGCGTGCGGGACCTGCGTGAAGCGGCTGAGCTGCCTGCTCGCCGCGGCCCGGGTCGCCGACTCGGCGCCGGTGGACTCGATGCCCGAGGCCGAGCGGCTGCCGGTGCCCGCGCCGACGCGCCCGGCACGCCCCGCGCTCCCGGCCCTCCCGGTGTTCGAGCACGCGCCGGACTGCCCGGCCGCGCTGCCGGCCCTGGGCTGAACCCGCTGGTCATCCTCACGGCGGGGCACTTCGGCGAGCCCGAGGACGTCCCCATTCGGCGCAATCCGCGCACACGCCGTTACCTCCCGGATCGGCGGCTCTGGCAGTATCGGACGCCATGCAGGGTGACAAGGACATCATCGCGTTCCTCAACGAGCAGCTCACAGCCGAACTGACGGCCATCAACCAGTACTGGCTGCACTACAAGCTGCAGGACAACCGCGGCTGGAAGAAGCTCGCCGAGTACACCCGCAGCGAGTCCATCGACGAGATGAAGCACGCGGACAAGCTCGCGGAGCGCATCATCTTCCTGGAGGGACTGCCCAACTTCCAGAAGCTGTTCCCGCTGGAAATCGGCCAGACCGTCACCGAGATGTTCAACGCCGACATGAAGGTCGAGGTCGCGGCCGTGGAGCGGCTGCGCAACGGCATCAAGCTGATGCGCGAGCGTGGGGACGTCACGTCAGCGAACCTGTTCGAGGAGATCCTCGCCGACGAGGAACACCACATCGACTACCTGGAGACCCAGCTGGACCTGATCGGCCAGCTCGGGGAGCCGCTGTACATCGCGCAGCTGGTGGAGCAGCCGGACGCGTCCTGAGACGGACGGCGGGGTCGGGAGAAGCCGGCGGGACGGTTTCTCCCGGGGGAAGCGGAACGCGGTATTCGCCATGGGGTGGAAACTCCCCCGTCGTCATACCTGCGAGCGCCTACGAGGCCGTCGCTGACGGCGCGGCCGTCCGCTCGACGATCCCCGGTTCGGGTGGGACAACTTCTTTTCGAAGGTGGTCGCGGCGTGCCGGACAAACCCCGGTCCAGGCCGTCGCCGAATTCCATGGTGCCGTCGGCGCTGATCAGATGGCACGGTTCGGCGAGTCCGATTCCGTCAGCGGAATCCTCACCGCCCTCGGCGCGTACCTCGGCAGGCCGAGCTACTGGGCGCACGACGCGCTCGCGCCCTGCTTCACCGAGCGCCGGATGGCTTAGCCGGGGTCCGGACCCTGAGAAACCCTCGGGGTCGCCCCTGATGCGCCGGCGGCGACTGGCGTGTGACCATGGCTGGCATGCTGCGACCGTCCTCCGCCGGGGTGCGTGGTGCCTCCGGTCCGCTGCTGGTGGCTGTGGGCGTCGTGGTCGTGACGGCGCTCGACGGGCCCAGTTCCGCCGATCAGATGCGGGCTCTGATACCGCTGGCCGCGGTGGTGGTCGGCATGGTGCTGGTGCTGCGGGATCTGGCTGCGGAGCGGCGCGGGACGTGGCTCGGCGTGCGGGATCGGGGGCGGCGGGCGGTCGATGCCCGGACCGCGATCGGGGCGCTGGTCATCGGTGGTGCGCTGGTGCGGCTGCTGACGAATGGTGCTTCGTTCGCCGCGGAGACCAGTGCGGTCGTCGCGGCGCTCATCCTGTTCTCCGGCGGGGTGTTGATCGCGCTGCCGTATCTGCTGCGGGTGCTGCGCGATCTCGACGCCGAGCGGGCCGAGCGCATCCGCGCGCAGCAGTTCGGCGAGGTCGCGGCGCACATGCACGACTCGGTGCTGCACACGCTGACGCTCATCCAGCGCGCCGATCCGGCTGACGTCGCGGGGCTGGCGCGGGCTCAGGAGCGAGAGCTGCGGGCCTGGCTCTACGACCGGCGAGGGCGGGCGGAGGACGGGACGGAGCCGGAGACGTTCGCGGCGGCGGTGCGGGCCGCGGCGGCCGAGGTGGAGGACCGGCACGGGGTGCGGGTCGAGGTGGTCGCGGTCGGGGACGCGGAGCTCGGGGACGGGCTCGGCGCGTGCGTCGCGGCCGCGCGCGAGGCGCTGGTGAACGCGGCGAAGTACGCCGGGGGCGCGCCGATCTCGGTGTTCGCGGAGGTGGAGGACGAGGGCTCGGCGGGGCAGCGGCGGGTCGCGGTCTACGTGCGGGATCGCGGGCCCGGCTTCGAGCTGGACGCGGTGGGGGCGGACCGGATGGGGATCCGGGAGTCGATCGTCGGGCGGATGGCGCGGCACGGCGGGGTGGCCGAGGTGCGGACGGCGCCAGGGGCCGGGACCGAGGTTCGATTGGAGATGCGCTGTGAGTGACGAAGCACGCGAAGAAGCAGGCGTTGACGGAGGCATCGTCAGCGATTCCCGGGCAGCGGATCCGATCACGGTCGTCCTCGTCGACGACCACCAGATGTTCCGCGCCGGAGTCCGCACCGAGCTGCGCCGAGCCGCCGAGGCCGCGGGGACGGCGATCGAGATCGTCGGCGAGGCGGACGACACCGACCGGGCCGTCGCTGTCATCACGGCGACCCGGCCGCAGGTCGTGCTCCTCGACGTGCACCTGCCGGGTGGCGGCGGCGTCGAGGTGCTGGCGCGGACCGCGGCAGGGCTGCCGGACGTGCGCTTCCTCGCGTTGTCGGTCTCCGACGCGGCGGAGGACGTCATCGCGGTCATCCGGGCCGGGGCGCGCGGCTACGTCACCAAATCCATCAGCGGCGCCGAGCTCGCCGACGCGGTGCGGCGGGTGGCCGAGGGCGACGCGTTCTTTTCGCCGCGGCTCGCCGGATTCGTGCTCGACGCCTTCTCCAGCGGCGGCGCGGCGGCGCGGGACGAGGAGCTGGACCGGCTGACGCCGCGCGAGCGGGAGGTCCTGCGGTTCATCGCGCGGGGCTACGCCTACAAGGAGGTCGCGCGCGAGTTGGTCATCTCGATCAAGACCGTTGAGACGCATGTGTCTTCGGTGCTGCGCAAGCTGCAACTGTCGAACCGCCGGGAGCTCACCCGTTGGGCGAGCGACCGGCGGTTGGCGTGAGAGGTTCTGGAGCGCGTTCTAGAACCGGAGGTTCCCGGGGCCGGCCGTGATGATCGTCTGGTTCAGGAAGGGCTGGGTGCCGTCGCAGGGCTGGCCGGCGGTGGGCTTGTCGACCTCGTCGAGGCTGATGGTCAGGGTGAAGTCGCCGGAGACGCCCTTGTAGGCGCCGGTGCCGGAGCCCGTCACGACCGGCACGTGCTGCGTCACGGCGATGTGGCCCGAGCAGGTGGCCGGGTCCGACGGGAACTGGTGGGCCATCGCCGAGACGAAGGCCTTGTCGATCGAGGCGATGTCGAGGCGGAAGCTGCCGCGCTGGAGCTGGAGTTCCAGCTGGCTGTTGTGCTCGGGGTTGACCGAGCCGTCCGGGTTGACGCTGACGCCCTGGCCCCAGTCGCCGACCGCGCCGGAGAGGGTCACCTGCTCGGTGGGGCCGTCGTTTGTGGTGAAGCCGGTCAGGTGGGCCGCGGTGATGGCGGGCTTCGCGGCGGAGGCGTCGGCGGTCGCCGCCGAGCAGCCGAGGATGGTCAGGACGCCCAGGGCGGCCGCGGCGGTGGTGGCGGTGAAGGTCTTGTTCGTCATGGCTTCAACTGTGGCCGCGCCGCAGGAAGCGGGGGTCCGGGGCGGACCCTGGGATTGCCCTGATCGAACCCTGACAGGGGGCGGGCCAGGGTCGGCGCGGGGGCGGCGCTGTCGAAACTCACGCCGATCAGGCGGACACGCCGAGAATCAGGTAGGCGAAGCCGAACACACCGTGCGTGCCGCGCAGCCAGATCGACAGGTGCTCGTCGAGCTTCGCGCGGAGCTCGGCGGCCGCACGCGGCCGCGCAGGGCCTCCAGAGCCTCGGGGATCGAGCCGAACGCCTGATACGCACCGATGGCTCAGGACGAGGTCTGCGGGCTCGGTGTGGTCCGCGGCAGGGCCTTCGACGAACGCGGCCCGGTCCGCCAGCCCGCGCTCGGCGGCCGGCACGCGTCCCCGGACGAGGTCGGGCCCGTGGACGTCGATGATTCGTTTTTCGCACCGGCCACCGAAAAACCAAGCGTCGCCCGACCGGAACCCGGTCGGGCGACGCTTTATAAGAACCCTACTTCGCCGTCTTCTTCGCGGCCGCCTTCGCCGCCGGCTTCTCGTCGTCCCCGCTGCCCGCGGCCGTGTTGGCTTCGACGTCGTCGGCGGGCACGAACTCGGCCGCGGGTCCGGTGCCGGTCTTGTGGAAGCGCAGCGCCTCCCACAGCGGGCCGGGTATGACGTGGATGCCGTAGTGCGCACGGTGGTGGTTGGCGCACAGCACTTCCAGGTTGCCGGGGGACTCGGCCCACTTCTGGAAGTCCTCGTCGGTCTCGAAGTGCAGACCCAGGGCCTGCATGATCTTCTTCTCGTCGACCTGGTTGATCTGCGAGAACTCCACGTGGGTGTGGTGCAGCTCCGGCTGGCCGTCGCAGAGGTCGTCGTCGATGATGCACTTCCACATGCCCTGCCGCTTCAGGCGGGCCTTGGCCTGCTCGAAGAGGTGGTAGTGCGGGTCGTCCTCGCGCGGGGAGTGCTCGGGGACGTGGGTGAGGATGTGGACGGTGAGCATCTGGTCGTGCTCGAGCGTCTTGCCCGTGCCCTTGGACACCGTCGGGTGCGTCGGGGAGCCGCTCTGGACCGGCGCGTGCGTGTGCGCGGCGGCCGGGGCCGCGGCGGCACGGGGAGCGGGCACGGCGGCGGCCTTCTTCGCGGCCGGCTCGTGCTCGGCGTGCTCGTGCTCGCTGGAGGCGGCCTTCTTCGCAGGAGCCTTCTTGGCCGGAGCCTTCGACTCCGCCTCGGCCTTCTCAGCCTCCAGAGTGCGGCGGTGCGCCTCCTCCGGACCGACTTCCTCCTCGGAACCGAACAGCTTGTTCATCCAGCCCATCGGGCTTCTCCCCACCTTGCTCGCTGCTTGCGACGACCGGCTTAGCCGGGGCCGACCCTAGCCCCTCTCAGGGGATTGCATCAAGACGGAGGAAACCACGTCGGCGGCGGTGTCACAGTCCTGCGCCGACACGTCCAAATGCGTCACGATCCGCAGCAGTTTCGGCCCGAAGGGCGAGATGCGCACACCCAGGGCGAAACATTCCTTTGCGACGTTCGGGGCGTCGTCGACGTCGACGAGGACGATGTTCGTCTCCGGTTCACGAACCGAGGCCCCGGCCGCGCGCAGCGCCGCCGCGATGCGCGTGGCGTTCTCATGGTCCTGCGACAGCCGGTCGAGGTTGTTCTCCAGGGCGTACTGCGCGCCGGCGGCCAGGATCCCGACCTGGCGCATCGAACCGCCGAGCCGGCGGCGCAGCGCCCGCGCCTCCTCGGAGCGGTCCGGCGGCAGCAGCACCAGCGAGCCGGCCGGGGCGCCGAGGCCCTTGGACATACAGACGGACATGGTGTGCCCGATGGCGCCGTAGTCCTTCAACGGGACGCCGCTGGCCTTGTGGGCGTTCCAGATCCGCGCGCCGTCCAGATGTACCCCGAGGTTGAAGGAGTCCGCCAGAGCCCTGATTTCCCGCAGGGTGTCGATGGGATACACGGCGCCGCCGCCCCGGTTATGCGTGTTCTCGACCTCCAGTGCGCGGGTACCAACCGTGTAGCGGTCGCCGACGCGGATCATCGCGGCGAGGGCGGCGGGGTCCAGGAGCCCGCGCGTCGAGGGCAGGGTGCGGGTCTGGATCCCGGCGTGCGCCGCCAGGCCGCCGTTCTCGTGCGCCACGATGTGCGCGTCGGCGTCGCAGATCACCTCCTCGCCGGGGGCGACCTGCAGGCGGATCCCGATGTGGTTGGCCATCACGCCGGTCGGGACGAACATCGCGTCCGGGTACCCGAACAGGGCCGCGACGGTCTCCTCCAGCCGCCGGACGGTGGGGTCCTCGCCGTACTGGTCGTCGCCGACCTCGGCGGCGGCCATCGCCTCGCGCATCGGCACGGAGGGCTTGGTGACGGTGTCGCTGCGGAGGTCGATGGGGTGCTGGATGCTCAGAGTCGCCATGCTCTGAAACGTATCGCTCCCGCCCCGGGGAGGCCGGGACGGGAGCCGTGTGGTCGATTCGGAAGTGTTCGGTGTGCGGAAACGGCTCAGCGCTTGGCGCGCAGCATCTCCGCGACGAGGAACGCCAGGTCCAGCGACTGGCTGCGGTTCAGCCGGGGGTCGCACAGCGTCTCGTAGCGCTGGTGCAGCGCGTCGAACGCGATCTCCGCGCCGCCGCCGACGCACTCGGTGACGTCCTCGCCGGTGAGCTCGACGTGGATGCCGCCGGGGTGCGAGCCCAGGCCGTGGTGCACTTCGAAGAAGCCCTTGACCTCGTCGAGCACGTCGTCGAAGCGCCGGGTCTTGTGGCCCGAGGGCGCCTCGAAGGTGTTGCCGTGCATCGGGTCGCAGATCCAGGCCACCTTGTGGCCCTCGCTGCGGACCTTCTCCACCAGCGCCGGCAGCTTCTCGCGCACCTGCCCGGCGCCCATGCGGACGATGAACGACAGCCGGCCGGGCTCGCGCTCGGGGTCCAGCCGGTCCAGGTACGCCAGGGCGTCCTCGGGCCGGGTGCCCGGGCCCAGCTTGATCCCGATCGGGTTGCTGATCCGGCTGAAGTACTCGACGTGCGCGCCGTTCAGGTCCCGGGTGCGCTCGCCGATCCAGACGTAGTGGCCGCTGGTCGCGTAGGGCTTGCCGGTGCGCGAGTCGATGCGGGTCAGCGCCGACTCGTACGGGAGCACCAGGCCCTCGTGCGCGGCGTAGAACTCGACGGTGCGCAGCTCCTCCGGGTCGGTGCCGCACGCGCGCATGAACTGCAGGGCGCGGTCGATCTCGCCGGCCAGCACCTCGTAGCGCTCGCCGGACGGCGACCCGGCCACGAAGTCCTGGTTCCAGGCGTGCACCTGCCGCATGTCGGCGTAGCCGCCGGTGGTGAACGCGCGGACCAGGTTCAGTGTGGAGGCGCTGGACTGGTACATGCGCAGCAGCCGCTTGGGGTCCGGGGTGCGGGCCTCGGGGGTGAAGTCGAAGCCGTTGACCGAGTCCCCGCGGTACGCCGGAAGCGTGATCCCGTCGCGGGTCTCCGTGGAGCTGGAGCGGGGCTTGGAGTACTGCCCGGCGATGCGGCCGACCTTCACCACCGGCAGCGAGGCCGCGTAGGTGAGAACGACGGCCATCTGCAGCAGCGTCTTCAGCTTCGCCCGGATCGCGTCGGCGGTGTTGCCGGCGAACGTCTCGGCGCAGTCGCCGCCGGTGAGCATGAAGGCCTCGCCCCGGGACACCGCGGCGATCCGGTCCTTGAGCTGGTCGGCCTCACCGGCGAAGACCAGCGGCGGATACGAGCGGAGCTCGGAGACGACGGTGGACAGCTCGGCGGCGTCCGGCCAGTCCGGCTGCTGGCCCGCGGGAAGCGCGGACCATGTGTCTTCGATGGGTCCGGTACCGGCCGGATTCCCGACAACTTCGCTCATTGAGCCAGAGTACGCGAAACCGGGGTGCGTCCTGTGCGCGCGTCCAGTGCGTGGGACCGCCCGGTCCGAGCCGCAGAACCGATGTAATAGCAGGTCCTGGCGTTGTAGCGGGGTGTATTGGTGCAGTGCTGGCGAGTGCCGTGGGCGGGGTTGCGACCGTGTTTCGGCCGGTTCAGCCGCCCCGGCCAGTACAGCTAGTCCAGCCAGCCCGGCCGGGCCAGTCCCGACTCGTACGCCAGCACTACCAGCTGCGCCCGGTCGCGCGCGCCGAGCTTGACCATGCTGCGGCTGACGTGCGTCTTTGCGGTGAGCGGGCTGAGCACCAGGCGGTCGGCGATCTCCTCGTTGCTCAGCCCGGCCGCGACCAGCGCCAGGACCTCGCGTTCGCGGTCGGTCAGGGCCTTGATCTGCTCGGCGGCCGGGTTGGGGCCGGTGCGCTTGCTGCGGACCGCGAACTCCTCGATCAGCCGACGGGTGACGCTGGGTGCGAGCAGGGCCTCGCCGGCGGCCACCGCGCGCAGGCCGCGCAGCAGGTCGGCGGGCTCGGTGTCCTTCAGCAGGAAGCCGCTGGCGCCGGCCCGGATCGCCTCGAAGACGTACTCGTCGAGCTCGAAGGTGGTCAGGATGAGGATGCGGACGCCGGAGAGCTTCTCGTCGGCAGTGATCAGGCGGGTGGCCTCCAGGCCGTCGGTGCCGGGCATGCGGATGTCCATCAGGATGACGTCCGGGGCCAGGTCGGCGGCCAGGCGGTAGGCCTCGGCGCCGTCGGCGGCCTCGCCGGCCACCTCGATGCCGTCCTGCACCTCCAAAAGTGCGCGAAAACCCGCGCGCACCAGCGCCTGGTCGTCGGCGAGCAGGACTCTGATCATGACTGCTCCTCGGCAAGGGGGGATTCTGCGGTTTCGGTGGGTTCGGTGGTTTCAATGGGTTCGGCGGGTTCGGCGGTGTCGCCGGACCAATCGGCGGCCGACGCCCGGAAGGGGATGCGGGCGTCGACCCGGAAGCCGCCGCCGGGGTTCGGACCGGCGGTGAGCGTGCCGCCGAAGGCCGTGGCCCGCTCCCGCATGCCGGGCAGGCCGTTGCCGGTCCCGGTCTCCCCCAGCGGACAGCCGCGGCCGTCGTCGGTGACCCGCAGGTGCAGGCCGTCGGAGGACTCCACGAGGATCGCGGCGCGCTCGGCCCCGGCGTGCCGCACCACGTTGGTCAGCGACTCCTGCACGATCCGGTACCCGGCCTGGCTCACCGCCAGCGGCACGTGCGCGACGTCCCCGACCATGCTGAGCGCCACCTTCAACCCGGCGGCCTCGGCCAGGTCCACCAGGTGCCCCAGCCGCCCCAGGTCCGGGGCCGGGTCACGGGGCGCGGCCCGATCGCCGCGCAGCACGGTCAGCACCGAGCGCACCTCGCCGAGCGCCGAGCGGCTGGCGTCCTTGATCGCGGACAGCGCGATCCGGGCCTGCTCGGGGCGGCGGTCCATGACCTCCAGCGCCACGTTGGCCTGCACCGCGATCAGCGAGATCGAGTGCGCCAGCACGTCGTGCAGCTCCCGGGCGATCTCCAGCCGCTCCTCGCTGGCCTGCCGCCGCGACTCCTGCTCCCGGGCCTTCTCCTCCTGGTAGCGGGCCTTCTGCGCCTCCAGCGCACGCTGCCGCAGCAGCCGGAACAACTCGGCCAGCATCAGCAGCGCGAGCAGCCAGCCGGCGGTGAACAGGATCTCGGTGGGACTGCTGCGCAGCTGGCCCTTGGCACTGTGCGTCGGCACGAAGATCATCCCGATCGCGAACAGCAGGGACCCGACCCACATCTCCCGCCGGTAGCCGGTGCCGCCGATGACGATCACCGCGAGCAGGGCGTTCAGGAAGATCGGCCCGTAGGCGTAGCCCATAAGGAGGTACAGCAGGGTGGCACCGAGGCACACCGCCAACGCGACCCGCGGCGCCCGCCGCCGATGGTGCAGCGCGACGGGGCCGGCGACCACCAGCACCCAGCCGAACCAGTCCAGCGACCGGACCCCGTACTCGACGGTCTTGCTCGCGGTGTCGTGCCAGTGACCGTAGGCGCCCCAGGTCCCGAGCACGTCGACGACGAGCAGGATCAACGGCAGCGCGACCGTGGAGCGCTCCATCCACAGCCACGCCAGCCAGGGGCGCGAAGGCGGATGCGGCTGCTCGGTCATGCTTGAACGCTAGATCAGATCGCCGTGCGCGGGTATCCGTCCAGCGGAGGCTGTGCGGACCGAACGGGTACTCCGGGGGGAGTAGGCGCTGGTCCCGGGGCAGCGCTATAGAGAGCCGAGTTCGACGACGCCTATAGCGTGTTCCGTGAGGCTCCCGAGATATAGCGTCTCCCCGCTACGGCGCGCTGCGGTGACCGCCTTATAACCGACGCCCCACGCACGCAGCTCACGTACTTGCTCCCCCTCAGCGTTGACCGCGATGGCCCACGCCATGTCCTTCTCCCCCGGCTGGAGACGCTGCGGCGTAGCCCAGACGAGCGAACGCAGCCGCGGGTGCCGGGGCAGGAGCCAGTCGAGCGCCGGGTCGCGGGGTGTGACCATGGCGATCCAGATCAGGCCTTCGGCGTCGCGGGTGAGGTTGTCGGGGAAGCCGGGCAGCGGCGGGCCGAAGGGCGACTTGCGGCCGGTGTCGGGGCCTTCGAGTTCGACGCGGGTCAGGCAGTAGCCGCCGGTCTCGGCCACGACAGCGGCGGCGCCGTCGCCGTCGTCGTCGTCGTCGACGAGCACGATGCCGTTGGCGAACGCGAAGCCGTCCGCGATGACCTCGACAGCGCCGTCGCGGTAGCGGAACAGACGGCCGGTCGTGGAGTGCTCGAACAGGTCGCCACGGTAGGAGTCGATGTTGTAGCGGCGCGAGGACTGCGTGAAGTAGGTGCTCCCGTCGGCGGCGACGGCGGCGTTGCTGCAGAAGGTCAGCGGCTCGCCCTCGACCTCGGACACGAGCACCCGGACCGTCGCGTCGGAGAGCTGAACCTCCAGCAACCCGCGATAAGCGTCGCAGACCACGAGCGCGTCCTCGCCGAGCATCTCCAGCCCGAGCGGACGGCCGCCGGTATCGGCGACGGTGCGCGCCTCGCCCTCCGGCGTCACCCGCAGGATGCGGCCGTCGGCGAGGCCGGTGAACAGCGTCCCCGCCGCATCGACCGCGATGTGCTCCGGGCCGGCTCCCGGCAGTTCGATGCGCCGCGGTTCCGGCAGCGTCCGCGCATCACCGCGGCGCCGCACCGGACGCGGATTCGCCGGCGGCGTCCACCGCACCGCGGCCATCTTCGTGCGCTGAGCCATAAAACGCCCCCTGCCACCGGTCCGAAATGAGGACGTTAGTGGGCAGGGGGCGCAAGCACCAGATGTCGGCCGGTTCAGCCGAACCGCAGGCTTAGCCGAAGAACACCTTCGCTTCGTCATACAAAGACATCGGCACCGTCTTCAGCGTCGTCGTCGCGTCCTTCAGCGGCACCCGGATGATGTCCGTCCCGCGCAGCGCGACCATCTTCCCGAAGTCCCCGTCGTGCACCGCGTCGATGGCGTGCAGGCCGAAGCGCGTCGCCAGCCACCGGTCGAACGGCGAGGGCGTCCCGCCGCGCTGCGTGTGGCCCAGGACCGTGGTGCGGGCCTCCTTCTTCGTGCGGCGCTCGATCTCGGCGGCGAGGCGTTCGCCGATGCCGCCGAGGCGGACGTGGCCGAAGGCGTCCAGTTCGCCGGACTGGATCTGCATCTGGCCGTCCTTCGGGTGCGCGCCCTCGGCGACGACCACGATCGGGGCGTAGCCGCGCGCGAAGCGCGACTCGATCCAGCCGCAGACCTCCTCGATGTCGAAGGTGACCTCGGGGATCAGGATCACGTTGGCGCCGCCGGCCATGCCCGAGTGCAGGGCGATCCAGCCCGCGTGCCGGCCCATCACTTCCACGATCAGGGCGCGGGAGTGCGACTCGGCGGTGGTGTGCAGGCGGTCGATGGCCTCGGTCGCGACGTGGACCGCGGTGTCGAAGCCGAAGGTGTAGTCGGTGGCGTTCAGGTCGTTGTCGATGGTCTTCGGGACGCCCACGACGTGGACCCCGTGCTCGTCGCCGAGGATGGTCGCGACGCCGAGGGTGTCCTCGCCGCCGATCGCGATCAGCGCGTCCACGCCCTCGGCCTGCAAGTTCTCCTTGATCCGCTCGACGCCGCCGTCCACCTTCAACGGGTTGGTCCGCGAGGATCCGAGGATGGTGCCGCCGCGGGGCAGGATGCCGCGCACCGCCTCGACGTCCAGCGGCTTCGTCATGCGTTCCAACGGCCCCTTCCAGCCGTCCCGGAAACCCACGAACTCAAAGCCGTAGAACTGCACGCCCTTGCGGACCGCGGCGCGGATCACCGCGTTCAGGCCCGGGCAGTCCCCGCCGCCGGTCAGCACTCCGATGCGCATGGCCACACTCCCTGATGTTCACGATGTGATCTGGGTCACCGTACGATCACCGCCACCGTAACCGCTACGAGACGGTAACGAGAAGCCGACGATCACCTGACGAGACACGCCAGTCACATGAGGTGATCTTCGTCCCGGCGGTGTCGCAGGCCGTGCCGTCGCGGCGGTGCCACCCTGGGGCTTACGCCTGGGAGCCGATGTGCGCCGATGCCGTCGGCTGACAGGGTTCGAACATGACGACCACACAGTTCACCGGCCGCAACGCACCGACCCGCCGAACACTGCTGGGAGCCACACTGGCGGCCGGGGTGGCGGCGCCCCTGGCCCTGACCGGCCGCGCCTCGGCGGCGACAACCCCGAGCGGTACGACGACCGCGACGGACCCGACCGGCACGACCGTCACGACCGGCACGACCGGCACGACCGCCCCGGCGCAGCTCGTCATCCCGCCGCCGACCGGCCCGCACCAGGTCGGCACCGTGGACCTGCACCTCGTCGACACCGCCCGCCCGGACCCCCTGAACCCCGGCCAGCCCTACCCGCTGATGGCCAGCATCTGGTACCCGGCCCGCGACGCCGACCGCTACCCGGTCGCGCCCTGGATGACCACCGGCACCTTCCAGGCCTGGCTCGCGAACGTCGGCTTCGACCCGACCAGCCTGCCGGTCCCGGTCACCGCCGGGCACCTCGGCGCCCCGGTGCACCGCGGCGGACGCCCGCGACCGGTCATCGTGTTCTCGCACGGCGCGCACGACCACCGCTCCGACACGACCACCGTCGTGCAGCAGCTCGCCAGCCACGGTTACGTCGTGGTCACCGTGGACCACACCTACGACGCCTACACCCAGTTCCCCGGCGGCCCGGTCCTGTCCCCCGACTTCGCCGACCGCGTCCCGATGTCCCCGAGCGACTTCGCGGCCGACGCCCACTTCATCCTGGACCGCGTCGAGGACATCGCCGCCGGCCGCAACCCCGACGTCGACCGCAAGCCGCTGCCCGAGGGCCTGCACGCCGCCCTGGACCTGGACCGGATCGGCATGTTCGGCTGGTCCAAAGGCGGCACCGCGACCGCCCTGGCGACCATCGCCGACGACCGCATCCGCGCCGCCATGACCTTCGACGGCCTGACCGGCACCTCCGTCGACACCGATGTGGACAAGCCGTTCTTGATGCTGGCGGCCGCCTACACCAGGGCGAACGACCCCTTCGCCGCGGAGTTCTGGGCTCACCTGCGGGGCTGGCGACGCTACTTCCAGCTCAACGGCGCCGAGCACATCTCGTTCACCGATGCCGAGGGCATAATCCTCCAGGCGGCGAAGATCCTCGGGATGAGCCAGGCGACCGTCCAGGGCTTCGTCGGCACCATGGACCCGAACGAAGGCGTGCGGATCCAGCAGGCCTACCCGCTCGCCTTCTTCGACCTGCACCTGCGCCACCGGCACAGCACGCTGCTCGACGGACCGTCGCCGGACTTCCCGGACGTGCAGTTCATCCCGTGACGCTCGGAGCATGAGGGCTGGTCAGGGCACCAGCGGCGCCTTGACGACCCGCTCCCCCGCCGCCCGGTCGCCGCTCCACTCCAACCCGGCGGCGTCCACCCCGACCCGGTTCCACAGCATCAGCGCCAGGTCCGAGGCCGCACCGGCGACCTCGGACACCGGCTCGCCAGGCCCGTACTCCCAGGACCGGCCGACGTCGGTCGCGGTCAGCCGCAGCGCGCTGGCCGGCTCGGCCGCGAGCCCCCGCTGGATCATGCGCGGCGCGAACAGCTCGAACACCTCGGTGACCGCGTCGGCGGCGAACGCCGGGTCGAGCGGGTCGGCCGTGCCGAGCGCGTGCTGCGCGTCCCAGCGGTGCATCCGCGTCTCGTGCGCGCGCCGGCGCTGCCAGAAGCCGACGGTGCGGGGCATCAGACTGCTGAAGGTCCAGGCCTCGGTCGCGGCGTCGGCGGACAGGGCGGTGGTGATCTGGTCGACGGTGCTGAGATACCAGGTGTGCAGGGACGCCGGGTCGTGCGGCGCGGTGCGCTCCTTGTCGTTGCGGCCGTGGCCCTCCTGGACCGCCGTGGTGACCCACAGGTTGCCGTTGCCGAGGTGGTCGGTCAGCTCGTAGAGGGTCCACGGGGCGCACGCCGACACCTGCCGCTCCAGGTCCGCCTTGGTCAGACCGACGAGCAGCGCGCCGTAGGTGTCCAGCTCGGAGCGCAGGACGCTGAAGAAGTCGAAATCACCCATGGGGCGGAAGCTACCCAGCGGCTCCCGCCTCACGTCCGATTACCGCCGGTCGAGATGAACCGGCGGCGGGTCAGTCGAGGCGCTTGAACATGTGCACGTCTTCGGCGTCGCCGGGGATGCCCAGCGTGCGGCCGGTCTCGACGTAGCCGTGGCGCTTGTAGAAGTCCGGCGCCTGGAAGGTGAACGAGGACACCGCGACCCGGTCGCAGCCACGCCGCCGGGCCTCGGTTTCGGCGGCCAGCAGGATCTTCGAGCCCCAGCCGTCCTTGCGCGCATCCGCACGGACCCACAGCATGCTGATGCCGCACAGGCCGGCCCAGGTCCAGGCGGTCAGGCCGCCGACGATCACGCCGGCCTCGTCGGTCACCCTCACCGAGAAGGCGTCCTGGTCCTTCTTCGAGGTGCCGGTGGCGGCGAAGTTGTACTCGTCCAGTCCGGCGTCCAGCGCCGCGCTGAGCTCCGGATCGCGGCCGCCGGTGGTCAGGCCAGCCGGGTGGTTCAGGTCGTTCGGGTGGTTCATTCTTCGTCCTCGTCGAGCCCTTGGGCTATCGCGTAGCGCACCAGCTCCACACGGTTGTGCAGCTGGAGCTTGTTGAGCGTGTTCTGTACGTGGTTCTGCACGGTCCGGTGCGAGAGCACCAGGCGGTCGGCGATCTGCTTGTACGACAAGCCCTTGGCGACCAGCCGCAGGACCTCGGTCTCGCGCTCGGTGAGCCGCGGCGCGTCGTCGGCGGCCCCCGCGCCGGGGCTCGACGGCACCATCGCCAGCTTGCGGAACTCCCCGAGCACCAGCCCGGCCAGGCCGGGGGTGAACACCGGGTCGCCGACCGCGATGCGCTCCACGGCCGCCAGCAGCTCCTCGCGGCTGGCGGACTTCACCAGGTAGCCGATCGCGCCGGCCTTCACCGCCTGCAGCACGTCCTGCTGCTCGCCGGAGGCCGACAACACCAATACCTTGACATCCGGGTCGGCGGCCACCAGGCGGGCCGTCACCTCCGCCCCGGACAGCCGGGGCATCTGCATGTCCAGCACGACGACCTGCGGATGCGCGACCGTCCCGCGCCGCACCGCCTCCTCGCCGTCCCCCGCCGTGGCCACCACGTCGTACCCGGCCTCGGCGAGGTCGCGGGCCACCGCGTCCCGCCACATCGGGTGGTCGTCGGCGACCATGACCCTGACCTGAGTGTTCACGGTCCCCGACCCTACCGAGGCCGGGCCACTCATCGCACTCGCCATATCGGCCTGTGGTCGGAAGAGCAGATGACGTCGGCGCCGCGACGCCCGCTCACCGCAGGGCCTTGCGCAACGCCGACACCGAACTCGCAGCCGCGCGCGGCACCGGCAGCCGCGGCACCCACATCTCGACCTCGGTGCCCTGGCCCGGGATGGAGACCACGTCGACCCGGCCCCCGACGTCCTGCACGCGGCCCTGGATCGAGTGCGCGACCCCGAGCCGCCCGGTGCCGCGCGCCTCCTCCAGCCGGCCCTCGGGGATGCCGGGGCCGTCGTCGCGGACCGTCACCGTCACTCCTTCGGGCTCATCCTCGACGAGGATCCAGGCGCGGGCCCCGAGGCCGTCGGCGCCGGGCCCGCCGTGCCGGCGGACGTTGTCCAGCGCCGCCGCGACCGCCGCGGCCACCTCCCGCGCCACCGGACTGGGCAGCGGCACCGCGGTCCCCGGCCCGGCCAGCGTCACCCGGGGCCCGGCCAGCCGGCCGAGCAGCGCGCTCAGGTCCAGGTCCACCGGGTCGCCGGCGTCCTGGTCAACCTGGTCGACCTGGTGCCAGCTGTTCACCAGCGACCGCAGTGCCAGCTCCTGCTCGCCGGCCATGCGGCCCAGGTCCCGGCCGGCGCCGCCGATCTCCGCGCCGCGCCGCTGGACCAGCGCGAGGACCTGGAGCACGCCGTCGTGGATGTCGCGGGCCAGGCGCTGGCGCTCGCGGGTGGCGGCCTCCAGGCGCTGGGCCCGCACCAGGGTGAGCTCGGCGGTACGGCCGAGCTCGGTGACGTAGCCGACGGCCGCGCCGGTCAGGCCCATCAGCACGATGTTGTGGATCAGGTCCTGGCTCAGCGCGCCGCGCTCCAGCAGGTCCACGCAGCCCATCAGCGCGGCCGCCGCCACGCCGCCGCGCCAGCCCAGCGCGATGGCGACGGCGATCACCGGGGCCGCGGACCAGACCGTGGGCAGCGTCAGGGCGCCGGCGTCGATGCGCGCGGCGGTGTCGACCAGGTCGGTGCTCAGGACGGACGCCGCGCCGACCGCGAAGTCGGTGGCGAGGAAGGCCAGCAGCGCGCGCCGGGTCGTGGTGGGGCGGTGGTAGACGATGCCGGTCCAGGCTGTCCAGACAGCCATGGTGAACAGGATCGCGATCGCGCCGCCGGTGTGCGCGTAGTGGTCGTAGGACGCGGCGAAGCGGGCGATCGCGTAGAGGAGCGCGAGAGAGCGGAAGAAGCCGAGCGCGCGCCACATCGCGGTGTCGACGGCTCCGCGTTCCTGCGGCTGCGGCTGCGGCTGCGAGTTCTGGGGGCTCTGGGGGCTCTGCACGTTCTGGGCGCTCTGCAAGCTTTGCGCACTCTGCAAGCTCTGCGTGCTCTGCAAGCTCTGCGGCTGCGGATCCTGCGACAGCGCAGCAGCCGACGACGGATCCCCCGGCGCGCTCATTGCCGCTGGGCGTCCTCGTCAGCCTCGAGCTGCCGCTGCTCCTCGATCGCGGCCCGGCGCTCCTCGGCGGCGGCCTTCTTCGCCTCGGCGCGCTGCTCGGCGCGTTCGGCCGCCTTCTCGGCGGCCAGGATCTTCTTGGCGTCGGTGGCGTACATGTCGACGTACTCCTGGCCCGACAGGTCCATCAGCGCGTACATGATCTCGTCGGTGATGGAGCGCAGGATGTAGCGGTCGTCGACGGCGCCGGGCACCTCGCGGTAGCGGGAGAAGTCCAGCGGCTCGCCGAAGCGCACGCCGACCCGCTTGATCTTCGGCATCACCTGGCCGGTGGGCTGGATC
Organism: Catenulispora sp. EB89; assembly: GCF_041261445.1. Taxonomy (NCBI): domain Bacteria; kingdom Bacillati; phylum Actinomycetota; class Actinomycetes; order Catenulisporales; family Catenulisporaceae; genus Catenulispora; species Catenulispora sp. EB89. The sequence continues at coordinate 137,946 of NZ_JBGCCU010000015.1, forward strand.
TCGTAGGTCCCGACCATCGCGCAGGGCACCACCGGGATGCCGGACTCCAGGGCGATGCGCGCGATGCCGGTGCGGCCCTTGTACAGGCGGCCGTCGGGCGAGCGCGTGCCCTCCGGGTACAGGCCCAGGGCCTTGCCCTCGGACAGGATCTTCAGCGCGGTCTTCAGCGCCGGGTCGGCGGTCTTGGCGCTGGCGCGGTCGATCGGGACCGAGCGCACGCCGCGGAAGAACGCCGCGGTCAGCCGTCCCTTGACGCCCTTGCCGGTGAAGTAGTCGCTCTTGGCCAGGAAGTACACCGGCCGCGGGACCATCAACGGCATGAAGAAGGAGTCGGAGAAGGACAGGTGGTTGCTGGCCAGGATCACCGGACCGTCGGCCGGGATGTGCTCAAGCCCCTTGGCCCACGGCCGGAAGAGCACCCGGAGAAGCGGCCCCAGGAAGATGACCTTGAGCAAGCCGTAGAACAACCGTCTGCCTCTCCGTAGGGCGGTATACGCGTACAGTGACTTCATACCTGCAACGCGCGGGGTTATCTTCGGGTTTCCGAAGCGAACACTACTGCGTGCGGCGTCGCTGTACTCCCCCCGTCCGCCGTGGAACGATGGTGACCATGACCGCGCCCGTGCTCCCCGGTGCCGAACCGTTTTCGCACGACCAGAGCGAGCCGGCCGGCCAGGCCGCACCGCGGATCGGCGTGCTTTTGTGCCACGGCTTCACCGGCTCGCCGCAGTCGCTGCGCCCCTGGGCGGAGTACCTGGCGGAGGCCGGGTTCGGGGTGCGGCTGCCGCGGCTGCCCGGACACGGCACCGACTGGCACGACATGCAGGTCACCACCTGGGACGACTGGTACGCCGAGGTGGACCGGGCGTTCCACGAGCTGCAGGCCGGGTACGACCGGGTGTTCGTCATGGGCCTGTCGATGGGCGGCACGCTCACCCTGCGGCTGGCCGAGCGGCACGGGGCCGACGTCGCGGGGATCGTGCTGGTCAACGCCTCGGTCAAGCCCGACAAGGCGGTGATCAGACTGGTGCCGGTGCTCAAGCACCTGGTGCCCAGCGTCCCCGGGATCGGGAACGCGATCAACAAGCAGGGTGTCAGCGAACTGGCCTACGACCGGGTGCCCCTGAAGGCCCTGGACTCCTTCGCCGGGGGCTGGCGCACCGTCCAGGCCGACCTGCCCAAGGTCACGCAGCCGACCCTGCTGTACCGGTCGGCGCAGGACCCGGTCGTCCATCCGTCGAACAGCGCCGTGATCCTGTCCCGCGTCTCCTCCACCGACGTGACCGAGAAGGTGCTGGAGAAGAGCTCGCACGTGGCCACCCTGGACCACGACGCGGAACAGATCTATGCCGGAAGCGTGGAATTCGTCCGGCGGGTCGCCGGGTTGGGGAATTGATGTGAGCACCGCCAGCGAACAACCGGGGCCCGGCCTGCCCGAGGAGCCCGCCGAGTCGAGGGAGCCGGCCGACGCGCCCGCCGAGGAGGTGGCGACCGCCGAGGCCGCCGCCGACGGCGCGGAGTCGGACCGGCCCGAGCTGAACGATCTGACCGATCTACCGGACCTGGTGGATCTGTCCGGCCTGTCCGGCGGGTCCGACACGCCCGACGAGCCCGCCTCCGACGAGCCCGAGACCGAGGACGAACGCATCGCGCGCGAGCGCGTGGAGTTCGACAAGCTGGTCGTCGCCTTCCACGGCGAGTCCGCCCCCGACCCGCAGCCGCAGGGACCGCAGGCCCCGGCACCGCGCAAGATCGTGCGCTACCCGGTCCTCGACCCGCAGCCGGCCTGGCACCCGGAGATCGTCGAACCGACCGACGAGACCACGGTCGACCCCCTGGACCACGTCGAGCACTACGAGCCGCCGGACCCGCCGCTGCCGCAGGTCGCCGCGGCCACGCTGGCGTCGTGGACGCTGCTGCTGGGCGGCGTGGGGTTCCTGGTGCTGCACACGCTGCTGAAGTGGGACACGCCGGACTACTTCGGGTGGCTGGCCATCATCGGGGTGTTCGGCGGGATCATCAGCCTGGTGGCGCGGATGAAGCCGGACCGGGATGAGTATGACGATCCGGACAATGGTGCGGTGGTCTGAGGGGCTGCGGGGCTGAGCGAATTGCGGGCCCGAGTAGCCGGCGGGCTCGGCATTTTGTGGCGCTGCTGACCTATGTGTGGGTGCTGGTGGCGGCTGCGGTTTGTTTGTGGGTTGACAGTCAAAGGCGTTTTTTGACGGCTTCGCCTAAGGTTTGGTGACCTCGCTGGGGACGCAGTTTGGTGGTGCCCCGCAGGTGGCGCTGGCGACCGGCGGTGATGCTGGACACGACCGCGCGCGGGTCCGAGTCACTGCGCACACGTCGGGCGGGCGGCTGGCGGCCGCGTATGGGGGGCACCGAAGATCAAAGGCAGGGGCTTTCAGCCGGAGCCTCTGCTCGGAGGGATGGGGGGTCGCGTAGTCTGCCGCCGGACGCTGCTTGTGGTCGCCGAGTCCCGGATCCCTCGTCGCTGTCGTCGCCCTAAAGGGAACCATCCCGGCCTGGCGGGGTAAAGCCGCATCACACGCTGCTGTGGTCCAGCCTCATCCGGCTTGACCCCGCCAGTCCGGGATGGTTGTGCAAGCACCGCCGACAGCGACGAGGGATCCGGGACAACCCCACCTGTGGGAAGGATTCCCACCCCTTGGGCACGCCACGTCACCACCCGCAGGTGTACGCACCCGAGTGGACCGTGTCCACACCACAGGCCGGGGTTGTCCCGGGTTCCCCGTCGCGTCGGCGGGCGCAGCCAAGCTGACCGGGCCGGTGGTGTCAAGTCGCACGAAACCACACCACAGCAGCAGGGGTCCGACTTGATACCACCGGACCGGTCTGCTTCCTTCCAGGCGACGACGCGACGGGGAACCCGGGACACAGGCGACCACAAGCAACGACCGGCAGCACACAGCGCGGCCCCCCATCCCCGGAGCGAGGCCGCTCGCCGCGCAGGCGCCGCCGGAGGCCCTGCCCTTGACTTTCAGGCACCCACCACACGCGGCCGCCAGCCGCCAGACCAAACGTGTGCGCAGTGACTCGGACCCGCGCGCGGTCGTGCACACGGACACCCGCCGGCCGCCAACGCAACCTGCGGGGCACCACCGAACTGCGCCACCCAGCGGATCCTTCTTAAAACCCTGCGAAGCCGTAAAAAGCCCTTAAAACCACCAACAAACTGCACCCGTTGCACCCGCCACACCCCAGCCACCCACACCCACACCCACACATCAAGCAAGGGCGCCCATTTTGTTAGGTGCTTTCGCCCCCTAGCACATGTGTACAGCAGGCCGCCGACACCGCCGTCCCCTCAGATCCGCACCACCGCCAGCACCGGCCGGTGGTCGGTCGCCTGCGCCTCGTCGGCCTTCGAGATCAGGTCCGTCGGCACGCCGGCGCGCACCACGTGGATGTCCCTGGACACGAACACCGCGTCCAGGCGCTGGTAGGGGTTCACCCCGGTCGAGGTGAACTCGTCGCCCACCGGGGCCAGCATCCAGGCGTCGTTCAGCCGCTCGGTGATGATGTTCCACTCGATGCTGCCGGGGTAGCTGTTGAAGTCCCCGGCGAGGATGCGGGCCTTCGTGCGGTTGCGTTCGGCGAAGCCGTCGAGGTGTCCCAGGACCTCGCCGGCCTGGTAGACGCGTTGTTCCAGGTTCATGCTCAGGTGCGTCGAGGCGAGGGTGAAGCGGCTGTCGCCGATCCGGAGTGCGGCCAGCGCCATTCCTCGCAGGTGGTAGCCGCGGCGGTGCTTCAGGTAGAGCACCCGGGTGGCTTCCACCTTGACGTCGGGGCCGGCAAGCAGCAGGTTGCCGGAGGCGTCGGCGCCGCCGGTCACGACCCGCAGTCCGAAGGACGCCGCCATCACCAGGGCGGCACGGCGCCAGCCGAAGAAGCGGGGTGCCTCCTGGACGCAGACCACGTCAGGGGCACAGGAACGCACGACACGTGCGAGCGCTGCGCGGTCGTCTCTTAAGGACCGCACGTTATAAGTGAGTATGCGTACTGTCTCCTCCATAGCGATCACCACGCTAGGCGGTGATCGCTATAGAGGAAAGCGCTCACACCCGTGCGAGGTCGGCTGCGCCGATGAGACCGGCGTCCGGTCCCAGGGTCGCGGTGAGGACCTGCGCGTAGGGGCGGTGCCCCTGGCCGGCCAGCTTGCGGCGGTAGGCCTCGGCGGCCGGGGCGCGGAGCAGGTCGCCGGCCTCGGAGACGCCGCCGGCCAGGACGAAGGCGCTGGGGTCGAGCAGGGCGGCGATGTCCGACATGCCCTGGCCGAGCCAGTCGGCGATCTCGTTGAAGGCGGCCAGGGCGATGACGTCGTCGTTGCGGGCGGCCTCGGTGACGTGCGCGCCCTGGATGCCCTCGACGGTGCCGTCGCCGAGGGCGAGCAGCTCCTTGGCCCGGCCCGGGGCCGCGGCGGCGCGCTCGCGGGCCGCGCGGACCAGGGCGTTGCCGGAGGCGTACTGCTCGAAGCAGCCGCGGTTGCCGCAGCCGCAGGGCCGGCCGTCGGGCACCACGCGGTAGTGCCCGGGCTCGCCGCCGATGCCGAAGCGGCCGCGGTACAGCGAGCCGCCGAGGATCAGGCCGCCGCCGATGCCGGTGCCGACGGTTATCACCACCACGTCGTCGTGCCCGGCGGCAGCGCCGAACTTGGCCTCGCCCCAGGCCGCGGCGTTGGCGTCGTTCTCCACCACCACCGGCAGGCCGATGCGCTCCTCGATGCGGGTCTTCAGCGGCTCGTTGACCCACGAGACGTTCGGGGCGAACAGCACGGTGGCGCGGTCGGCGTCGATGAAGCCGGCGGCGCCCAGGCCCACGGCGCCGATCTCGTAGTCCGCGCGGACCTTGCGTACCGCCTCGGCGATGGCGTCGGCGGTCAGGTCGGAGTTCTCCGGAGTGGAGACTTTGACCGAGTCGAGGATCTTCCCCGTCTCGTCGACCACGCCGGCCAAGATCTTCGTGCCGCCGATGTCTACGCCGATGGTGAGAGTCATTAGTCCCTGTTCTTCTGTTCGGGCGGATCGATCCGGTCCACCCGCTCGACGGTGATGTTCTCCTGCTGCCGCGCCTTGTCGCCGTCGGGCCCGCCGGTCCGCCAGGACTGCTCGGAGCCGCGTACCGCCGACCGGAGCGCCGCGGCGACCTCCCGGCCGGCGGCGCCCAGATGGCGCGCCACCTCAGGGTACGACTGGACCGCGGGGGCCACGACGCGCGCCTCCAGCGTCGCCCAGAGCTTGCGCGCCTCCTCGGCGAGCGTCCCGAGATCCTCGCGCACGCCGGTGGGCCCTGTCGAGCCGGGGCCGGGGGGTGTCCGCTCCTCGGAAGCCTTCGCGTTCGGCTCCGCGGACCCGGCATCCGGGTTGCCGGATTCGGGATCCTTGTGCCCCTGATCTGCGGTGTCCGCGCCGCCGGCGTGATCAGCGCCGGCGTGATCTGTACCAGCATGATCTGTACCAGCATGATCAGTGCCGGCGGGTCGTGGCGGACTGTCCTCGAAGGGGATGTCTTTCTGGTCGTCGCTCACGGCTGTGTCCCTCCCGTCACCGGTCGCCGTTTTGTGTGTCTTCTTCACTATGGTCCGTGAGAAAGCGCTCGGGCCACAGGCTCTCGTCCGGCTTGAAACCGACGCGCAGCACGCCGTCGGCGATGCGCGCGGTGGCGATCCGGCAGCGCCGCAGCGCGGCCGGCAGCGGGAACGCCCGGCGGTGCGCGGCGACCCCCGGCACCTCGATGCTGACCACCAGCTCGTCGCCGGAGCGCACCAGGCCGAGCTGGTCCCGCTCGACCCCGGGCAGCGGCACGTCGTAGCGGTAGCCCTCGGCCTCGGTGATCATGGTCGGCTCGGGCGGGTCGACCAGCCCCGGGCCGGGGTCGGCGTCCTTGTAGACGAGCGCGCCGAGGGCTTCGAGCGCCGCGACGCCCAGCGGCTCGTCCGGGACCCGGCCGACGTCGGCGAGTGTGCCGAGATCGGCGCGCAGGCCCTGCAGCGCGAGCAGCGTCGGAGTCGCCTGCAGCAGCGGCTGGGCGGCGGCCGAGGACGAGCCCACGACCCGCACCACGCTGCCGGGGTGCACCAGCGCCGCGCGCACGGCGGCGATCTCGGCGGCGGCGTTGTCGGTCCACTGCGTGACCATCGCGAACGGCGTCGGCAACCCGACCAGCCCGGCCAGCAGCGGACGCAGCGCGCGGGCCGCCTGGCCCTCGATCGGCCGCACCCGGCGCAGCGCCGCCGCGGCGGTCTCCGGCCAGGCCAGCATCGCCAGCGCGGCCTTCAGCGGCGGGCCGTCGACCACGACGGTGTCCCACTCGGCGGAGGCCACGGCGGTCGAGATCTCCCGCAGCGCGAGGATGTCCGGCAGGCCGGGCACCGGGCCCAGCTCGGCGGCGTCCGGCGCGGACAGCCCCGCCGCGGCCAGCGGACCGGACAGCAGCTTCGCGAGGTCGGCCAGGGCGGTCTCGGTGGCCGCGGCAGGGTCGAAGCGGCGGACGGTCAGCCGGGCCAGCGTCTCCCGGCGGGCGGCGCGCTCGGCGCCGGTGCCCTGTTCGGAATGGGTTTCGAGCCCTTCTTCGAGGTCGAATCCTTCGTCGATATCGAGGACGTTTCCGTCCCCCGACACGCCCGAAGCACCGAGCACCGCGGCTAGTTCCCCGGCGTCGGAAACCCCGAGCAGCAGCACTCTGTGCCCCTCGGCGGCAGCCCGCAACGCGGTGGCCGCGGCCAGCGTCGTGGTGCCCGCGCCGCCGGGGCCGGTCAGGAAGAGCAGACGCGTCACGCGGAGATCGCCTCGACACGCTTCTTCAGTCCGGACAGCGCCCGGTCGATGATCAGCTTCTCCACCTTGCGCTTGAGCAGCCCCACCATCGGCAGCTTCACGTCCACCGCGAGCTGGTAGGTGACGTGGCTGCCGGCGTCGGTGGCCTCCAGGACGTACGAGCCGTCCAGCGCGCGCATCATGTTCGAGGACACCAGGGACCAGCGAACCTCAACGTCGGAGGGGTACTCGTAGGCCAGCGTGTGCTCGTCGCGCAGCGCGCCGGCGTCCATGCGGTACCAGGCCTTGGTGGCCCGACCTGCGTCGTCCCGCTCTTCGATGCGCACTTCCTTCACTTCCGAGGTCCACTGTGGGTAGGCCTCGAAGTCGGTGATCACCCGCATCACGGCCTCAGGCTGAGCCGCGATGTCGATGCTGGACTTCGTGCGCTCGGACATGGCCCGCCTCCTCGCCGTCGGTGGTTGCGGCCAAGGCTATCGCGTACACCACACCTGACGACCGGCCGAGGGTCGAGGCAGGGCATGATGGTGTCCAGCAACACCTGCATGGCCAGGAGTCATACAGGTTACGAAACAGCATCAAGTACTACCTACCGGTTGGTAATAAGCAGTAGCGTCAGGGCGCGCCTCGACCCCACGCGGCGCCCGGCCGCCCCGTCGTCCGGCCTCGAAGACGAGGAGTCAAGACAACCGTGCGTGAGTTCAGCGTCCCGCCGCTTTACGAGGTCGGAGCCACCGGCAACCTGACCGACGTGGTGCACAACGCGGCCGAGCAGGCCCCCGCCGCGGCACTGCTGGGCCGCAAGGTCGACGGCGTGTGGCGCGATGTCACCGCCAAGGACTTCCTCGGCGAGGTCACCGCCCTGGCCAAGGGCATCGCCGCCGCCGGCATCGCGGTCGGCGACCGCGTGGCCCTGATGTCCCGCACCCGCTACGAATGGACGCTGCTGGACTTCGCGCTGTTCGAAGCCGGCGCGGTCGTGGTGCCGGTCTACGAGACCTCCTCGGCCGAGCAGGTCGAGTGGATCCTGTCGGACTCCGGCGCGGTCGCGGTGTTCGCCGAGACCAGCGCCAACGCCGCCTGCGTAGAGACCGCGCGCACCGGCGAGACCAGCTCGGGCCTGGGCGGCGCGCCGCTGGTCCGGCAGGTCTGGGTGATCGAGCCGGACAGCGGCAAGACCGCGGTCGAGGAGCTCACCGCGGCCGGCAGTGCGATCAGCGACGAGGACCTGGCCGAACGCCGCCGCGCCGCCACCCCGGAGTCGCTGGCCTCGATCATCTACACCTCGGGCACCACCGGCCGGCCCAAGGGCTGCGTGCTGACCCACGGCACGTTCCTCGCCGAGTGCGAGAACGTGACGCGGATGGCGGCCGCGGCGTTCAACGACTCCGGCTCCACGCTGCTGTTCCTGCCGCTGGCGCACGTGCTGGCCCGGGTCATCCAGACCGCCGCGCTGACCGCGCGGGTGAAGCTGGGGCACTGTTCGGACACCAAGAAGATCGTCGAGGAGCTGGGCGGCTTCAAGCCGACCTTCATCCTGTCGGTGCCGCGGGTGTTCGAGAAGGTCTACAACGGCGCGTCGCAGAAGGCGCACGCCGAGGGCAAGGGCGCCATCTTCGACAAGGCCGCGGCCACCGCGATCGCCTGGTCCCGCGCCGAGTACGCGGGCAAGGTGCCGCTGGGCCTGAAGGTCCGGCACGCGGTGTTCGACAAGCTGGTCTACGGCAAACTGCGCGCGGCCCTGGGCGGCAACGCGACGCTGGCGGTCTCCGGCGGCGCGCCGCTGGGCACCCGGCTGGTGCACTTCTTCCACGGCATCGGCCTGCAGGTGCAGGAGGGCTACGGCCTGACCGAGACGTGCGCGGCGATCACGCTGAACCCGATCGGCAAGGCCCGCCCCGGCACCGTCGGCGTCCCGGTCCCCGGCGCCTCGATCCGCATCGCCGAGGACGGCGAGATCCTGGTCAAGGGCCCGATGCTGTTCTCCGGGTACTACCACAACGACGCCGCCACGGCCGAGGCCATGGAAGACGGCTGGTTCGCCACCGGCGACATCGGCTCCCTGGACACCGAGGGCTACCTGTCCATCACCGGCCGCAAGAAGGAGATCCTGGTCACCGCCGGCGGCAAGAACGTCGCCCCGGCCGTGCTGGAGGACCGGATCAACGCGCACCCGCTGGTGAACCTGTCGATGGTGGTCGGCGACAAGCAGCCGTTCATCGGCGCCCTGGTGACCCTGGACCCGGAGTCCCTGCCGACCTGGGCCGCGGCCCACGGCAAGCCGGCGGACTGGAGCATCGCCGACGCCGCCGCCGACCCTGAGGTGCGCGACGAGGTGCAGAAGGCGGTCGACGACGCCAACCGCGCGGTGAGCCACGCCGAGGCGATCAAGAAGTTCACGGTGCTCGGCACGGAGTGGAGCGTCGAGGGCGGGCAGGTGACGCCGTCGATGAAGCTCAAGCGGAACGTGGTGATGCTGGAGAACGCCGCGGACGTGGAGGAGCTTTACGCCGGGGTCGGCTCGACGACCGGGCAGTAGACGACCGGCAGTAACGGTTCTCACAAGCTGGAAGGGCGCCCCCTGTGGGGCGCCCTTTCGGCGTTCAGAAAGGTCCTTCCTCGGCGAACCGGCGCAGCCCGCGCGCGAAAGCCTCAGCCTCGCCGGGAGGCCACGCCGAAAGAGCCGACGCCACGCGCTCGGCGAAGCGGCCGCGCATCGTGTCGACCGCCGCCGCGCCGTCATCCGTGAGGACGAGCAGCACCGAGCGGCGGTCGGCGGGATCGGCCTCGCGGCGGATCAGGCCGGCCGCCTCCAGGCGCGAGGCGTGCCGGCTGACGCCGGAGCGGTCCAGGCCGATCACCGCGGCCAGGTCGGCGGCGTTGCGGGGGCCGGTGCGGGCCAGGCCGCTCAGGACCGGGTAGGCGTTCTCGTCGAGGCCGTCGGCGACGTCCTCGACGAGCGCCGCGTAGAGCCCGGCGCGGGTGCCGCGCTGGATGAGGAGGCCGAGGGATTCGGCGATCTCGCGGCCGAGGTCGGGGCTGGGGTCAGGTCCTGGGTCATCGTGCACGGTTTCAGAATAGCGTGCATCGCGCACGCATCTGCTACAGTTCGAGACACGAGATGCGTGCACGGCGCACGCATCGTCTCCTCGGAAGGACCCCTTGCCATGACTGCGACCGTGCCCACGACCATCGCCACCGCCCTGACCGACCTGCTGCTCACCCCCGGCCTGCCGCTGGACGAAGCCCTCGACCGGCACTTCGCGCCGGAGTACCGCCAGCGCACCGACGGCGCGTGGATCGACCGCACCGGGTTCGCCGAGCACATCGCGCACCTGCGGGGCGTCGTCGCCGACGGCACGATCCGGGTGCACGACGAGCTCTCCGCAGGCCCGTCGTACGCCGAGCGGCACACGATCGACGTGGTGAAGGCCGACGGCTCGACGGCGTCGCACGAGGTGTACGTCTTCGCCGAGCGCGCGCCCGACGGCCGCTTCGTCCGCCTGGAGGAGGTCACGCTGATGGTGGCCGGGAGCGAGGCGGACCGCGGTCTGGGCAGCGCGCGCGGCTGAACGCCTGAGCGGCTGAGCGGCTGAGTGGCTGAACTGCCGAGCCGGGCGCCCCGGGCCGGACGGCACCGGGCCGGGCACCCGCCCGGCGGCTACGCCATCTCGCGCAGCGTGGTGATCCGGATGTGGTTGCCGGACGGGTCGCGGAACGAGCAGTCCCGGCCGTAGGGCTGGTCCGTCGGCTTCTCGATGAACTCCACGCCGCGCCCGGACAGGTCGGCGTAGTCGGCGTCCACGTCCTCGCTGGTGAGGAAGATCGTCCCGGCGAAGCCCTTCCCGGTGAGCTCCTCGACCTTGGCCTTGGTGGCCGCGTCCATGATCGGCTCGCCCGGGATCGCCATCAGCACGACGGCGATGTCGGGCTGGTGCGCCGGCCCCACGGCCAGCCAGCGGAAGTTCCCCATCTCCGGCACCGTGATGTCCGTCCGGACCACGAAGCCGATCTTGGTCGTGTAGAAGTCGAGGGCCGCGTCCTGATCGTGGACCCAGAGCTGCGCACTGGCGAAGGTAATCATGGCTTCACGCTAGGCCGCCCGGATCGGCGCCGTCTTCTCGAAACGTCCGGTTCTTCGGCCGCCCGTAGGCCCGCAGCACACACCCCGGCACCAGCGCGAAGTCCGCCGCCGGCGGATACGCGGCGCGGTACGCGGCCGGCGGCAGGCCGTAGACCCGGGTGAAGCTGGTCGTGAAGGACCCGACGCTGGTCAGCCCGACCGCGCAGCAGATGTCGGCGACGGCGTAGTCGGTGAAGCGCAGCAACGCGGCGGCCCGCTCCAACCGCCGCGTGAGCAGGTAGGCGTGCGGCGACTCCCCGAACGCCCGCCGGAACTCCCGCGAGAAGTGCGCCCGCGACAGCCGCGCCGCCTCGGCGAGGTCGGCGACGGTCAGCGGCTCGGCGTAGCGCGAGTCGGCGAGGTCTTTGGCGCGCTGCAGGTGGCGGGCGGGAGGAACGGGGGCCACGGGGCGAGCGTAACCGGGGCGGGTGACATCCGCGGAGCGAAGTCGGGGCCGGTCAGGCTCTTCGTCCCGCCAGACATGCGTCCCCGGCCGCCCGCCGATACCGTGATCGCATGGTCGACACGCCCGCTGAGCAGCCGAGCGCGGGCTCCGACCCGATGATCCGCGTCCACGACGCCACCGAGCACAACCTCCGCCACGTCGACCTCGCGGTGCCGCGCGACCGGGTGGTGGCGTTCACCGGGGTGTCGGGGTCGGGCAAGTCGTCGCTGGCGTTCGCGACGATCTACGCCGAGGCACAGCGCCGCTACCTCGAATCCGTCGCCCCCTACGCGCGCCGCCTGATCGAGCAGGCCGGGGCGCCGCGGGTCGGGGGCATCAGCGGGTTGCCGCCGGCGGTGGCGCTGCGGCAGCAGTACGGCGCGGGCAGCGCGCGCTCCAGCGTCGGGACCGTCAGCCGGGTCTCGAACGTGCTGCGCATGCTCTACTCGCGCGCCGGCACCTATCCGGCCGGGGCCGAGCCGGTCGACTCCGACTGGTTCTCGCCGAACACCGCGGTCGGCGCCTGCCCGACCTGCCACGGGCTCGGGCGCCGCTACACCGTCGAGGAGGACCGGCTGGTCGGCGATCCGGAGCTGAGCATCCGGCAGGGGGCGGTCGCGGCGTGGCCCGGGGCGTGGCAGGGCAAGAACTACCGCGACATCCTCGGCGAGCTGGGCATCGACATCGACGCGCCGTTCCGGACGCTGCCGGCCGAGCGCCGGCACTGGCTGCTGACCACCGAGGAGCAGCCGGTGGTGACGGTGCACCCGGTCCGCGAGGCGCACCGGATCACCCGGCCGTATCAGGGGACGTACATGTCGCCGCGCAGTTGGGTGCTGCACACGTACGCCACCACGAAGAGCGCTTCGCTGCGGGCCAAGGCCGCGTCCTTCCTGACCGAGGAACCGTGCCCGACCTGCGAGGGGCGGCGCCTGAACCCCTTCGCGCTGAGCGTCACCATCGCAGGGGTCGATATCGCGCGCGCCACCGCGCTCCCCCTGGCCGACCTGGCCGATCTGCTGCGCCGGGCTCGTGTCCATCCCGACACCGAGGCGCTTTCGCCGGAGCGGCGGCAGGCTGCCGTGGCACTGATCGGGAACCTCGAGGATCATCTCAAAACCCTGATCGAGCTGGGTCTGGGCTATCTCGGCACCGACCGGGCGACGTCCACGCTGTCCGGCGGCGAGTCCCAGCGCCTGCATCTGGCCACGCAGCTCGGCAGCGGCCTGTTCGGGGTCTTGTACGTGCTCGACGAGCCCTCGGCCGGCCTGCATCCCGCCGACACCGAGCTGTTGCTGACCGCGCTGCGCCGGCTGCGTGCCGCCGGGAACTCCGTCTTCGTGGTCGAACACAACCCGCGGGTGATCGCCGACGCCGACTGGCTCGTCGACCTCGGGCCCGGGGCCGGGACGCACGGCGGCCGCGTGTTGTACAGCGGGCCGGAGGCGGGGTTGAAGGACATCGCGGAGTCGGCGACCGCGCGCTACCTGTTCGGGAACGCGCCGAACATCGCGCCGGCCGATGTCCGCTCGCCGTCGTCGTGGCTGACGCTGCATGACGTCACCCGGCACAACCTCGACGGTCTTACCGTGCGCTTCCCGCTCGGCACGTTGACCGCGGTGACCGGGGTTTCCGGCTCGGGCAAGTCGACGCTCGTCGGGCAGGTGCTGGCAGCGACGGTGCGGGACCACCTCGGTACTTCGGAGGCGGCCGAAAACGATGCGGAATCCTCGGATGAGGACTCCGCCGCACTGGACGACGACCGCATCGTCGCCATCCCGAAGGCCGAGGGGTTGGAGGCCGTTCAGCGGCTGGTCCAGGTGGACCAGAAGCCGATCGGGCGCACGCCGCGTTCGAACCTGGCGACGTACACAGGGCTCTTCGACGCCGTCCGCAAACTCTTCGCGGCCCAGCCGCTGGCCAAGTCGCGCGGCTATACGGCCAGCCGCTTCAGCTTCAACCTCCCCGACGGCCGCTGCCCGAACTGCCAGGGCGAGGGCGTGGTGAGCGTGGAACTCCTTTTCCTGCCTACGGAATCCGCGCCGTGCCCGGTGTGCCACGGCGCGAGGTACAACCCTGAGACACTGCAGGTTCTGGTCGACGGCAAGTCGGTCGCGGACGTCCTCGCGCTGAGCGTCGAGGACGCGCTGGGCTTCTTCGAAGCGCTCGGCGAACTCCCGGCCGTGCACCGCATCCTGCGCCTGCTGGACGACATCGGCCTGGGCTACCTGACGCTCGGCCAGAGCGCGACGACCCTGTCCGGCGGCGAGGCGCAGCGGATCAAGCTGGTCAGCGAGCTGCACCGGGCGCGGCGGGGGCACACGTTGTACCTGCTGGACGAGCCGACCAGCGGCTTGCACCCCGCCGACTCCGACCTGCTGCTGGCGCGGTTGCAGGAGCTCGTCGACCAGGGCAACACGGTCGTGGTCGTCGAGCACGACCTACGGGTCGCGGCGGCCGCCGACTGGCTCCTGGACCTCGGGCCCGGAGCCGGCAGCGACGGCGGTCGGATCGTGGCCCAGGGGACGCCGGCCCAAGTATCCGGTGGCGGGTCCGGGCTCACCGCGCGATTCTTGGCTGCGTACACCTCCTAGAGAGGAATGAGTATTTTGCGACACACACGACTGGGCCGCAGCGGCCTGAAAGTCTCGCGCCTGTGCCTGGGCATGATGAGCTACGGCAGCCCGGAGTCCCGGGCCTGGATCCTGCCCGAGGATGCGGCCCTGCCCCTGGTGACCCGCGCGGCAGAGGCGGGGATCACGTACTTCGACACCGCGGACATGTACTCCGGCGGCGCCAGCGAGGTGGTGACCGGCCGGATTCTGCCGAAGCTGTTCGCGCACCGCGAGGACTACGTCCTGGCCACGAAGGTCTTCTTCCCGACCGGCCCCGGTCCGAACGACGCCGGCTTGTCCCGCAAGCACATCATGGCCTCCATCGACGGCTCCCTGCGCCGCCTCGGCACCGACTACGTGGACCTGTACCAGATCCACCGCTGGGACCCCGAGACCCCGATCGAGGAAACGATGGAGGCACTGCACGACGTGGTGCGCGCCGGCAAGGCGCGGTACCTCGGCGCGTCGACCATGGCGGCATGGCAGTTCGCGACGGCGCAGTACACCGCGGATCTGAACGGCTGGACCCGCTTCGTCTCGATGCAGAACCACTACAACCTCGTGTTCCGCGAGGAGGAACGGGAGATGATCCCCTTCTGCATCGACCAGGGCGTCGGCATCCTGCCCTGGAGCCCCCTGGCCCGCGGCCTGCTCGCCGGGGCCAGGGATCGCGAGGGCGCGGCGACGACGACTCGGTCGACCAGCGACCCGTTCGCGTCAGAGCTTTACAACACGGAGGACTACCCGGTCGTGGACGCGGTCGAGGCGATCGCGAAGGCGCGGGGCGTACCACCGGCGCAGATCTCGCTGGCGTGGCTGCTGACCCGGCCCGGCGTGACAGCGCCGATCTTCGGCGCGACGAAGCCGCACCACATCGACGACGCGGTGGCCGCACTGGAGATCGAGCTGACGCCGGAGGAGGTCGCGGCGGTGGAGGGGCCTTATCGGCCACGGCCGCCAGCGAGGAGCGAGGGGTAGAACCGCCGCTGTATCAGGGTGCTGCCGGGCGTGGCTGGGTGACTCAGCCGCGCTCGGCTCGCCGACGGTCAGCCGGTGGCGCCGTCGACGACAGCCGCCCGGGCCGGAGCCGTAGTGGTGACCGTGACGGCGAACGTGGCCGTTTTCGTTGTGCCGACGGCAGGACCGCCCGCCGAGCTGGCGTCGTTCGCCTTCGAACTATTCCCCGCACCGGCACCGATGAGCAGTCCCAGCAGCAGCGTGCCCGCACTCACGAGAACCGCCGTACGCCGACGGACGGTATGCCGCTGCCGCACCGACCACCTTGATCGCACCGCACAGCGCGAAGCGCCCCGCTCACGCCTCCGGCGCCGCGCCCATCCCGAACCAGTCGTGGATCGGCCGGACCTCGACGGCCACCACGTGAAAGTCCAGCACCCGGGCCGCGATCTCCTTCGCCCGGTCCGCGCTCTCGCATTCGACCACGTAGTAGGCCGTCACGTGCTCCGCCGCGGCTGCGTGCGGGCCGTCCGACGCCGCCGGTGCGGCGTCGCGCTGCCAGCGCAGTGTCGTGGTGTCGGCGGGGAGGGCCAGGCCGGCGCCGTTCAGCATCTCGCCGGTGCCCTCCAGGTCCTTGTGGAGGGCCTCGTGGCGGGTGAAGACGTCGGTGCGTTCGGCGGGGGTCAGCGCCGCGGTGGTCGCGGGGTCGGCGTACATCAGGACCATGAACTTCATGCCGCGACGGTAGCGGTCGGGTCCAACAGGCGGCGGAGGATGGCGGCGATGGAGTCCCACTGCCACTTCTCCTCGACCCATGCTCGGCCGCGTTCGCCCATCGCCTTGGCCTTCACCGGGTCCTGCAGCAGCTCCACGCAGCGGGTCGCGGTGCGCTCGACCGAGTCGCCGGGGACCACGTAGCCGGTCTCGCCCTCCAGGACGGCCTCCGGGGCGCCGCCGCTGTCGCCGGCGATCACCGGCAGGCCGACCGCCGAGGCCTCCAGGTACACGATGCCGAGGCCTTCGACGTCCAGGCCGAAGCGGCGGGTGCGGCAGGGCATCGCGAAGACGTCGCCGACCGCGAACAGGGTCGGCAGTTGCTCCCAGGGGACTGAGTCGGTGAACACCACGTGGTCGGCTACGCCTTCGGCGGCAGCCAGTTTCTGGAGGGTCTGCTTGTACGGGCCGCCGCTGCCGATCAGCAGTGCGGCGTCGGGGACAGCGCGGCGGATCAGTGGCAGGGCCCTGATCAGGGTGTCCTGGCCCTTGCGCGGCACCAGCCGCGACACGCAAGCCACGACCGGGCGGTCGGCCAGGCCGAGGGAGGCGCGCAGCTCGGCTGCGCCGGCCGGGTGCGGGTGGAACATGTCGACGTCCACACCCGGCGTGAGCTGCACCATGCGGGACGCCGCCGCAGGGCTCAGCGCCGAGGCGATCCGCGCGCGGTGGTACTCGTTGAGGTACGTGACGCAGTCCACCTCGTTGGCGATCTTGCGCAGGAGGTCGCGCGCGCCGGGGAGCTTGGCCCAGCCGGACTCGTGGCCGTGGGTGGTGGCGACCAAGCGCTGGACGCCAGCCTTGCGGAGTGCGGGTGCCATCAGGCCCAGAGGGGCTGCTGCGCCGAACCACACCGATTCCGCGCCGATCTCCTTGGCGATCGCCACGGCGCGCTTGGTGCGGTCCGGGGTCGGGAGGAGCATGCCGGTCTTCTCGCGGATCACCCGGTGCTTCTGCTGGGAGTCGAACTCCCGGCAGCGCGCCGGGTCGCCGTGCCAGGACGAGGCGTAGACCACGGTCTGCTCGGCGGGCAGCCGCTCGACCATGTTCTGCACGAACTGCTGGATCCCGCCGGGCCGGGGCGGATAGTCGTTCGTGACCACGAGAATCGTCAAAATACAGTCCTTCGTCCCTGGTCACTGCGACAGCCCGATGACTCAACGGAGTTTAGCCGGTGCGCGGTGCCGCTCCTGACGCGCCGGGCCGGGCGGCACGGCGGCCGCCGGCGAGCCCGCCGAGCCGCCGCCCCCGAGCCCGCCGCGAAGCCGATTAGGATGGCACCCACCATGAGGATCGCCCGCCGCCAGCCCGTCGTGCCCTGGTACGCGGCCACCCGCGCCCTGCTGCTCCTGCTGGCCCTGAACGTCCTCCCGTACTTCAACCGCGGCGCGGTCACCGGCGACGTCAAGCTGTACCACCAGTGGATCACCGGGTCGTTCGACCACGGACGGTTCCCGCTCGACGACCAGAAGTGGCAGTACCCGCCCGGCGCCGCCGCCCCCCTGCTGCTCCCGCACTGGCTGCCCGGCAGCTACTACGTGCTGTTCTTCCTGATGTGCCTGGCGGCCGACGTCGCGGTGTTCGCGATGCTGCTGCGGGCCGCCGAGCGCGCCGACCCCGACGACCCGTCGCAGGCCGGCCCCTGGCTGTGGACGCTCGGCGTCGCCGCCATCGGGCCGATGGCCTACGGCCGCTACGACCTGGTCGTCACCGCGACCGCCGTCGCCGCGCTGACCGTGACGCTGCGGTCCAAGCGCTCCACGGCCGTGGCGCGCGGCGTCCTGATCGGCGTCGGCGCGTTCCTCAAGCTGTGGCCCGCGGCGTTCGTCGCCGGGGCGCCGAAGCGGCGCAACGGCCGGCTGCTGGTCGGCGTGGCGGCGGTCACGGCCGCGGTACCCACGCTGGCGCTGGAGCTGTTCTTCCCCGGAGTGCTGTCCTTCCTCACCAACCAGAAGAGCCGCGGGATCCAGATCGAGTCGGTGTTCGCCACGCCGTTCCTGGGCGGGAAGTGGTTCGGCTGGTCCGGACACATCGAGAACACCCAGTACGGCGCGTACGAGTACATCGGACCCGGCGTCTCGTTGGCCGGCAAAGCAGCGCTGGCCTCGACCGCGGTCGGGATGGTCGTGCTGCTGCTGATCCGCCGGCGCGCGGCCGTGCGCGGCGGTTTCCCGTTCCCGGCGATGCTGGCCGACGTGGGCTTCGCGGCCGTGCTGGTCTTCGTCGTCACCAGCCGCGTCCTGTCCCCGCAGTACTTGGTGTGGCTGCTCGGCGTGGCCGCCGTGTGCCTGGCCCGCCGCGAGACCCTGATGCGCACGCCGGCCTGGCTGGTCCTCGGCGCGGTCTCGGTGACCCAGCTGATCTTCCCGCTCTTCTACCACTCGCTGCGCGGCGGCCAGATCTACTCCGGCCTGATCCTGATGGGACGCAACGCGGCGCTGGTGGTCGCGGCGGTGCTGGCGCTGCGCGCGCTCTGGCGCGCGACCGGACCGGCGTCCGGGCTGCTGTCAGGGGTGCTTCTTGGCGAGGATCGCCGTGACGGTGTGCGCCTCGTTCAGGACGAAGGCGCGCCACTTGACGGTGAACTCGGCGGTGGTGGTGTCGAGGACGGTCCGGAACGCGTGGTCGACGGGGTCGGCGGCCCCGGACGAGTCGGTGCCGACAGCCTTGTAGAACGCGACTAGCTTCGCCTGTCCGTACTTCTGCGCGATCAACGCGCATGCCAGATTGCTGATCTGGTAGGTCCGCGACACCGAGTCGCCCGATCCGGCGAAGTCGTCGGTGGTCGGCAGCTCCTGCGGCCGCCAGCCGTCCTTCGACACCGCGCTCGCCAGTTCCTCGAACCGCCGGTCGACGGAGATGGACGAGCCGAGGTAGCCGGTGTAGTCGGCCGCCCCCTCGGAGATCCACAGCGGCACCGCCGGCGTGGTCCAGGCCCGCGTGGCGACGTGCGTGAGCTCGTGGTCGAAGAAGAACTGCCAGGCGTCCGGCGCCTCGCCGTTGAACGCGTCCGGGTTGACCAGCACCCGGCTGGCCGGGGCCGCGGTCAGCGCCTGCCCGCCCTCGCCGGCGGTGATCGCGACCACCCCGGTCAGGCTCCCGGCAGCGCTGTTCAACAGCGTCTCGACCTGCGCCTGGGTATTGGGGACGACGACCACGACGGTCCCCTTCCAGCCCGCCGCGCCCCACACCGACGCCGCCTTCGTCGCGGCGTGGTCGGCCAGGTCCGCGAACGGCTTGAGCCGCTGCTCGCCGCCGAGCCCGAGGACCAGCGACCGCGAGCCGTGCACCACCGAGACCGCGCCCTGATCCCAAATCTGGGTGTCCGAGTGGAGACCCGCGGCCGCGCCGTCGCTGTCGGAGGACAGCAGCCACTTGTCTCCGCGCTCGACGAACGTCAGATACCGGGTGTCGGTCACCGGCTTGTAGTCGACGCCGGAGAGCTCATAGGACTCGGTCACCTGGTACAGGCGCGCCGAGCCGAGCTTCCTCGCCGCCGTGCTCTGGCCGGCGGTCAGCGTCACGGTCCACGAGGCCAGCGGCAGCGCCGTCAGGTTGTCGAAGACCTGCGCGTCGGCGGCGCCGAACGTCCGGCCGACGTCGGTGGCGAGGTAGGCGGCCTTGTCATGGGCGGCGACGGCGGCGGTCCGGGCGGCCAGGGTGGCGGCCACGGCCGCCTGCACCTTCGCCTCGGGCTGCGCCGCCGAGGAGTCGATGGCGCAGCGGGCGGCGACCGCGACGATCACGACCGCCAGCAGCGCCGCACCGGCGCGCACCGCTCCCCGGCCCGGGCGGGAGGTGGCCCCGTCCGGTCGCCGCAGCCCTGCTATGCCCGCCATAGCGGACCATGCTAAGCCTTGCGGTCGAACATCCGGGCCACCCAGGCGACACCGCAGGCAGCCTGCTCACCTGCCGGTCTCACGCACCGTCACCGGCAGGACCGCCAGCCCTCGCAGGTTGATCCGGCCGTTCCACACCGGTTCCCCGGCCAGCCCCAGGCCCGGGAAACGCGCGACCATCCGCTCGACCGCGACCCGGGCCTCCAAGCGGGCCAGCGCCGCGCCGAGGCAGTGGTGCGGGCCGCCGCCGAAGGCCACGTGGTTGCGGGCGTTGGCGCGGTCCAGGCGCAGCTCGCCGGCGTCCGGGCCCCAGTACGCCTCGTCGCGGTTGGCCGCGGCCAGGCCGGCGATGACGAACGCGCCCTTCGGGATCAGCTTGCCGCGCACTTCGTACGGCTCCAGGATGATCCGCCGCGACTGCTGCACCGGGCTGTCGTAGCGCAGCATTTCCTCAACGGCGTTGACGGCCAGCTGCGGCGCCGCGCGCAGATTCTTCAGCTCCTCGGGGGCGTTCAGCAGGGCCAGCGTGCCGTTGCCGATCAGATTGACCGTGGTCTCGTGGCCGGCGACGTACAGCAGCACCACCTGCGCCACCAGCTCCTCGTCGGAGAGCCGGTCGCCGTCCTGCTCGGCGGCGATCAGCGCGGTCAGCAGGTCCTCGCCGGGGTGCTCGCGCTTGTAGGCGATCAGGCCCCGGACGATGTCCTGCATCTCCAGGCGCGCCCGGTTGATCTCCCCGAGCAGATCCGGGTCGCCTATCGGCTCCAGCGTGCGGACCAGCAGGCCGCTCAGCTCCCTGATCCGCACGTGGTCGGTGTCCGGGATGCCGAGCATCCGGGAGATGACGGCGAACGGGATCGGGAAGGCCACGGCCTCGATCAGGTCGCCGCCGCCGGCCTCGGCGAGCCGGTCCAGAGCGGCGTCCACGAGCTCGGTGACGAACGGCTCCAGCGCGGCCACCGAGCGCGGGGTGAAGACCTTCGAGACCAGGCCGCGCAGCCGGGTGTGGTCCGGCGGGTCGCGGTCGAGCATGGACATGCCGTAGGCGTCGAGGGTGTCCCCGGTCGCCGGACCCGCGGCCTCGATCATGGCGTCGGCCTGGAGCCGCGCCGCGCTGTCCTCGGCGGAGTTGCGGTAGTCGACGGAGTTGGCCGAGCGCAGCAGCGCGGAGACGTCGTCGTGCCGGGACAGGACCCAGAAGCCGAACGGGTGCTCGTGGACCGGTTCCTCGGCCCGGAGCCGGCCGTACGCCGGATAGGGGTTGTCGGTGTATCCCGGGGCGAACGGGTTGAACAGCGGTTCGGGCGGTTCGAGCGTGTCGAGATCGGTCATGCGGACTCCCCTCGGTCTCCGGGTCCGTCGGAGCCCGGACGACCTCTCGGATACTCAGAGTCGGAAACATACACTGTGTATGTCGTATGCTCTGGGCATGTCCGGTGTCAAGAGCAGGCGCGAGCAGTACTCGGAAGCGACCCGCGCGGCTCTGCTGGAGGCCGCCGCGCGCCGCTTCGCAGAGCACGGCTTCGCCGGGACGGCGCTGGAGGACGTCGCCGCCGACATCCAGGCCACGCGCGGCGCGGTGTACCACCACTTCGCCAACAAGACGGCGCTGTTCCGCGCGGTGCACGAGCAGGCCGAGGGCGAGATGCTCAAGCGCGTCGAGGCCGCGGCCGCGGTGCACGCCGACGACGTCCGCGCCGCCGCCGAGGCGGCGCTGGAGGAGTTCCTGGAGTGCTGCTGCGAGCCGGAGTACGGCCGGCTGGTGTGGCAGGAGGCGCCGGTGGCGCTGGGCTGGTCGGACTGGAAGGCCAGCGAGGAGCAGTACGCCTTCGGGCTGATCGAGCGGACCATCAAAGCCCTGATCGACGCCGGCGCGCTGCCTCCGCTTCCGGCCGGCACGATGGCGCGCGCGGTGTTCCAGCTGCTCGGCGCGGCCGGGATCGAGCTGGCGCTGACGCCGGAGCCGGACAAGGCCCGGGTGAAGGACGAGTACGCGCAAGTGCTGCGCTTCATGCTCGGCGACGCGAACGAGCGCAGCCGGGCGCGGGAGAACACCCTCTGATGTAATCGGGGCCATGGCCGAGCTCATCGGGAAGAACGGGACGTGGACCTTCGACGGCGACGTGGTCCGCATCGTGCCCGGTCATGAGAAGGACGTGGCGCGGCTGCGCTCGGCGCTGGGTGAGGTCGCGGTACCGCTGGAGGCGTTGACCGGAGTCGCTTTCGAGGCCGGGAAGAAGGCGAAGAACGGAGCGGGGCGCATCCGCCTCCGCTTACGCGTCGGCGCCGATCCGCTGCTCCAGGCCTGCGACGGCCGGCTCTCCGACGAGGCCGACCCCTACCAGCTGGACGTACCGGTCGAGCGCGGCGGGGTCGCGGAGTACTTCGCCGACGAGGTGCGCGACGCGCTGAGCGTGGCGCGGATCCCCGCCGAGCCCACCGACCGCTACCTGATCGCGCCGCCGCCGGTGCCGATCTCGGCCACCGGGAACGACGGCACCGCCTCCTTCGACGGCGACACCGTCCGCCTGGAGTGGGGCTGGCTGGCCGACGGGAAGAAGCGCACGGCCGGGAACCGCACGTGGTCGCTGGCGGCGCTGGAGAGTGTGGAGTGGCGGCCGGCGGTCGGGATGGACTGGGGCTGGATCCGGTTCCGGGTGCGCGGGGACGCCGGGATCGTCTCGCCGAACCCGCGGCTGGACCCGAACTGCCTGGCGCTGTGGGGGACGAAGAAGGAGAGCGGGAACAGCGCGGTGCTGGCCGCCGCGATCGTGGGGCGGATGCCGCATCCGAATGCGAGCCCTGAGACGCCGGCGCTCGCCGCGCCGGCCGCGCCCGCCGCCGCTTCGGATCACGACGCACTGCTGCGGCGGCTGCGGGAGCTGGGCGATCTGCACCGCGACGGCATCCTCACCGACGAGGAGTTCGCGACGGCCAAGCAGGCCGTGCTGAAGCAGATGTGAGCGCGGCGGGCGCCGCTCAGCAGCCGATGGACTTGCGGACGTCGGAGGGCGCCCCGCGCACCACGCCTTCGCAGATCGCTGATCCGAGATCGACCGCGGTCCATTGGGCGCCGTCGTATTCGTAGACTACCACGGCGTTGCCGAAGCTCACCGACGTGAGTCGGCCCCCTGCCCAGCCCTGGTCGCACTTCTCGACGGTGACCTTCGCGTCGGAGGGCAGCGCGGCGCCGTTCTTCTGCCCGGCGAGGGTGAAAGCCTCCTTGTTGTCCAGACACGGCGGGTTCGGCCCCGTGTCCTTCGACGACGGAGCCGTCGACGTCGGAGCCGTCACCGGAAGGTCCGTCGGCGGCGCGCTCGCGCTCTTCGAGCCGGAGGTCGCCGGCGCCGGGGTCGGGGCCTGCGAATCCGACCGGGACACCGACGGGGTGCCCGCCGAGTCCGACGTCCCGCCACCGGGCTCAGGGCCCGCCGAGTCGGACGTCGGCGCGTCCGCGCCGGTCTGCGAGGAGGCGGAGGTCGTGGTCGTCACCAGGGCTGCCGCCGTGCCGCCGACGGCGAGCGCCGCCACGGCCAGAACCGCGGTCAGGGCCCGCCTCGGACGGCGGGCGCGGCGATCACCGCGTCCACCGTGCCTGCCGACGACCGTCGAGCCCTCCGGTGCGCCGGACCGGATCGAGGTCGGGGGTTCGGCGGGCCCGGCTCCGGTGTCGGCTATCGCGCCCGCGGCCCAGCCGGTCGCCAGGTCCGCGGCCGGGCCCGTCGTCGTTCCGGACGCCGCGTCCGCGTCCAGCAGCGGCACCACGGCGACGTCCTCGGGCGCGCCGCCGTCGCGCAGCGCGGCCACCACCGCCTCGTGCTGCTCGGTGATCAGCGCGTGCACGGCGTCCGGCCAGGTCCGGGTCACCGCCGGCACGTCGCCGAGCCGCTCCAGCACCTGCTCCGGCGTCGGGCGCGCGGCCGGGTCCTTGGCCAGGCAGCCGGCGATGACCTCGCGCAACTGCTCGGGCACGGCCTCCAGGTCGGGCTCGGCGTGCACGACGTTGTACAGCGTGGCCGGGGTCGAGGCGCCCATGAACGGCTCGGTGCCGGTGCACGCCATGTACACCACCGCGCCGAGGGAGAAGACGTCGCTGGCCGGGGTCAGCGGCTTGCTCTCGGCCTGCTCCGGCGACATGTAGCCGGGCGAGCCGACCAGCCAGCCGGTGTGCGTGAGCTCGCTGGTGTTGCCGTCGGTGACCCGGGCCACGCCGAAGTCGATGACCCGCGGGCCGTCGGCGGCCAGCAGCACGTTGGAGGGCTTCAGGTCGCGGTGCACGAGCCCGGCGGCGTGGATCTCGCCGAGCGCGGTGGCCAGCCCGGCGGCCAGCCGGACGGCGGTGTCCGGGGGCAGGGCTCCGGCGGCGTCGATCGCCTCGCGCAGCGACGGGCCCGGCACGAACACCGTGACCAGCCACGGGATCTCGGTCTCGACGTCGGCGTCGACCACCGGCGCGGTGTAGGCGCCGGAGACCCGGCGCGAGGCGGCCACCTCACGCCGGAAGCGCTCCCGGAACCCGGGCTCCTCGACGTGCTGCACGTGCACGAGCTTGAGCGCCACGAGCCGCCCGTCCGGCGCCCCGGCCAGGAAGACCCTCCCCATACCGCCGCGCCCGAGCTGAGCGAAGATCCGGTAGGGTCCGATCCGCCGCGGATCGGGTAACCCCAGTGGCTTCATAGAGGCCCACCCTAAAGGGGATACTTTCTCTGGGGAAACGCCAGGGGGCGGATCCGGGCGGATGCCGCGCGCGAATCCGGTGGTCGTCGGGCAGGTCCGGATTGAGGTTCAGCGACGTCAGCGGCGTCAGCGGTGGCTGGCGGGGTGCAGATCTCTGACCGCCTCGACCACGGCGTCCGGGCGTTGCATCACCAGCGTCACGTGCCCGACGCCCTCGACCTGGCGGTTCTCCCCCTGCGAGAACGACGCGGCCACCTCGTCGTAGAGGCGCAGTTTGCCGGCGGTCTCGGCCGCCAGCAGTTCCTCCAGCATGCCGGTCGAGACCGCGCGCTTGAACGCGTCGATTCCCGTCGCGGTCAGGATCACCGTGGGGACATCCGGGACGCGATCCGCCACGGAACGCATCTCCTCCCCCAACGCCTTGACGTTCGAGGCCTCCTGGATGCCGATCCGCAGCCAGCCGGGATGGACGTGGTTCGCGACCAGCGGTTCGCGGATCTCGTCCGGGAAGTCCGCCATCGCGTCTTGAAACAGGCCACGGTAGAAGTCCCGGATTTCCTGCGGGATCTCGCCGGGCACGACGCTGTCGGGATCGAAGGAGTCCCAGAGGTCGGTCAGCTCCTTGGGCATGTACTTGCGGAAGTCCTCGTGCCCCGGCTCGACCAGGACCAGGCCCGCGACCTGCTCGGGGTGGCGCGCGGCGAAGTACCGCGCGTACAGGCCGCCGAGTGAGTGGCCGACGAGGATGCAGGGTCCTGTGATGTCGGCGACGCGGAGGAGTTCGTGCATTTCGTCGGTGACTTCTCGTAGACCGCGCGGGAGCTTCACTTCGCGGCTGCTCCAGCCGGTGCCGCCCCGGTCGTAGTTCAGGACGGTCGCGAACTGCGCGATCCCCTCCTGCACGCGCCACATGTCCAGACCGACGGAGCCGCCTCCGGGCAGGAGTACGACGGTGGCGTCCCCCTCGCCGGTGCGGTACGTCTGCAAGCCGTGGCCGTTCACCTGGTAACGCTCGCCGAACGGCGCGGGCATCTGCATCGTCGTGTCCGGATCAGCGGTCTGATCGGTCATCGTGGGCTCCCCTCGTCTGCATTCCCAACTATGGGAACGGTACCAGATATGGAAACATACAGCATGTGGACACGCTCACGCTCCTGCTGCACCCCGTCCGGCTCCGCATCGTGCACGCCATGGCCGGCGGCCGGGTCCGCACCACGGCCGACCTGTGCGAGCAGCTGCCGGACGTACCGAAGACGACGATCTACCGCCACGTCGGCCTGCTCGCCGACCACGGCGTCCTGGACGTGGTCGACGAACAGCGCGTCCACGGCGCGGTCGAACGCCGCTACCGCCTGCGCGGCGCCCGCACCCGCATCGGGCCCGAAGACGCCGCCGGCATGACCGTGGACGACCACCGCCGGGCCTTCGCCGCCGCGGTCGCGGCGCTGCTCGCGTCGTTCAACGGCTACCTCGACGGCGACGGCGCGGACCCCGCCGCCGACTCGGTCGGCTACCGCCAGATCCCGTTGTGGCTCAACCCCGCGGAGCTGGCGGAGATGATCGAGGAGTTGCAGGCCGGCATCCTGGCGCGGGCCGAGAACCAGCCGGCGCCGGATCGCGGGCTGTACCTGCTCAGCCCGGTCTTCTTCCCGATCGAGAAGGCGGAGGGCGACGCGGCGGCAGCGGAACTGGCGGCAGGCGACACAGCGGCCGACCCAGTGGCGCGCGACCCGGCGGCGAACGACCCGGCGGCAGCAGGCGACGGATCAGCCGGCTGACCGGCGGCCGGCCCTCTCAGCCGATCGGCACGTCGGCGGGAGAGGCGGTCGCGGCGCCGGCGATCACCGCGAGCCGCAGCTTGGTCTCGTCCTCGCTGCCCGGCGCCGCCGTCATGACCACGATCTTCAGCTCGGTGTCGCCGTCGCCCAACACATCGCAGTTCACTGTCACCGTGCCCACCGACGGATGCTCGATCGCCTTGTGGTCCTCGCGGTGCGCGCCGACCGTGCCGGACGCCCACAGCTCCGCGAACCGCGCGTTGCCCGCGTTCAGATCCGCGATCAGCCCGGCCAGCCGCCGGTCCTTCGGGAACCTCCCGGTGGCGCGCCGCAGATCGGCGACCACCGCGCGCTCGACCATGCCGGGATCGGACTCGAGCACCGGCCAGTGCGCCAGGCGTGCCGACCCGGCGCCGACCGGGAACTTGCTGCGCGCGAAGTTGCGCAGCCGGGGCGCGGTCGCGGCCGGGTCGCCGAGCAGCGCGGCCCAGCCCCGGTTCCACCACACCAGCTCCCAGTCCGCGGCGAACACCGCGACCGCGGTGTCCCCGAGGCGGCTGAGCACGCGGTGCACGCCGGGCGGGATGTGGTCGCTGATCATGTCGTCGGTCGGCGGGACGAGGTGCGCCAGACGGTACAGGTGGTCGCGTTCGGCGACCGTCAGTTGCAGGGCGCGTGCCAGGGACGCCACGACCGGGGCCGACGGCGTCGTGGCCCGGCCCTGCTCCAGCCGGACCAGGTAGTCCACGGACACCCCGGCCAGATCGGCGAGCTCTTCGCGGCGCAGGCCGGCGGCGCGGCGTGCGCGGCCCGACGGGAGCGCCAGCGCGGAGGGCGGCAGGCGGTCGCGCCAGGTGCGGATCGTCGCGCCGAGGTCGGCTGCCGGTGAGGTGCTCACGTACTCCATAGTCGCTCACCGCCGAGCCGCGCGACCTGCCCAAGGGTGGTACTGCCGTTCCTACCGTTGAGCTGATCCTGGCCGCCGCATCGCCGCGGGCGAATCATGAAGCCATGGCAATCATCTTCATCACCGGGGCGAACAAGGGACTCGGCCACGAGGCGGCCCGGCGCCTCATCGGGCTCGGCCACACGGTGCTGCTCGGTGCCCGGGACCCTCAGTCGGGCCAGGTCGCGGCCGATGCGCTCGGTGCGCGGTTCGTGCGCATCGACGTGACCGACGACGCGTCGGTCACGGCCGCGGCGGCGGACGTCGCAGGCCGCGAAGGCCGGATCGACGTGCTGATCAACAACGCCGGGATCCACGGGCCCTTCGGCGATCCCGGTTCGCTGACCGGGGCCGACGCGCTCGGCGTGCTCGACACCAACGTGGCCGGGGCGGTGCGGACGATCTCGGCGTTCCTGCCGTTGCTGCGCGAGTCGGCGGACCCGGCGGTCGTCAACGTCAGCAGCGGGATGGGTTCGTTGTCGTTCACGCATGATCCGGAGCGCGTCGAGTCGAAGGTGATCGCACCGCTGTACTGCGCTTCGAAGGCGGCGCTGACGATGCTCACCACGCAGTACGCCAAGGCGCTGCCGGACATCCGGATCAACGCGGCCGACCCCGGGTACACGGCGACGGATCTGAACGACAACCGCGGTTTCCAGACGGTGACCGAGGGCACCGACGCGATCGTCGCGCTCGCCACCGAGGGGCCGGGGGCCGGGTCGGGGCGGTTCGTCGATCGCGAGGGCGACCTCGGTTGGTGACCCGGGTCAGCCCACTCCCACGGTCTGCCGCTCGGGCTCGATGAGCAGGACGACGCGGTCCATGCTGTGGTCGTAGGGCTGGCCGATGTACTTCATCGCGATCGGGTCGATGATCGCCCAGGCCGCGTCACCCTCGACCCACTCCACCACCCGGCCGCGGATGGCGACCGGCGTGTTGGGGGCGTCGGCCGGGGTCAGCGACAGCGCCACCCGCGGGTCGCGGCGGATGTTGCGGGCCTTGAGGCTGTCCGGGCCGGTGAGGATCGCGATGCGGTCGCCGTGCGGGGCGGCCCAGATGGTGACCGAGTGCGGGGCGCCGTCGGGCAGGACCGTGGCGAGGTGCACCAGCGGGGCGTCGTCGAGGATGCTGCGGATTTCCGGGTCGAGCTTCATTTCTGGACCTCGTATCGCAAGTGGGTGACGCCGGGAGCCGGGACGGCCTCGACGAGGTTCAGCCGGATGTGCTTCGGCAGTTCCCGGAAGAAGGGACGGCCCGCGCCGAGCAGGATCGGCACCTGGTGCAGGATCAGCTCGTCGACCACACCGGCCTTCAGCGCCTCGGTGGTCACGCCGCCGCCCATGAGGCCGACGTCCTTGCCGCCGGCGAGCTTCTTCGCGGCGGCGACGGCGTCCGCGACACCGGTGGTGACCACCGTCTGGCGGTCGGAGACGCCGTCGGTCCGGTGGCTGAGCAGGACCAGCGGCACGTTCTCGTGCGGGCTGCCGCCGCCGAAGCGGTCGGAGTCCTCGAACGTGGTGCGGCCGACGACCACCGCGCCGAGCCGCCCCGCGACCTCGTCGAAGACCCGGGCGCTGGGTTCGCTGAGGTGGAAGGCGGGCAGCACGCGGCTCTGCGTGCCGCCGTCGAAGTACCAGTCGAAGAGCGTCCCGCCATCGCCGAGACCGTGGCCGGGCCCGGGATCGCGGCCGGTGATGTAGCCGTCGACCGAGACGGCGAGGGCGGTGAAGACCTTGCCCATGGCGGTGTTCCCCTCTGGAGTTCCTTTAAGAGACCCTGTCGTTGAGTGAACCGTAGCACTTTGGGTTCCCTGAGGGAACCCCGAGCGCTAAACTGTTCATATGCAGCGCACGAACTTCAGCGAGGAACTGGCCGCGTGCTCGGTCGCCCGCACGCTCGACGTGATCGGCGAGCCCTGGTCACCGCTGGTCCTGCGGGACGTGTGGGTCGGAATGCGGCGCTTCGACCAGATCCAGGCCGATCTGGGCATCTCCCGCAAGGTGCTGACCGAGCGGCTGGGCTACCTCGTCGAGCAGGGGGTGCTGGAGCGACGGCCGTACGACCAGCGGCCGCGGTACGAGTACCACCTGACGCAGAAGGGGACCGAGCTGGTCGACCTGCTGATGCTGATGACGGCGTGGGGCGACAAGTGGCTGGCCGGCGAGGCCGGGCCGCCGGTGCTGTACCGGCATCACGCGTGCGGGGAGATCAGCCATGTGGAGCTGCGGTGCGCGCACTGCGGTGAGGCGATGCACGCGGATGACATCGATGCTTTGCCGGGTCCGGGGGCTGCGGCCGCTCCTGCGGCTGCTGCCGGCCCTGCGGCTACTGCCGGCTCTGCCGCTTAATACTGGTGCGCGGCACACTGAGTTCTCGGCGCAATAATTGCGCCACACAACATCTTTCCGTAAGCTGAGCCACCTCGAAGAGGGGGCCGGCTGATGGCGCGTACCACACGACGCGAACTCGAGCAGCGCGTGCTGACCGCGCTGCCGAGCTGGGTGAACACCATCTCGCAGCTGAACCGCGTGATCGCGGAGCGGATGGGCGTGACCGCCAGCGACCTGGACTGCCTGCACGTACTGCACATGCAGGGCCCTGCGACAGCCGCCGAGCTGGCGCGCGAGGTCGGACTGACCCCGGGGTCGGTGTCGCGGATGATCGACCGACTCGACGCGGCCGGCTGCATCACGCGCACGGACGACCCCGAGGACCGGCGGCGCGTGCTGATCGAGGCCTCCAGCGAGGGGCTGGCGCGGATCGCGGCGTACTACGACGGGCTCACGGCACGGTCGCACGACGATCTCGCCGAGTTCACTGTCGACGAGATGCGGGTGCTACTGCAGTTCATCGAGCGATCGCAGGTCGGCGCCACGGAGGAACTGGCTCGGTTGCGGAGGAGGTAGGACAGTGGAACTGGCATGGGACGCGGAGGGTCTTCAGTCCTCTGACACACTTATATTGACGAGCCCTGATTTCGCCGATGGAGAGCCGATCCCGCAGATCCACGCCGGAAAGCGGCTCGGCGGCCAGGAGCTGTCGCCGGCGTTGGCGTGGTCGGCGGTGCCGTCGGGCA
Organism: Catenulispora sp. EB89; assembly: GCF_041261445.1. Taxonomy (NCBI): domain Bacteria; kingdom Bacillati; phylum Actinomycetota; class Actinomycetes; order Catenulisporales; family Catenulisporaceae; genus Catenulispora; species Catenulispora sp. EB89. The sequence goes on from NZ_JBGCCU010000015.1 coordinate 167,976, forward strand.
CGGCGGAGTTGTTGCTCGTGATCGAGGACCCTGATGCGCCGATGGCGACGCCGTACATCCACGGCCTCGCGCTGATCGAGCCTTCCGTAACCGCTTTGGCGCACGGCGCGCTTTCGCCGGAACGCCCTGGTCGCGGCGTACGATTGCTGCGGTCGAGCTCGGGACGCGGCTGGATCGGGATGGCGCCGCCGAAGGGCCACGGACCGCATCGGTACGTCTTCCAGCTCTTCGCTTTGGCCAAACCGCTGGCCATCGGCTCCAAGGGCGGCGCAGAAGAAGCACAGCCCCGCAAGGTGTTGGCGTCCGCCGGACCGGTGCTGGCCCGTGGCCGAATCGACGGTTTGTATCAGCGCCCGTAGTAACCGGTAGCCGCCGCGCTTCACTTCGCATAGGCACGCTTGGCGCGGCGGCTCACGCGCTCCCAGCCCTCGCCAACGCGGCATGCGCACCTCGAGCGGCCGGACGGCCATCTTCGTACCCTTCTGCCACTCGGTGAAGACGTCGTGATGCGTCTGGCCGATCTGGTCGCGGCCCAACATGGCGTCACCCATGAAGATGAAGCCGCCGCCAAAAGCGGCCACCACCCCCCGCTCACCAAACCCGCGCACCTGCGGCGCCTCCCGCCGCTCCACGAAGCCGAGCGGTTCATCAGCCGCCACACGGCGCATAGCAGGGGCTTTCCTAGCAAGCCTCACGTGTCGCATTCCCGCCAGAAAAGTACGCGAGGATCACACCGAATGCGAGTCGGTGACAGGAGGAGCAGCCACGCTCAGGTAGAGCGTGTCCCGCTTCAACGCCACGACCCGCGCACCGAAACGCTCTTCCCAGGTCCGCAGCACCTGGACGTGTGCCAGGAAGTTGTCCTCCTCGGACGGCGCCCACCGCGCCGCCGCCAACGCCTCGTAGCTGCTCGCACCCTCGAACAACGCCAGTCTCGGCCGCCCGAGCCGGCCCTCGTCCAGCATCATCGCCGCATGCCAGTCCGCGATCGCCAGCGGATCACCCGGCGGGACTCTCCAGGCGCCGTCATGACCATCCGCGAAGCTTAGAGTTCAGCGGCGACAGTCCCGATCAGCGAGACCTCAAACCCGCACCACCGTATTCACCGGCATCGACATCAGCGGAGCCATCCGCACCTGGGCCCCCGGATGCGGAGCATGAATGATCTTGCCGTCCCCCACGTACATCCCGATGTGGCTGCGCCCCGCGTAGTAGATCACCAGGTCGCCCGGCTGGATCTGGGACAGCGGGACCTGCTCGCCGGCCTGCGCCTGCTCCGAGGAGGTGCGCGGCAGCTCCACTCCCGCCTGGCGCCAGACCTGCTGGATCAGGCCGCTGCAGTCGAAGGCGTCGGGGCCTTCGGCGCCGAAGACGTAGGGCTTGCCTAGGTCGGCGAGGGCGGCTTCGATTGCCGCGCGGGCTCGGTCGGAGGGGGCCGGCTGCGTGTGGTCGATGGTGGCGGGGTCCACTTGCTGGCCGGCGAAGGCGGAGGTGGGGTCGGCGCCGAGTTCGGCTTGGGCCGCGGCTGCGCGCTGGGAGGCGGAGAGGGTGTTCAGGAGCGCTTGGGCCTTGTGCAGTTGCTGGGTTACCTGGGTGCGGGACTGGGCTGCGGCGGTGCGGGTCTCGTCCAGGGCGGAGAGTTGGTCGGCGGCGGCGTGTTGGAGTTGGACGATCTGCCGGCGCTCCTCGACCACCTCGGCGATCTTGCGGCGTTGTTCGTCGGAGAGGCGGGTGGCCATGGCCTCGTTGCTCAGGAAGGAGTCCGGGTGGTCGGCGAGCATCAGGGTCAGCTCTTCGTCGACGCCGCCGGCTCGGTACTGCTCGGCGGCGATGCTGCCGAGGGTGGCGCGCTGGCGCTGGTAGTCGGCCTGCATCGCCTGGAGTGCGGACTGGGAGCGCTGGACCGCCAGGGTGAGCTTGCCGGCCTGCTCCTGCGCGGCGTCGTAGGTCTGCGTCAGCTGGTCGGCCTGGCGGTACAGCGCGGCGATCTGGCCCTTCACCGTCTGCTGCTGCACCGTCGAGCGGTCGCCGTCCGGGCCGCCGGACGGCGGCCCCGGTACCGGGGCGGCGGCGGCCGTGCCGACCACGCCCGCGGCGGCGGCCACGGCGGTCAGCGCCGCGGCGGCGACGGTGCGGCCCCGGGTGGGCAGGGCCGTGGCGCGGTGCCTCTTTAATCGCTTCGTACTGTGATGCGCCATTCTGTGATGACCTCCGCATCAGGGAACGCCGGACATTACCGGCAGAACAGCGCACGAACCTAAACCCACCAGACACTGATGAGCAAGGATCTACCACTCAAATAGGTGAGCGGATCAGAGAAGGGACATCTCCGACAAAATCGACGTCAGGACCGCGCGAGCCTGTTGAGCAGCATCGACGCCGGCACCGGCCGCGCCCCCGAGCGCCGCACCCCCTCGGCCACCTCGCGGTCCGAGGACACCACCACCACCGGCCGCCCGGCCGGCTCGGCGGCCACCAGCCTCCGGATCAGCTCGTCGGCGATCTCCCCCGGCGCGGAGAACAGCACGCGCACGCCGCGCGGCTGCGTGAGCCGCACCGGCCCGTCCAGCGCCGCGCCGTCGAAGACGCACGTCACCTCGGCCCCGGTCCGCGCGGCCAGCGCCGCCAGCCCGCCGACCAGCCGCACCCGCTGCTCGGCCAGCGACAGCGTCGGGTAGCCGGTCTTGGTGACGTTGTATCCGTCGACCACCAGGTGCACCATCGGCAGAGCCAAGTACTGGTCCAACAGTGCGGGATCGTCCTTAGCGCGCCCCTGCATGGACATGTCAGAGGGCGCTACAGAGTCTGGAGACGCCGCCCCGACCGTGTCCGCCGGACGCGCCTCGGTCGGCGGCAGCGCCAACTCGCGCTCTATGCCCTTCACCGCCCCGGTCACCGTGTCCAGAAGCAGCCGCAGGCGCATGTCCCCTTCAGAGCGCCCTGAACGGGCCGAACGCCGCGCTGTGTCCAACGCGGACTCCGCGGCCGTCAGACGCGTCCGCAGGCGCCTTAGTTCGGCCTCTGAGGCCGACGCGGCAGAAGCCGCGGAGGCGCGTTCGGCTTCCAGCACTGTCTCCGCAGCCCGCGCGGCCGCCTGAGCGCGCCGCATGTCGGCTTCCAGCTGCCGCACCTTGCGGCGCAACTGGTCGCCCTCGCGGCGGGCCTCCTCCTGAGCGGCTCTCAGTCCGTCCGCCGCCAAGCGCGCCGTCTCCTGCACCTCTGCGAGTTCTGCAGAGAGCCGCGCGACTTCGTTCTCGGCAGCCTCTCCAGCGGCTAACCGCGCCCCCTGGGTAACCGCCTCCAGAGCGTCCTTAACGATCCCGGTCCAGCCGTGCGGACGCAGCACATAAGCAACCGCCGCGACCTCGTGCGGGTCCGCGGCGGCCGGTACCACCCCGGCGTACAGGGAGTCGGACAGGTCAGGAGAGCTTTCGCGCACCCGTTCGGCGACCCGGGCGCGGAACACTCCGTCGCCCTCCAGAGCCGCGGCCATGGGGATCGCCGCGGCTTTGGCGCGTTTGGCGGGGGCGAACTTGGCGAACGGACGCAGCGGGGCCGGCACGTCGGCGGCCGGGAGCTTGCCCAGCGCCTCGGAGGCGATCTCCACGACCCGCTGCCGGACCGAGTCCGGCAGTGTGATCGTGAGACGTTCGCCCTCCGGTGAGCTCACGTCGCCCCACTCCCTCGCCTAGCCGGAGAGTCCTCCGGACATCGTTCCTGATCCGCCGACCTTATCGGCCGCGCTTATGCGTCCACACCAAGCTCTCCCTTAAAGGTAGGCCCTGCGCGCCGCGTTTCGGATCTCCCGCGCGCACGGTGATGGGCCATGATGCAACAGTGGTGATCCCCATTCACGACAAGAACCCGGTGTCCCGGGCGCCCTTCGTCACCTACGGTCTGATCATCGCGAACGTCGTGGTGTTCCTTTCCGGGCCGATCGCGTTCGCCGGCATGAACCCGGACGCGGCACGAAAGGCCAGGGAGAACGCATACCTGTACCACTACGGCGCGATCCCGGCGCAGCTGCTGAACGGCCACGGGAATCCGGTCTGGCCGGTGTTCACCGCCATGTTCGTGCACGCCGGCTGGATCCACCTTCTGGGGAACATGCTCTTCCTGTACATCTTCGGGAACAACGTCGAAGACGTTCTGGGGCGCTTCCACTTCCTGGCGTTCTATGTCATCGGCGGCGCGGCGAGCACGTACGCCTTCGCCTGGGCGAACCCGACGGCCACCGGGCCGCTGGTCGGAGCCTCGGGAGCGATCGCGGCGGTATTGGGGGCGTACGTATACCTGTTCCCCCAGGCAAAGGTGACACTCCTGGTGCCGTTCCTGTGGTTCCTGCCTATACGGGTACCGGCATGGCTCGTCCTGGGGTTCTGGTTCGTGATGCAACTGCCGGAGTTCCAGCAGACGATCGGAGTGGCCGGCTCCACGGACGTCGCCTACTTCGCCCACGTCTCGGGCTTCGTCCTGGGTCTGCTGTATGTGGCACTGGTCATCGGCCGAGGACCCAGCGACCCAGCGCATCTCCCCGCCGCCGACACCCCTCCCGCGCCGCCCCCTCTGGCGCCGGACTACCGCTCTGCCGACCCGGAGGATCCCTACGGCCAATACCATCGCTAAAGGAGTCCCGGGAGAGTCCCGCCAGAAGGAGCCGCTGTGATCACTGCCATCGTCCTCATCAAGTCCGACGTGGACGCCATCCCCGAGGTCGCCGAGAAGATCTCCCAGCTGCCGGGCGTCAGCGAGGTGTACTCGGTCACCGGCGAGTACGACCTGATCGCCATGGTCCGGGTGCGCGAGCACGAACAGCTCGCCGACGTGATCCCGGGCGGCGTGAACAAGGTGGCCGGGGTCAGCCACACGGTCACGCACGTGTCGTTCCGGACCTACAGCGCCATGGACCTGGAGGCGGCGTTCTCGCTCGGCCTGGACTGAGCCAGCCTGGCCCGAGCCACGCCGGAGGCGACCCCTAAGGGAAACTCCCTACCAACGCTGAGCCAACTCCCGGCAAACGCCGAGCCCCGCCTCCCCATCGGGAGGCGGGGCTTGTGACGCCACGTCATTGTGTGAGTGCGGGTGGTACACCCGGTGGGCCCGGGCGGCCTGCGATCAGGCCGTCAGGCGTCGGGGTCCTCGTCGATGAGGAAGCCGCGCATCGGGGAGGGCTGCGAGGGCACCGAGGGCTGGCCCAGACCGTTGCCCTGGCCCATGAACGGCGGCTGCTGCCCGCCGCCCATCGACTGCGGCGGCATCGGGGCCGGCATCTGCGGGCGGATCGGCGCCATGGTCTGCGTCAGCGCCGCGGCGTTGGTGCCGTTGTTGCCCTGGCTCTGGAAGGAGCCGGTCGAGCCGCCCTGGAAGGAGCCGGTCGAGCCGCTCTGGAACGAGCCCGTGCCACCGTTCAGACCCGCGCCGACCGGCGACGGCGCCGGCGGCATGCCCGGGGGCAGCGAGGCCTGCATCGGCATCGGCGGCGCCGAGGGGGCCGGCGGCGGGGCCGACAGGCCGGTGGAGCTCAGCTGCGGACGGCCGCCCATCGAGGAGCCCATGTTGGAGGCGATGTTGTCGTCGCCGCCGGAGGCCTCCAGCTGGCGCATCTGGCCGTCCAGGTACGACTTGAGCCGCTGCCGGTACTCGCGCTCGAAGGCGCGCAGGTCGTCGACCTTGCGCTCCAGGGCCGCGCGGGCGGTCTCCAGCGAGCCCATCGCGACGCGGTGCTTCTCCTGCGCGTCCCGCTCCAGGGCGTCGGCCTTGCCGCGCGCCTCGCGCTCCAGGCCGTCGGCCCGGCCGCGGGCCTCGCCGACGATCTTGTTGGCCTCGTTGCGGGCCTCGGCGATCGCCTGGTCGGCGGTCTGCTGGGCCAGGGCCAGGACGCGGGCCGCGGAGTCGCCGCCGGGGGCCTGGAACTGCGGGGCCTGCGGCACCGGCAGGGGCGCGGGCAGCGGAGCCGGAAGCGCCGGCTGCGGAGGCGCGGGCGCGGGTATCGGGGTCGGCTCCCGCCGCATCGGCACGGGCGCGGCGGCGGCGCTGGCCGCGGCACGGGTGGCGGCGGCCAGCTTGGCCCGCAGCTCCTCGTTCTCGCGGATCAAGCGGGTCAGCTCGGCCTCGACCTCGTCGAGGAAGGCGTCCACCTCTTCCTCGTCGTAGCCCTCACGCAGGCGTACGGTCGTGAACTGCTTGTTGTGGACGTCCTCGGGAGTCAACGGCATCTTTCATTCACCTCAGGCGTGGCGTGGTCGTCGGCATTCGCACAGACATTACCCGGTCACAGCGTAGCCGCGACCCGGATCAGCAGTAAGACGATGATCACGAGGATCATGAACGCCACGTCAAACCCCATCCCGCCGAGCCGCAACGGCGGGATGTACCGCCGCAACAGCTTCAGAGGGGGATCTGTGACCGTGTACGCCGTCTCCACGACGACCAGCATGACACCACGCGGCTCCCATGACCGGGCGAATACCAAAACCCAGCCGATGATCAGGCGGATGATCAAGCACAGCGCGAAGAGGTAGAGCACCCACAGGAGCAACGCCCCCACAACGCTCATAGCGCACTCCCCTTCCCACCTACGCCGGCGCCCCGCCGCGTGCGGTTCATCTCACCGCCACGGGACGCCGCCGGACCCGAAGTCTGACCGCCAAAGGCCGGCGGCGTCAGCTCTGGTTGAAGAAGCCGCCCTCGGCGATCCGGGCCTTGTCCTCGGCCGTCACATCGACATTAGCAGGCGACAGCAGGAACACCTTCTGCGTCACCCGCTCCATGTTCCCGCGCAGGCCGAAGATCAGCCCGGCCGCGAAGTCCACCAGGCGCTTGGCGTCGGCGTCCTCCATCTCGGTCAGGTTCATGATCACCGGGACGCCCTCCCGGAAGTGCTCGCCGATCGTGCGCGCCTCGTTGTAGGTGCGCGGATGCAGCGTCGTGATGCGGTAGGACGATTCGCGGTCCGCCGACCGGTCCGTCGGGACGCTGTACATCACCGGTCCACCTCTCTCGGCTCGGTCGGCTCGCGAGGACCGCTCGGAGCGGTCCGGCATCACCGTGACATTGGAAGGCGCCGCGAAAGCGCGGCGGTCGTTCTGCGCGACGACGAGCGCGCCGCCGCTAGCCGCTTCCGGCTCGCGGTGCGCGGTGTCCGGGGCCGCCGCGGGCTCGGCGGGCTCCGTCTCGTACTCGTCCTCGTAGTCGTCGTAGTACCGCTCGTCCTCGAACCGCTGTTCGTCAGTGAGCCCGAGGTAGACCGCTGCTCTGCGCATCATGCCGGCCATGGTGTTCGCCTCCGGACTGGGCCTGTTACGGCTGTCTTGCAACTGTCAACGAAAAAAGGTGCCGCGCAGGTTTCCCGATCGCGGTCGATGATGTGTGGCGCAGACGTGCGGTCGTCGTATCCGATGTTCGATAGATGCGACGTTACCGGAATCACCGTCTGATACCGAGTATCGCGCTGCCGATGCGGACGTGTGTCGCGCCCGCCGCCACCGCTTCGCCCAGATCCCCACTCATCCCCGCCGAGATCATGGTGGCCGAAGGGTGTGTCGACCGCAACCGCATAGCCAGCAAGGACAACCGCTCGAAGGCCGGTCCCGGCTCGGCTCCCAGAGGTGCCACAGCCATCAGTCCCCCGAGCCTCAAACCGGGCGCCGCGGCGATCGCGTCAGCCAGTTCCGGCACCTGTGCGGGAACCACTCCGCCCCGAGCCGCGTTGTCATCCATGGGCTCTGCGTTACCCAGGTCGACCTGCACCAAACATGTCAATCCTTTGTCATACCGGACAGCTCCCTTGGACAGCGCGCCGACCAGCCGGAGGCGGTCCACCGAGTGCACGAAGGAGGCGTACTCGGCCACTGAGGCGGCCTTGTTGGTCTGCAGCTGGCCGATGAAGTGCCACCGCAGACCCAGGCCCGCGGTCTCCCGGGCCTTCGGCGCGGCTTCCTGGTCCCGGTTCTCGCCGACGTCCAGGACCCCGAGTCCGGCCAGGATCCGGACGTCGGAGGCCGGGTAGGTCTTGGTCACCGCGATCAGGGAAACCTCGGAAGGGTCGCGGTTCGCCTTGCGGGCCGCGGCGGCGATGTCCTCGCGCACCGCGGCCAGATTCTCGGCGATCTGTACTCGTCGTTCGGAAATCTCCGTTTCACGGTCGGGCATCGTTCAGTCCAGCCAGACGAACCCGGCGAACCGGCCGGTCGTGCCCTCGCCGCGGAAGGAGTAATAGTCCTCGGACTCCTGCGTGCACACCCGCAGCCGCACCGACGTCTTCAGGTCGATCCCGGCCGCCTCCAGCTGCGCCCACACGCCCTCGGCGACGTCCAGGCCCGGCGTCCCCTGCCGGGTCACCGTGTAGCTGGCCGGCACCTTCTCGGCCACGTCCGCGCGCATCCGTTCGGGCACCTCGTAGCAGAGCCCGCACACCGAGGGCCCGGTGACCGCGATGATCCGCTCCGGCACGGCGCCGAGGGAGACCATGCGCTCGATCGCGGCCGGGACCACCCCGGCCTTCATCCCCGGACGCCCGGCGTGCGCCCCGGCGACCACCCCGGCCTGGGCGTCGGCCAGCAGCACCGGCACGCAGTCCGCGACCAGCACCGCCAGCGCCAGGTGCCGGCGGTCGGTGACCAGCGCGTCCACGTCCGGGGCCCGGCCCTGCCACTGCGCGGCGGCGTAGGCCACGTCCGCGCCGTGGATCTGGTTCATGTACACGACGTTCCCGGGGTCGGTGAACCCCAGCTCGAAGGCCACCAGGGAACGGTTGGCGGCGACCGCCTCGGGGTCGTCGCCGACGTGCCCGCCGAGGTTGGTCGCGGTGTAAGGGGCCTTGGAGACCCCGCCCCAGCGGTCGGAGAAGGCGAAGCGGGCCGTGCCGCCCTCACCCTCCGGACCGGTGTGCTGCCATATCGCCACGGAAGAACCCGCTCCTACTTCAGGAAGTCGGGGATGTCGAGCTCGTCGGCCGCCGACGGCGCCGGCTGCACCGGGATGACCGGGACGTTCTGCGTGTCGGCCATCGGGTCGTGCGCCGGGAGCGGGATGTTGTCCGTCGGCTTGGGCAGCGTGCCCAGCACCTGCTCGCGCATGCCGTCGCGGACGCTGGTCTCGTCCCGGAACGGGGAGTTCGCCGCGGCGTGCCCGGTGCTGCGGCGCTTGGCCGGCTCGCCGCCGTCGAAGCCGGCCGCGATGACCGTGACCCGGACCTCGTCGCCCAGGCCGTCGTCGATGACCGCGCCGAAGATGATGTTCGCCTCGGGGTGCGCGGCCTCGCTGACCAGCTGCGCCGCCTCGTTGATCTCGAACAGGCCGAGGTCGGAGCCGCCGGAGATGCTCAGCAGCACGCCGCGGGCGCCGTCGATGGAGGCCTCCAGCAGCGGCGAGGAGATCGCCATCTCGGCCGCGGCCACCGCGCGGTCGTCGCCGCGGGCCGAGCCGATGCCCATCAGCGCCGAGCCGGCCTCGCTCATCACCGACTTCACGTCGGCGAAGTCCAGGTTGATCAGGCCCGGGGTGGTGATCAGGTCGGTGATGCCCTGGACACCGGAGAGCAGCACCTGGTCGGCGGCCTTGAACGCGTCCAGCACCGAGACGTTCTTGTCCGAGATGGACAGCAGCCGGTCATTGGGGATGACGATCAGGGTGTCGACTTCCTCGCGCAGCGCCGCGATGCCGTCCTCGGCCTGGTTCGCCCGGCGCCGGCCCTCGAAGGTGAACGGCCGGGTCACCACACCGATGGTCAGCGCGCCGAGCTCGCGGGCGATCCGGGCCACCACCGGGGCCCCGCCGGTGCCCGTGCCGCCGCCCTCGCCGGCGGTGACGAACACCATGTCCGCGCCCTTGAGGACCTCCTCGATCTCCTCGGCGTGGTCCTCGGCCGCCTTGCGGCCCACATCGGGGTTGGCGCCGGCACCGAGTCCGCGGGTGAGCTCGCGGCCGACGTCCAGCTTGACGTCGGCGTCACTCATCAGCAGAGCCTGGGCGTCGGTGTTGACGGCGATGAACTCGACGCCCTTCAGACCGACCTCGATCATCCGGTTGATGGCGTTCACGCCGCCGCCGCCGATGCCGGCGACCTTGATGACGGCCAGGTAATTCTGCGGTGCTGCCACGTCCGACGGCCTCTCCGTGGTATCCGGTAATCTTGTTGATCACCTTAGTCCCGCCCACACCGGCCGGGGACACGGCGGGGTCGTGCGACTGTGAAGTCTTTACAGGACATTAGGTCCCGCGACCTGTGAGGTTCAACGAACACGCCGAAACTGTCGGCAGGTTTTACTTCTCAGCGTTGTCCGACGACCCCGCCTGATCCGTGTGGATCCGATGAGGGGAATACGTATGTTGTTCGATAGCCCGCCAGATCTTAGCCGATCGGCGGGCCGGGATTCGAACGCTCACGAATACGCCGGAGCCGCCGGAGCACTCACGTCATAGTGCGCCGCGCCATTCCCGATCAGCGCGGCCAGTATCCGTGCCTTGAGATCCGGCTGGTCCGGTCCGCCCCACAGAACCGTCACCGATTTCTGTTTGGCCTTGGACGGACTCAACGTCACGGTGATGGCGTAAGGCCCGGTCGCCGAGACGGTGAGCACCCGGGAGCGCACCGGGGCCGGCAGGGCCCGCAGAGCCGCGAGCGCCCCGGCCACGGTGCTCGCGCGGTCCTTCACCGCCGGATCGGCGAACTGCTCCAGGTGGATGACCGGGATGTGCGCCGGGATCGCCGAGGCGGTGGCGGCTGTGTCGAAGGCCACGCCGTCCGCGTCCACGATCTGGAAGGATCCGTCGGCCTGCGGCAACGCCGCGGCCGGGGTCCGCTCCACGACGTTGATGTCGATCGTGTGCGGCAGCGAGCGCTCCACCCACGCGTCCTTCACCCGCGGGAGCGCCATCAGCCGCGCCTTGACCGCCGAGGTGTCCACCGAGGCGACCGGGGTGTGCGCGGGGATCGCGGCGGCGGCCAGGATCTGTTGTCTGGTCAGCACTTTGACGCCGGAGACGGACGTGGACCGGACGTCGAAGACCTTGGTGTGCCACAGGATCGAGTACCCGGTCAGGGTCAGCAGCGCGAGGAAGACGGTGATCGTCACCGAGAGCCGCCGCCACCGGCGCCGGCGCCGCAGCCGGTCGAGGTAGCGCTCGACCAATACCCTGCTGACCCGCGGGTGGCCGGCTTCGGTGGCGTTCATGGGCTCCAGTTTCGCAGATGGGGACCATGGCTTCGGTCAGCGTGGCCACCTTTTAGTAGAACTGGGTCCGCTGGTTCTGGATCCCGTCCGGATGGAAACGAAGGGTTTTGGGATTCTCGGCGGATTTCTTGTTCATTAGTATTCGTCCGTAGTTGCGGTGGTTCATCAGTTTTGTACCACCCGCCGGAAGAACGGATATTCGGGTGCCGGGAGTGCGGATCGGCGACACGGTGCACCGCCAGTCGAACGTCTGGACGCCTTCGGGTACGACGGCGACCGGACCGCGTTCGGGGCCGACCCGGACCAGGCGGTCGTGGAGATCGAGGCCCTGCCGGAAACATTCCGGAAAGAGAACTGACGGTCGATCACAACCGCCTGACATCCGAGCCCGCGGCGCGATCCCCCATTCGGACCGCGCCGCGTGCGGCCCGGGATCGGCGGGCGTGAGATCGAGCCATGGCACTCACCTCCAAGCAGAAGAAGCAGGGGGCCGTGGTGACCGCGGCCGTCGGCGCCCTGGCGCTCGGCGGCGTCGCGGTCTCGACCCTCGGCTCGTCGGCGGACTCGGCGGGCTCGGCGAACTCCGGGCCGGTCGCCGCCGCTGCCATGCCGGCGCCGGTTCCGGCGGCCGCGCCGGCCGCCACACCCAGCCCTTCGGGTTCTTCTTCGGCGGCGACCATCACGATCACCGCGAAGTCCGACAACGGCAAGCCCGCCGACGACACCGTGTTCACGGTCTCCGGCGAGGTCAAGGGCGCGAAGCCGGGCACGAAGATCCGGCTGCAGCGGCAGCAGACACCGACCTCGGCGAACGCCTCCCCGGCCTGGAGCACGCTGGCCTACACGGCTTTCACCGACAAGAGCAACAAGTTCTCCTTCCCGGTGAAGATGGAGACGGCCGGGTCCTACAACCTGCGCATCCTGCATCCGCAGGACCGGGAGGGGCCGGAGAGCGCGTACTCGAGCGCGTTCGCCGAGACCGTCAGCGCGACGTCGACGCCCGCCGCCAGCAGCTCGTCGACGAAGCACCCGTCCAGTTCCAGCAGCTCCAAGAAGAGCTGACCGGAACCCTCGGACCGCCCGGCCACCTGAGGCGAGGAGTGGCCGGGCTTCTCGCTGTCCGGGATCAGTGCGGCCGGATCAGAGGAACCGCGAGCTCGGCACCGGCCCCGGCGAGCCGACGTACTCCCGGCGCGCGCTCAGCCAGCTGTCGCCGACCGCTGAGACGAACGCCTCCAGCACCGCGTCCGGATCCGGCGGCGTCTGCCCGTCGCCGGCGTCGTCGACCGGCTCCGTGCCGGCCAGTTCGGCGGCGATCTCCTCGGCCGGCCGCGCGTCGGGCTCGGTCTCGACCACCTCGCCGTCGACCATGCGGAAGGCGGACCCCCACGGCTCGCGCACCGCCTGGCGCAGGAAGCCGATCACGTCGGCGGCGGCCAGCGGCGGATCGGTCCAGTCGGTGGCGCGCTCGAACAGGATCTGGCCCGGCTCGCGCTCCCGCAGCGCGGCCAGGATCTGCGGCTCAGCGGCGTTGAGGTCGTAGGCGACGACCAGGGTGTCGGTGCGGTCCGGCTCGAACGGCACGGCCGGCAGGTCGAAGTACCGGGCCGCGGCCAGGCCGATGATCTCGCTGTCCCGGTCCGGCAGCAGCGAGACGGTCTGCGGCTTCAGGCCCCGCGCCGCCAGCACCACGCCGAGCCGGCGCAGCGCCTCGGCGCAGGCCTGGTAGGAGTCGCCGACCATGGCCCAGCGGCCGGTCATGCCGGCGTCGTAGCCGTAGGGCGAGACGGTCAGCAGGACGCCGCCGGTGAGCGCGAACTGCCAGCCGCGCAGGTCCTTCGGCCCGAGCCCGCCGCCGTCGCTGCCGCCAGCGCCGTCGCTGCCGCCGGCACCGGCCGACACGGTCGCGGCCGCAGCCGCCCGGACCAGCATCGCGCGCACCTTCTCGCGCAGCAGCCCGAGCTCCTTGCGGTCCTCGCCCTCGGGTTCGGGCAGCGCGGCGAACTCCTGCTCGGCGGTGGGCAGATCGCCGGCCAGCAGCGCATTGAACGCCACCTGGTAGCGCGCCAGCCAGGGCAGTTCGCCGTCGAAGCCGCGCAGCGCGGCGATCGCCTCGCGGTGCTGCCAGGACCGCTCGCAGGCCGCGGCCAGCTCGGTGCGGATCTGGATGACGCCGGGCTCGCGCTCGGCGGCCTCGCGCAGCGGCCGGACCGCCAGGTACGCGATGCCGTGCTCGACGCACTCGTAGCCGAACTCGTAGAGCGCGAGGGCCTGCTCCTCGGTTCCGGGCGCGTCGGCCTCGGCCGCTTCGGCAGCGGCCACGTCGGCCGGGGCCAGGGCCGCGAGCACCCGCTCGGCGGCGGCCACCATCTCCTCGAACCCCATGCCGCGCGCGGCGTCGCGCAGGACCCGCACGAAGTCCGGCAGGAGCAGCGCGTCGCCCTCGACGCGCAGGTGCCGGATCACCGCGGCTATGTCCCCGCCGGCCAGGAGATCTTCAGCGGTTGTCAGGGGGTCGGCAGCGGCCGACGCGTCGGAAGTCACCGCTGCACGGTAGCGACTCCGCCGTATGCCGCGCCCGGGATTTCCGCAGAGACCGTCTCGAATCCTTTAAATCAGTGAACGAATTTCAGGACACTTACAACCCGATCACACCTCCGTGTCGTCGATAGTTCGCGAGAGCACAAGGCGCCGCGCGTGGTGCCCGAATCCGCGCGCCGGAGCCGTCCGACGATCTGGAGGAACCGCTTGTGCTAGCACGTACCCGCCGTGTCCCGACCCTGGCGGCGGCCCTGGCCCTGGGGCTGGCCACCGCCGCCGGAGCCGCCGCGGCGACCGCGCCGCCGACCGCCGCCGCCGGCCCGACGTCCCCGAACCCGAACCTGGCCGCGGTGCAGAGCACCCTGCTGCCCAACGGCGACCGCGTCCTGGTCTCCGGCAGCGGCCCGGCCGCGACCATCGTCGTGGAGTCCCCCGACGGCCGCACCGTCCCGGCCGTGCGCTACGCGCCGGACGCGCACCACACCTACGTCATCCCCGACTCGGTCCTGGCCCATCCGGCACAGCTGACGCAGTATCAGGTGCCGGCGCTGAGCAGCGCCGCCGCGCCGGCCGCGACGCCGTACTACCCGCTGAGCATCCTGCAGGTCAACGCGCTCGGGCTGGACGGGAAGGCCGCGGACGCCTCGACGTTCCTGACCAACACCGACGACATCACCAAGTTCGACCAGCCGATCCCGGTGGCCGGCGGCGTCGCCCGGGTCGCGGTGCCGGCCGGGCACTACTCGGCGATCACCATCTTCAGCACCTTCGACACCACCACCCAGATCTCGACCCTGCACATCGTCACGCAGCTCGACGTGACCGTCGCCGCCGGCGGCGTCAGCACGCTGAACACCGACGAGCGCACGGCGACCGTGCAGACCACGGTGACGACGCCGAAGCCGGCCGTCGCCGACTTCAGCGACCAGAACTTCGTCTCGACCGACGCCAAGGGCGTGACCGCGTCCCTGGGCGTCGCCAACAACGGCGGGCCGACCTTCCTCAGCCCGACCGGCACGGCGCCGGCCGGGAAGTTCTCGTTCCAGCTGCAGGCCTGGGGCGGCGAGAGCCCGGCCGGGACGAGCGGCGACCCGTACCGCTACGACGCGATGTTCCCGGCCGCCGACCACATCGACGCGAACCAGTCCTACGCGGTCGACGCCTCGAAGCTGACCACGCTGCACAACGCGGTCGACACCGACGCCGGCGAGTCGGCCCGCCAGGGCGAGTTCATGATGGGCGCGTTCTCGCCGGAGGTCGGCGGGTTCCAGATCGGGCACGTCATCCCGGTGCCGGAGCATCTGACCACGTACATCGGCCAGCCGGTCGGCGACCAGTCGTGGCTGGGCGACTTCATCACCTCGCTGCCCGGACCCACGAACGGCTTCCCCGGCTCGCTGCTGCTGGGCCAGGACGGCCCGCTCTACCAGGGCAAGACCGAGGTGTGGCGGACCTGGGGCCACGGGCCGCTGACCGCGCAGGTCGGGCAGTACAACGACCCGACCGGCTGCCGCTCCTGCGCTGACGGCGGCACCGTCGACCTGAGCCTGAACCCGGTCGTGGACGGCAACCCGGACACCGACGCGCAGCTGTTCGGCCCGGCGACCGGCCACCTGAGCATCTACCGCGACGGCAACCAGGTCTTCTCCCAGGACAACACCTCCGGCGCCGAGCTCACCGGCCAGGCGCAGACCGCGGGCAAGTACCGCATGGTGTTCGACCTGGACCTAAGCCAGTTCCCGATCACGCAGTCCACGGCCACGCACACCGACGTCACCGTGCCCTACACCCCGACGCCGGACCCGAAGTGGACGCTGCCCAGCGGTGACTTCTGCCAGGCGCAGGGCACCGGCACCGCGGCGTGCTCGATCCTGCCGGTGATCAACCTGAACTACCAGCTGGCCACCGACGCCACCAACTCCACCCACGGCCCGGTGGCGGCGCTGCTGCTGACCGTGGGCCACCAGTCCTACAACGGGGCCGGCTCGAACGCCGCGGCCACCGGCGCCACCGTCTCAGTGTCCTACGACAAGGGTGCGACCTGGACCCCGGCCTCGGTGATCCCGGCCGGCCAGAACCACTTCGTCGCGCTGTGGAAGAACGGCGCCAAGGGCAGCACGCCCTGGCTGAAGGTGACCGCCACCGACGCGCTCGGCGGGTCCATCACGCAGACCGTCGCCAACGCCTACACCACCGGCTGAGGGGAATCAGGGTTATGAGTCGAATAGCTAACCACCGGGTGCTGGGCGTCCTCGGGGCCGCCGCGCTGGCGATCGGCACGATCGCGACGGCGGTCGCCCCGGCGAACGCCGCCGGCGCCGCACACTCCGCGGCCGCGAGCAACGTGAAGAACGTCTGCGGCGCGGCGAAGCCCGGCTTCGACCGCTGCTTCGCGCAGATCCGCACCGACGTGCACGAGCCCGCGCACATCGGCCGCACCGCCGGCACCGCCGGCCGGGTGGCCGCGGCCACTCCGGCTCCGGCCGGCTTCGGCCCGGCGGACCTGCACTCCGCGTACAACCTGCCGACCACTGGCGGGGCGAATCAGACCGTTGCGATCGTCGACGCCGGGGACGACCCCACGGCCGAGGCCGACCTCGCGGTCTACCGCACCACCTACGGCCTGCCCGCGTGCACCACCGCGAACGGCTGCTTCACCAAGGTGAACGAGCGCGGCGCGGCCACCCCGCTCCCGGCCGACGTCGGCTGGGGCGTGGAGGAGGCGCTGGACCTGGACATGGTCTCGGCGGCGTGCCCGCAGTGCAAGATCCTGCTGGTGGAGGCCGACCAGCCCAGCGGCACCGACCTCGGCCTGTCGGTGGACACCGCGGTCAAGCTCGGCGCCACTGAGGTGTCGAACAGCTACGGCGCGACCGAGTCCAGCCTCACCCCGGGCGACGCCGCCTACTACACGCACCCGGGCACCGCGATCGTGGCGTCCTCCGGCGACAGCGGCTACGGCATCCCGGCCGAGCCGGCTGTGTTCTCCTCGGTCGTCTCGGTCGGCGGCACCTCGCTGACCAAGGCGACGAACGCCCGCGGCTGGAGCGAGACGGCGTGGTACGGCGCCAGCAGCGGCTGCTCGGCCTGGGTCGACAAGCCGACCTGGCAGACCGACCCGAACTGCCCCGGCCGCATGGTCGCCGACGTCTCCGCCGACGCCGACCCCCAGACCGGCCCGGCGATCTACGTCACCGACACCGCCGACCTGCAGGGCCTGCCCTCGGGGTGGAGCGTCGTCGGCGGCACCAGCGCGTCCTCGCCGTTCATCGCCGGCGTCATCGCCCTGGCCGGCAACCCGGCGAAGTACTCCGACGCCTCGGCTTTCTACGCACCGTCCGCGCAGGCGGGGCTGAACGACGTGGTCGGCGGCTCGAACGGGATCTTCCAGGACTGTGGTGGCGACTACCAGTGCAACGCGGTGGTCGGGTACGACGGGCCGACGGGGTTGGGGACGCCGAACGGGCTCTCGGCGTTCTGAGGGGCTAGCGCTTCTCAAAGAACTGCGATTGTGAACTAAGCGCACAAGAACCGGGCCGGTGCCTTTCATGGCACTCGGCCCGGTTTGCTTTCGCCTCCACGGAAGCATCCGGGCGCCGTCACACGGTCACAGTCTCGTCCCACTCGACCCGGAACCGGTGCACCGGCCCGAACATCTTCTCGGGCTTCAGGAAAGTGCGGGTCGCGATCGGCATCATCAAGCCGAACACGACCTTCGCGACCGGCCCGGCGGTCTTGCCGTTGTTCGTCTTCACCGCCTGCTCCGAAATCGCCTCCACCCGCGGCCGCCGCAGGCTTTCGTACTTGCCGAGCGCCGCCGGCAGATCGTCGATGTCCCGCAGGCACCGCGCCAATTCGATCGCGCTCTCCAGCGCCAGCGACGCACCCTGGCCGGAGCTCGACGACGGCGCATGCGCCGCGTCGCCGACCAGCACCATCCGGCCGCGCGACCAGTGCGGCAGCCTCGGCATGCGCTCCATCGGGCCGGTGAGCACCATCTCATCCTCGGTGGCGCCCTGGAACAGGCGGTTACCGGGCCGGTCAGCGGCATGCGCCGCGCGGAGCTCGGCCAGCCACTCGGACTTCGGCACGGCGCGCGCCTCGGCCAGCGTCATCGGCACCTCCTGCGGGTGATTGCTGAAGAAGACCTCTGATCCGTCCGGCTGGGTCCAGTAGCCGTAGAAGGAGTGCTTGCCGAAGGCGAAGCGCATCTCGTCGATGTCGCCGGGGACGAAGGCGCCGGTGAGGTCGCCGAAGCCGAAGCTCATCAGGCCGGTGTACTCCGGGACCGGCGCGTCCGGGTCGATGAGGGTGCGGACGGTGGAGCGGATGCCGTCGGCGCCGATCAGCACGTCGGCGGTGGCGGTGGTGCCGTCGTCGAAGCGGGCCGTGATGCCGTCGGAGTGCTCCTCGACGCCGACCAGGCGCTTGCCGTCGTGGACAGTGACGCCCTGCTCCTTGGCCCCGGCGCGAATGGCGTCGAAGAGGTCGGCGCGGTACACGACGCGACTCAGCGGCAGGTTCGGCAGCGCGGGCACGCGCATCAGGGTTCTGCCGCTGCCCTTCTCCATGACCATGGCGTGCAGCGGATTGCCGACGGCTTCGACCGCGGCGCGCAGGCCCACGGTCTCCAGGGCGGCCAGGCCGTTCGGGGCAACGGTGAGCATGGCGCCGGAGCGGTCGGTGCGGGCGTAGGCCTCGTGGACGGTGGCCTGGATCCCGGCCTTGGCCAGCGCGAGCGCGGTGACGGGGCCGGCGATGCCGCCGCCGATGACGATGGCGTTCTGGATGGCTGTCATGCGGAATATAGTCGCATGGGGACTAGTTGCTGTGCAACTAGTCCCGTTGCGGCGGGCCACCGGACCGCCAGCCCGCCGGCCGCGTGTCCCTGACCCCTGCGACCGTGGCGATGCACTGCGATTGTGCGCTGCTTGCGCAGTAGAGGGGCGCTGCTGACCTGTGTGTGGGTGCTGGTGCTGGTGCTGGTGCTGGGTGTGGGGGGGGCGGGGGCGTGGTGGGTGTGGTGGGTGCGGTGGGTGTAGTGGGTGCGGTTTGCTTGTAGCTTTTAAGAGCTTTTTACGGCTTCGCAGGGCTTTAAGAAGGATCCGCTGGGTGGCGCAGTTCGGTGGTGCCCCGCAGGTTGCGCTGGCGGCTGGCGGTTGTTCGTGTGCACGACCGCGCGCGGGTCCGAGTCACTGCGCACGCGTTGCGTGGGCGGCAATCGTCGAGCGTGGTGGGTGCCTGAAAGTCAAAGACAGGGCCTCCGGCGGCGCCTGCGCGGCGAGCGGCACTCGCTCCGGGGAGGGGGGCCGCGCTGTCTGCCGGCGGACACTGCTTGTGGTCGCCTGTGTCCCGGGTTCCCCGTCGCATCGTCGCCTCACGGAAGCAGACCGGTCCGGTGGTATCAAGTCGGACCCCTGCTACTGTGGTGCGGTTTCGTGCGACTTGACACCACCGGCCCGGCCAGCTTGGCTACGCCCGCCGACGCGACGGGGAACCCGGGACAACCCCGCCTGTGGGAAGGATTCCCGCGTCTTGAGCACGCCACGTCACCACCCGCACGTGTGGGCACCCGAGTGGACCCCGTCCACACCACAGTGGGGGTTGTCCCGGATCGTTGGGGATCCCTCAGAGTCTCGAGTGCCCCCGCCGGAGGCGCCTGCTCTTGACCTTAGGCACCCACCACGCCCGACGATTGCCGCCTACGTAACGCATGCGCAGTGACTCGGACCGGTGCGCGGTCGTGGACACCTACTCCGCCGGCCGCCAGCGTAGCCAGTGGGGCATCACGGAACTGCGTCCCCCTGCGAGGTCACCAAACCTTAGGCGAAGCCGTAAAAAGCTCCTAAAACCCACCAACAAACCGCACCCAACACACACCAAGCAGAAGCGCCCAAAAGGGCGCCCCGAAACGGGGCGCCCTTCTACCGTTCGCTCGTACCACTACGCCAGCAGCTTCAGCAGCCGCGGACCGATCTCGGTCACGTCGCCGGCCCCGACCGTCACCACCAGGTCCCCGGGGCCCGCCAGCTCGGCCAGCCGCTGCGGCACCCGGTCGAAGTCCGGCTCGAACACGCTGGCCTCGGCCGGGAGGCCGGTCTCGGCCGCGATGACGTCGCCGCCGACGCCGGGGATCGGCTTCTCGCCGTGCGCGTACACGTCCAGTACCACGACCACGTCGGCGGCGCCGAGGGCCGGGCCGAACTCGTGCAGGAACGTGTTGGTGCGGTAGTACCGGTGCGGCTGGAAGGCGGCGATGACGCGCCCCTCCCCCGCCAGCTCGCGCGCCGCCGACAGGACCGAGGCGATCTCGGTCGGGTGGTGGCCGTAGTCGTCGTAGACCTTCACGCCCGAGGCCTCGCCGAGCAGCTGCATCCGGCGGCGCGCACCGGTGAACCCGGCGACGCCCTCCAGGTACGGCTTGACGTCCACGCCGAGCGCCAGCGCCACGCCGAACGCGGCGGCGGCGTTGAGGGCGTTGTGCCGTGCCGGGACGGACAGGGTGATCGGTCCCAGGGTCTCGGCGGCGGTCGCCAGCTTGAAGGTGGGGAAGCCGCCGACGGTGCCGACGTCGGTGACGCGGATGTCGACGTCCTCGCCGGCCCCGTAGGTCAGCACCCGGACACCGCGCGCGGCGGTCCGCTCGGCGATGGCGCGGGCGGCCGGGTCGTCGGCGTAGCAGACCAGCGTGCCGCCGGGCTCCAGCCGGTCGGCGAAGTCCTGGAACTCGGCCCGCACCTGCACCACGTCGGCGAAGTGGTCGGGGTGGTCGAGCTCGATGTTGGTGATGACCGAGACGTCCGGCCGGTAGTGCGTGAAGGTGCCGTCGGACTCGTCGGCCTCGGCGATGAGCACGTCGCCGGAACCGGCGTGCCCGGACTCCCCGGTGGTGCCGATCTCGCCGCCGATGACGAAGCTCGGGTCCAGGCCCGCGTGCCGCAGCGCGACGGTCACCATGGAGCTGGTGGTGGTCTTGCCATGGGTGCCGGCGATGGCCACGGAGCGGTAGCCGGGCATCAGCGCGGCCAGCGCGGAGGCGCGGTGCAGGACGCGCAGACCGCGCGCCTTCGCCTCGACGATCTCGACGTTGTCCGCCGGGATGTCGCCGGAGACCACGACGGTGTCGACGCCGTCCAGGTTCTCCGACGCCTGCCCGATCGCGATGGTCGCGCCGAGCGCCCGCAGCTCATTGACGGTCGCCGAGTCCTTGATGTCACTGCCGCTGAGCGGGAGGCCGCGACCGAGCATCGCGCGCGCCAGCGGGGCCATGCCGACGCCGCCGATGCCGACGAGGTGGATGCGGCCGAGGTCGGCGGCGGGGATGACGTCGGCGGGGGCGGGGAAGCGGGGGGCGGTCATCAGCGCTCACCTGTCTGGGAGGCGGTTTCGGCCTCGGGCTCGGCGGTGGGCTCGGGCTCAGTGCTCGGCTCGGCAGCGGCAACCGGCGCAGACACGGTCTCGGCGGCCGGCTCGGCAGCAGCAACCGGCGCAGGCGCAGTCTCAACGCCCGCCACAGCCCCGACACCAGTCGCCCCCGGCCGCTTCACCCCCGCCGCCGCGAACACCAGATCAACGATCTTCTCGTCCGCGTCCCGGATCCCGAACCGCCGCGCCGCCGCGCTCATCGTGGTCAGCCGCTCGGCGTCCAGCAGCAGCGGCACCACGTTCGCCGCGAACCACTCCGGCGTCAGCGCGGAGTCGTCGATCAGCAGGCCGCCGCCGGCCTCGACCACCGGCGCCGCGTTCAGCCGCTGCTCGCCGTTGCCCACCGGCAGCGGCACGTACACCGACGGCAGTCCGACCGCCGCCAGCTCGCTGCACGTCATCATCCCGCTGCGGGTCATCGCCAGGTCGGCGGCCGCGTAGGCGAGGTCCATCCGGTCCACGTACGGCCGCGCGATGTAGGGCGGTCCCGCAGGGTCCTGCTGTATCGACACCGAGTTCTTGTCGCCGTAGGAGTGCAGGACCTGGATCCCGGCGTCGTGCAGTATCTTCACCGAGGCGACCATCGTGTCGTTCAGCCGCCGCGCGCCCTGCGAGCCGCCGGTGACCAGCAGCGTCGGGCGGTCGGGGTCCAAGCCGAAGGACCGGCGGGCCTCGGCGCGCACGGCTGCGCGGTCCAGGCCGGTGATGGCCGGGCGCAGCGGCATGCCGACGCAGGTGGCGCCGGGCATCGGGACCGCCGGGTTGCCGGTGAGCACGTGGTCGGTGAACTTCGCGCCGACGCGGTTGGCCAGGCCGGGGCGGATGTTGGCCTCGTGCACCACGATCGGCCGCTTGGCGCGGCGCGCGGCCAGGTACGCCGGGAGCGCGACGTAGCCGCCGAAGCCGATGACCACGTCCGCGTCGACGTCCATGATCACGTCCTGCGCGGCCTTGACCGTGCCGAGCAGCCGCGAGGGCAGGGTCAGCAGCGCCGCCGACGGCTTGCGCGGCAGCGGGACCGCCGGGATCAGCCGCAGCTCGTACCCGCGGGCCGGGATGAGCTTGGTGTCCAGGCCCTTCTCGGTGCCGAGCATCGTGATGCCGATCGAGGGGTCGGCGCGCCGCAGGGCGTCCGCGGTGTTCAGGGCGGGTTCGATATGCCCGGCGCTGCCGCCGCCGGCGATGACCACATGCACCCGGCCACCCTATCGGTCGGCGGGGGCCGAATCCGGACGCGGTGCGGTGACGGCCTGATCGCGCACGGTGCTCGGCGCCCCCTCGACCGTCGCCGGGTCCAACGGCTCCGGACGCCTTCGGGCGAAGGACATGAGCATCCCCACCGCCGTCAGCGAAGGCAACAGCGACGACCCGCCATAGGAGACGAAGGGCAACGGCACGCCCGCGATCGGCAGCACGCCGGTCACCGCCCCCAGATTGATCATCATCTGCGCGGCCAGCCACACCGTGACGGAGGCCGACACCAGCCGCACGAACGGATCCGTGGTGCGCAGCGCCAGCCGGATCCCGGCGTAGGCGAGCGTCAGGAACAGCGCGAGCACGGTCAGCGCACCGATCAGCCCCAGCTCCTCGCCGATGATCGCGAAGATCATGTCGGTCTGCACCTCCGGCAGCTGCCCCCAGCGCTGCTTGCTGGCGCCCAGCCCCTCCCCGAACCAGCCGCCGCTGGCCAGCGCCTGGAACGCGTGGATGGCCTGGTAGCCGGTGCCGCCGGGGTCGTTCTCGGGGCTGAGGAAGTTGGTGAAGCGCCGCACGCGCGAGGGCCGCATCAGGATGGCCAGCGCTGTCAGGCCGACGGCCGAGCACAGCAGGATCGAGAACAGCCGCCCCGGCGCCCCGGCCGTGAACAGCAGGCAGAACACGATCGCGACGATGATTATCGAGGTCCCCATGTCCCCGCCCATCATCACCAGGGCGATGATCAGCACGGCGCCCGGGACCAGCGGCACCAGCAGGTGGTCCCAGGTGGTGAGCAGCTTCTCCTTGCGCACCAGCAGGTCGGCGCCCCACAGCACGAGCGCGAGCTTGGCGAACTCACTGGGCTGGACCGTCAGCGGACCGATGATCAGCCAGTTCTTGTTGCCGTTGTGCGAGGAGCCGACGGCCAGCACCAGCAGCAGCAACAGCACGGTCCCGACGAGCGCCGGATACGCGAGCGCCCGGTAGGCGCGCGGCGGCAGCCGGGACGCCCCCCACATCAGCGCCAGGCCGAGCGAAGCCGACACCGCCTGGTTGCTGATGGAGGAGAGCATCGGCCGACCGTTGACCAGGTTGTTGACACTGGAGGCGGAGAACACCTCCAGCAGCCCGATACCGAGCAGCAGCAGAACGGCCCCGAGCAGCAGGTAGTACGACGTGAGTTCGAGGTCGAACAGGGATTTCAGGACCGCGCGACGGGCCCGCAGCGCGCGCACGGCGTTCTTCAACGGCGACGCCGGCGCGCCCGCGGCCTGTTCACTCATGGTCCTTAGGGTAGCCAGCGGGCGCCGGACGGGGTGTCAGCTTGAGGCGGGACGGGGTGTCAGCCTGAGGCCGGGGGTCCGGGCCCCGGGTCGGCCGCCGTCGCCGAAGGCTGATCCGTGCACGTCCGGCGAGCGCCGCGCCGACCAGCAGGACCACGGCGCCGGCGGCTTGCAGCGCCGTGAACGACTCGTCGAGGAGGAGCGTGGCGCAGGTCGTGTTCACCGCCGGGACGAGGAACATCATCAGCGAGGCGTTGGCCGGGCCGACCACGGCGACGCCCCGGTAGTACAGGACGTTGGCGACCGCCGTCGCGCCGATCGCCAGGTAGGCGACGTTGAGCCAGACCTCTGACGGCAGCGCGCCCCACTGCACCCGGCCCAGGTCCGGGGCGGCGACCAGGGCGAGCAGGACGGCGCCGGTGCAGGTCGCGTACGCCATCGCGGTCAGCGGCTCGATCCCGGCGAGCACCTTCGGCGCGGCGAGCGTGAACGCCGCCCAGGACACGGCGCTGAGGACGTACAGCAGGTCGCCCTCCAGGCGGTGCGACCCGCCGCCCGACCCGCCCGCGCTGTTCGCGCCGACCAGGTACACCGCCGCCCCGGCGAGCCCCAGCGCGAGGCCGGCCAGGCGCCGGGGCGAAGCCTTCTCGCGTCCGGTGACCAGCAGGAACGCGCTGGTCAGCACCGGGCTCATGACCGGGATCAGGATCCCGCCGTCCAACGACGGCGCGAGCGAGAGGCCCCAGAAGAAAAAGCCGTTGTAGGCGAAGACGCCCAGGACACCGGCCAGGCAGGCGCGGCCGGCGGCACGCATCCCGACGCGCAGGCTCCGGCCGGTCAGGGCCATCGCGATGAGCAGCGCGATCGCCCCGCCGCCGAAGCGCAGCGTGGCCGCGACCGTGTGCGGCACGTGGTTGACGACCGTTTCCGAACTGGAGAAAGCCCCGCCCCACAACATCATGGTCATCGTGAGGAGCAGGTACGGGTTCCGCTGCTGAGCTGACATGTGCCGAGCCTGGCGCGTGTCCCACTATTCGGTCTTGAACGCTCGTGCGGCCCGCTTCGGCCCAGCCCCGGGCCACAATGGAGAGCATGGGAGGCACGGCAGACACCCGAGGCTGGGCCGAGTACTGGCGCGACGACACGCGCGGCCTGGAAGCCATGCGTGCCCGGTTCCGCGACCACGTCTACGCGCCGCACTCGCACGACGCCTACTCCTTCGGCGTGACCGACGCCGGCGCCCAGCAGTTCCACTGCCGCGGAGCCCTGCACACCAGCGCCGCCGGCATGGTCATGGCGCTGAACCCGGACGATCCGCACGACGGCCGCGCCGCCGCCGACCTGGGCTACCACTACCGGATCGTGCACGTGTCGCCGCAGATCGTGCGCGCGGTGCTGGCCGATGCGGCGGGTGCCGCGGACGCCACGGACTTCGCCCGGCGGGCCGAGCTCGGTCTGGCGGTCGGCGGTGCCGCTCGGACTGGTCGATCCGATCGGTCCGGGCTCGCCGATCCTTTCGCCGCCGACGCCATGGACTTCGCCGGTCAAGCCGATCTCCGCCTAGCACCCGGCGCCGCTCAGACCGCTCGATCCGGCCAGTCCGCGCTCGCCGATCCCTTCGCCGCCGCCGCTCCCCTACCCCTGTTCACCACCCCGGTCCTCGGCGACCGCCGCCTGGCCGACGCCATCGCCGGACTCCACGCCGCCCTGGCCGCCGACGCCAGCCCGCTGGCCCGCGACGAGCGCCTGCGGGCCGTGATCCTCGGCGCGCACCTGCGCGGCGCGACCCGGCCGCCGCGCATCAGGACCCTGGCCGACGGTGCGCAGCGTATGGCGGCGCGTCGGGCGCGGGATCTGATGCGCGAGGCGTACCCCGAGACGCTGTCGGTGGAGCTGCTCGCCGAGGCGGCGGGGTGCAGCAGGTTCGCGCTCTACCGAGCCTTCGCCGCCGAGTTCGGGATGTCGCCGAGCGACTACGAGCGGCAGCTGCGCCTGCGCCACGCCCGCGCGCTGCTGGCCGCCGGCAGCGCCCCGGCCGACGTCGCGGCGGCCACCGGCTTCGCCGACCAGGCGCACCTGGCGCGCTGGTTCAAACGGGCGTACGGGATCACGCCGGGAGTGTTCGTGCGCGGCGGACACGCGTGAGGTGCCGTCAGAGGGCTGTCACCTAAGCGGATACCGAATCAGAGGGCTACCGTCGAACTTACGAGCGGAATACTTTGCTCCCCATGAGCTACGAGATCCCGCCCGAAGCACACCGCCTGCACGCCGAAGGCCGCTCCGCGGGTTCCCGCGGCGACTACGACCTGGCCCTGACGCTGCTCGGCCGGGCGGCGGCGCTCGCGCCGGACTGGCCGTACCCGCCGTACGACGCGGCGTTCACGCACCTGATGCGCGGCGACACGCGCGCGGCGCAGAACCTCTACGAGCGGGTGGCGTCGCTGTCCCCGAGCGGCTTCTTCACCTGCCGCACCACCCTGGACATGCTGCGGCGGGAGCACGCCGGGCAGCTGAACCCGGGGTTCTCCAGGGCGTTCGTGCAGCTGGAGTGGCTGGAGAACCGCGAGGAGAAGAAGCGGATCCTGCGCGGGATCACGCAGCGCTTCCCCGGCTTCCCGCCGGCGTGGAAGGAGCTGTCGCTGCTGCTGGAGGATCCGCAGGACCGGCTGATCGCGATGGACAACGGGATGGCCGGGGATCCGGACCCGGAGACCAGGACCACGCTGCTGCTGAACAAGGCGGGCCTGTTCGCCTCGCTCGGGGACGTCATCGCCGCCGAGGCGCTGTACGCGGTGATCGCCGACGATCCGGACGTGACGCCGACCGGGGCGGCTTTCGCCAGGGCCTTCCGGGACCGGAGGATGCCGGGGCTGTAGCGGCCAAGACCGAACAGCTTCACGTCGCCTGCCTCAGGCGCCGTCTTCTCCCGCAGCCTGCGCCTTCTCCGCGCGCACCGCCTCCGCGAACACGTCGCCGCGCTGCCCGTACGACGTGAACATGTCCATCGAAGCGCAGGCCGGAGCCAGCAGCACCGTGTCCCCCGACACCGCCATCGCGCGCGCGGCCGTCACCGCCTGCGCCATCACCTCGGCCGCGCCGTCCGGCCCCGGCCCGCCGAGGTCCACCACCGGCACGTCAGGGGCCCGGCGGCGCAGCGCCTCGGCGACCAGGTGGCGTTCGGCGCCGAACAGGATCGCGCCGCGCAGGCGCTTGGCGTGCCGCTCGACGAGGTCGTCGAAGTCCGCGCCCTTGGCCAGGCCGCCGGCCAGCCAGACCACGTGGTCGTAGGCGCCGATCGAAGCGGAGGCGGCGTGCGGGTTGGTGGCCTTGGAGTCGTCGACGAAGTCCACGCCGTCGATGCGCGCCACCCAGGCGATGCGGTGCGGCTCGGGGCGGAACTCGCGCAGGCCGTCGCGGACCGCCGTCGGCTCCACGCCGTAGGCGCGCACCAGCGCAGCGGCGGCCAGGGCGTTCGCGATGTTGTGCGGGGCCTGCGGCTCGACGTCGTAGATGGTGCCGAGCTCCGCGGCGCTGTTCCGGCGGTCGTCGACGAAGGCCCGGTCGGCCAGGATCCCGTCGACCACGCCGAGCATAGACAGGCCCGGCGCGCCGAGCGTGAACCCGATCGCGCGGCAGCCCTCGACGACCTCGGCCTCCTCCACCAACCGCACGGTCTCCAGGTCGGCGGCGTTGTAGACGGCCGCGACCTGGCAGTTCTCGTAGGCGCGGCCCTTGGCGGCGACGTAGTCGGCGTAGGAGCCGTGCCAGTCGATGTGGTCCGGCGCGATGTTGAGGACGACCGAGGCCAGCGGGCTGAGCGTCGAGCTCCAGTAGAGCTGGTAGCTCGACAGCTCGATGACCAGCACCTCGAACGGCTCCCCGGCCTCCCCGCCGGCCTGCCCCCGCAGCACCGCGTCGAGCACCGGGTACCCGATGTTCCCGCACGCCACGACACCCTTACCGGCCTGCTTGAGCATCGACTCGGCCATCCGCACCGTGGTGCTCTTGCCGTTGGTCCCGGTCACGACCAGCCACGGCGCGTAGCTCCCGTCCGGCAACGGCGCCCGCAGCCGCCACGCCAGCTCGGCGTCGCCCCAGATCGGCACCCCGGCCTCGCGCGCGGCCGCCACGATCGGCGCCGACGGCGGCATCCCGGGACTCACCACCAGCAGCTCGGTCCCGGCTGGCAACGTCTCGTCATCGCCGAGGCGCAGCGTCGCCCCCTGCTCCGCGGCCTGCGCGGCCCGAGCGGTGGTGGCCTCGTCGTCATACCGATCGACCAACGTCACCCGCGCCCCGCGCGCCAGCAAAGCCGCCGAGGCCGACAACCCGACGACCCTCGCCCCCACGACCGTGACGGCGGCGCCGTCGAACTGCACAGGACCGGAGGCGGCGAACTGGTTCATGCGGCCAAGCCTATTGGGTGGCGGCCCCCACCAGCCGCTCGGCCATGACGACCAGGTCCGGATACCGCAGGACCCGGTCTCCCCAGCCGGGGACGGGGACGTGGAGCGCTTCGGTCCAGCGCGCCGGGATGGCGTCGAAGCCGTGGACGGCGCCGGCCAGACCGCCGGTCACGGCCGCCACAGTGTCCGTATCGCCGCCGAGGTCCACGGCCGCACGAACGGCGGCCTCGTAGTCTGGCGTAGTCCGCACGGCCCAGACCGCCGAGGCCAGGCACGGCCAGACCGCGCCGTTGAACTCCGTGGCCATGCTCGGATGCCAGTCCGGCGCCAGGATCGCGGCGTACCGCTCGCGATGATCCGGGTGGATCAGCTCGACGACCTCGGGCAGCGCGGCGATCGGGTCCTCTCCCGCGAGCGCGAGGCGCACCAGCTCGTGGAAGACCGCAGTACCCTCCCACGCCGCGCGGTCGCCGTGGGTCAGGGCCGCGATGCGCCGCGCCGCGTCCATCGTCGCCTCGCGACCGGCCGCCGCGAAGTACACCGCCGACGTGGAGGCCCGCATCAGCGAGCCGTTGCCCGCCGCGTGTCCGGTGATCCAGAAGTGCAGGCCGGCCGCGCTGTCCCAGGGATCGCCGCTGGTCAGGACGGACTCGGTCTGCGTCCCGATGTCCTTGGGATCGGAGGCGGCCCAGCGCCGGAACCGCTCGAAGATGTCGGCCGGGTCCAGGCCCCCGCGCTCCAGCAGCGAGTCCGCGACCAGCACCGCCATCTGGGTGTCGTCGGTCGCCTCGCCGGGATCCCAGCCGCCACCGCCGCCCATCTCAGAGGTCGTCGATCCCGGCGCCGGGTACTTCGCCGAGAACGCCCCAGCCGGACCGAACTCGAACGGCGCCCCCAGCGCGTCGCCGACCGCCGAACCGACGACGGCTCCGATCGCGCGCGCCACCCGCGCCGTCCGTATCGCTTGTGCCGCCTGTGCCGCCTGCCGCACCTCATCCGTCACCCTCCGCATCCTAAACGCCTGTTCACACCCCCTTCGCCAACCCCGGTGGACCAGCGGACCAACACCGGCGGATCATCGACACATGACCGATATCAGAGACCTGAACGCGCGAGCGGTGCGCGACAGCATGGACATCGTCAGGCAGGTGCAGGTCACGGACCTGGGGCGGGAGACTCCGTGTGCGGGCTGGACGCTCGCGGATCTGCTGGGCCACATGACCGTGCAGCACCACGGCTTCGCGGCGGCGGCGCGGGGTGACGGCGCCGACATGAAGCACTGGGAGTTCGCGCCGGCCGGGGCCGACGCCGTGCAGCAGTACCTCGCCGCGTCGGAGGAGGTGCTGGCGGCGTTCGCCGAGCTCGGCGAGGAGTTGGACACCGTGGTCGACCTGCCCGAGTTCTCGATCAGGCCGCCGCGCTTCCCGGCGCGGGTGGCGATCGGCTTCCACTTCATCGACTACGTCGTGCACGCCTGGGACGTCGCAGTCACCCTTGGGCTGCCGTTCGAGCTGCGGCCGGAGATGGACGAGGCGGCGGTGCGGATCACGCTGGCGGTGCCGAACGGCGACAACCGGACCGCCGACGGCGCGGCGTTCGTCCCGGCGCTGGAGATTCCTGAGGGCGCCTCCGCGCTCGACCAGGTGCTGCTGCATCTCGGCCGCACGCCCGGCTGGCGCGCCGCGTCCTGAAAAAGGCGATGCAACCCCGGTTCCGCCGCCGGCGTCGTGGTGGGGTGACGAGCCAGTCACGGCCACGGTGAGGGGAACCGGTGGGAGCGGAGCAGGATTTCGACGAGTTCTATCTCGGCACGGTACGCAGGGTCACGGCGCAGATCGTCGCGCTGCTCGGGGACGCCTCCTCGGAGGCCGAGGACGCCGTCCAGGAGGCCTACGCCCGGGCCTGGCAGCGCTGGGACACCGTGTCGAAGACGGACGACCCGGCCGCCTGGGTCCGGGTCGTCGCCTATCGCATCAAGGTGTCGGCGTGGCGCTCGGCGGTCCGGCGGGTCGCCGCGCACCGGCGGCACGGACCGCCCGGCGACGTCCCCGAGCACAGCCCCGACTCCGTGGTGCTGGTCGCCGCGCTCCGGCGGATCCCGGAGAAGCAGCGGCGGGCGATCGTGCTGTTCCACATCGCCGGGCTGACCGTCGAGCAGGTCGCCGCCGAGGTCGGTGCCCCGACCGGGACGGTCAAGGCACGGCTTTCGCGGGGACGCGCCGCGCTGGCGACGCTGCTGGCCGACCCGGCTGCCGACGGCCGGGCGGCCCGGCCGCTGACCGCGGTGCTCGACCAACGACACATCGACCAGCGGCTCGACCAGCACCTCGACCCGCACCTCGACCAGCGGCTCGCCAAGGCACTCGACAAGGAAAGCGAGAGGTCCAGCCATGCCTGAGAACTTCGACGTGCCCGGCACCTTCGACGAGCGCCTGACCGCCGGCGCCGCACGCCTGGAACAGGAAGCCGCGGTCCGGTCCCCGGCCGGCGTGCGGGCCCGGGGCGACCAGCGGCGCCGACGCCACACCACGACACTGGCCGTGGCACCGGTGCTGGTCCTGGCGATCGCCGGCGCCGCCGGACTGACGTTGCGTCCGTCCGGCGGGTCGCGGCACGACGTGTCGGGTTCACCGCCCGCGTCCAGCAGCGTCCGGACATCGACAAGCGGCGCGACGCCAAGCACGTCGGCCGAGGCGCCGCCAACTGCCACCGTCGATCTGGGTCAGCACTCAATGACCATCCGCGACGCGCAGGGCAAGGTCATCAAGACCCTGCCGATCACGGCCGGCATTCCGGCGTACCCGACCAAGACCGGGACCTTCACCGTCGTCGGCAAGAAGCAGTCAAAGCCACTTACCTCGGTAGACGGGGACTACAACATCTCCGTCTCCTACTACATCGACTTCGGTCCGCAAGCACCAGCCATCTTCGCCGCGCCCTGGCAGCAACCCAATGTCGGCAAGACGAATGCCACGCACGGTGACATCGAGCTCTTCATCGGCGACGCGGTCTGGCTCTACGACCACCTGGCCGTCGGAGACACGATCCAGATCGAGTCCGGCATGGCGCCCTAGGCCGTCATCCCGGCCAAACCGCCGCCATGCCGCCATAGCCGCCATCACCGCCTCGCCGCTACCGTCCCACCGCGTACCCCTGCATCCCCCGAGGATTGGCCGCCCCCCGCACCAACCCGCGCTCCGGATCCCGCCCGACCACGCACATCCGCCCGAGCGCCCACTCCCCCGCCACCACGACGTCGTGCCCCCGGCGCCGCAGCCCGTCCAGGACCGCGGCGCCGAGCCGCGCCTCGGCCACCATCCGCCCCGGGTACGCCGGCCGCGGGTAGAACGACTCCGGGAAGTGCGAGGTGTGGAACGTCGGCGTGTCGATCGCCGCCTGCAGGTCCATCCCGCCGAGCACATGGTTCAGCACGAACAGCAGCTGCCACTGGTCCTGCTGGTCCCCGCCGGGCGAGCCGAACGCCAGCACCGACTCCTCCCCGCGCAGCGCCAGCGTCGGCGACAGCGTGGTCCGGGGCCGCAGCCCGGGTGTCAGGGTGCTGGCAAGCCCGTCCTGCAGCCACGTCATCTGCATCCGCGTCCCCAAGCAGAACCCGAGCGCGGGAATCACCGGGGACGAGTGCAGCCACCCGCCGCTCGGCATCGCCGCGACCATGTTCCCCCACCGGTCGACGACGTCCACGTGAACCGTGTCCCCGCGCGCCTCGCCACGCCCCGCACCCGACGCGACCGGCTCCCCGGTCGACGCGTCGACGGGTATCGGCAGCTCAGGACGGATCGGCAGCACCGGCACGCGCCCCTGCGGCGACCCCGGACGCAGCTCCAGCGACGCCACCTCACCGATCAGCGCGCGACGTTCGGCGTTGTACGCCGGCGAGAGCAACGCCTCCAGCGGCGTGTCGAAGCCGTCGCCGTACCAGGCCTCACGATCGGCGAAGGCGAGCTTGGCACCCTCCACCACCCGATGGATGAAGTCCACCGACCCCGGCTCGCCGAGCTCCTGCCCCTGAAGCAACGCCAACTGCTGCAACAGAACCGGCCCCTGACCCCAGGAGCCGGTCTTGCAGAACGTATAGCCGCCGAAGTCGTAACGGACCGGCTCTTCATAAGAAGGCTGCCATGCCGCCATATCAGCACCCGTAATAACACCGGCATGATCGGACCCCGAGGAATCCCGCCAAGCGGTGCGCGCGAAAGCATCGATCGCCTCAGCGACGAACCCCTGGTTCCACGCGTCCAACGCGGCGTCGATCCGCGCCTCGCGGGTCGCTCCCGACGCCCCGGACGCGTCGGCCAAACGCTGGTACGTGGCAGCCAGCGCCGGGTTCCGGAACACCGAACCCGCAGCCGGAACCCCGCCGCCAGAAAGGTAAACGTCGGCGGACGGCGTCCAGTGTTCCCGGAACATCGGCTCGATATCCGCAATGCACTGCGATATCGCCGGCGTGACCGGATACCCGTCGCGCGCATAGCCGATCGCGTACCCGAGCACGTCGGCGAGCTCCATCGTCCCGTGGTCGCGCAGCAGCGTCAGCCACGCCGGCACCGCCCCCGGAACCGCCGCCGCCAGCAACCCCGAGCCTGGCACGAGCGCCAGACCAAGGTCGCGAAAGTGCTCCACAGTCGCCCCGGCCGGCGCCACGCCCTGCCCGCACAACACGGTCGGCCGCTTGTCGTCCCCGCGCGCGAACACCACCGGAAGGTCGCCGCCGGCGCCGTTCTGATGCGGTTCCACGACGTGCAGCACGAACCCCGCGGCCACCGCGGCGTCGAACGCGTTCCCGCCGCGCTCCAGCAACGCCATGCCCGCCGACGAGGCGAGCCAGTGCGTGCTCGACACCATGCCGAACGTGCCGCTCAGCTCCGGACGTGTGGTGAATGCCTGGTCAGTAGTCATCATCGCACCCTCCTGCCAGCCATTACCCTAGGCGCCGGACCGGCGGCGGCCAAGGCTCACCGGGCCATCGGCTCAGCTGTCGGGACGCGGCCGCAACCCGTCGGCCACCAACCCCGCCACGCGCGGCACATCGTCCGACGACGCGGCTCGCGCGGCGGCGATCGCGCCGATCACCAGCGCGTGCAGGTCCTCGACGCTCACATCGGAACGGACCGCGCCGGCTTCCTGAGCCCGCCGCAGCAGATCGGCCAGCGCCCCTTTCAGCGCACCGGCGATGTCGCCGACCGCGGCACGGATGTCCACGCCGTGGCTCATCAACGCCTCGGCGAGGTCCATCTTGTCCTGGGCGTCGACGGTCATGGTGACGAAGAAGCCGTAGAACGCCAGCCCCGGATCCGGCGCCGCCAGCGCGCTGCGCACCTCGGCCAGCATCGTCTCCATCCGTGCGATGAGCACGGCCGCCAGCAGCTCCTCCTTCGTCGGGAAGTGCCGGTAGACCGTGCCCGCGCCGACGCCGGCGCGGCGCGCGATCTCGTCCAGCGGCACCGCCGGCCCTTCGGCGGCGAACGCCTCGGCCGCCGCCGCCAGAACGCGCGCGCGGTTGCGGCGCGCGTCGGCGCGCAGCGGGCGTTCGGCGGTCGACTGCGCGGCGCCGCCGGTCACATCGGCATCAACGGACCCGTTCACAGCGCCAGCGTAACCCCCCTCGACAACCGGGGCGGACGCCCCGTATCGTTCCGGACAGCGAAACGGGGCGCTCGCCCCACTTGGCATCCGTCGAGGAGATCCGCATGTCCGAGCACGTCCGCACCACCCGCGAAACCGTCGAACTGATGCTGCGCACCGTCATCGAGGGCAGCCGCGACGACCTCGCCGACCTCTACGCCGAGGACGTCGTGGTCACGAACCCGTTCGCCCCGCGGGAGTTCCAGGAGTCGCGCGGCAACGCCGCGCTGCGCGCCCGGATGACCGGCTTCGCGCAGTACCTGCACTACAGCGAGGTCAAGAACGTCACCATCCACGAAACTGCCGACCCGCAGGTCGCGGTCGTGGAGTTCACCGTCGTCGGCACACTGGCCCCCACCGGGGAGGGCTTCGAGCTGCCCTCGATCAACGTGATCCAGGTCGTCGACGGCCTGATCGCCGAGTCCCGCGACCACAGCGACGGCCTGCGCACGGCCAAGCTGCTGGAGTCGCTCAAGGCCGCTGGTGCGGTGAGCTGACGCGGTGAGCTGACGGCGGTTCAGTCCCGCACCAGCTCCCACAACCGGGCCCAGTCCTCGGCCGCCAGGTCCTTGGGCAGGGCCCGGGCCGGGATCCGGCTCCACCGGACCCACTCCCGCAGCTCCGCGCGCCGCACCCGCCCGGTGCGGCCGATCATGTCCTCCAGCCCGCGCCCCGGCGCCTGGAAGACCTGCTTCACAAAGGCCTGATACCCCTGGCGGCCGTCGACCAGCGGCACGGCCCGCCGGTGCATCAGCAGCAGCCCGGCGTCCACCGACGGCACCGGCCGGAACGCGGAAGCCGGGATCCGCCGCACCAGGCGGAAGTCGTACCACGGCCACCACGCGGCGGTGAGCATGCTCGCCCCGCCGACCCCGGCCCGGCGCCGTGCCACCTCCCACTGCACGATCAGCACCGCGCTGCTCCATCCGCGCTCGGACAGCAGCTTCCTGATGATCGCCGTCGTGAGGTGGAACGGCACGTTGCCGACGATCATGTGCGGCGCGGCCGGGAAGCGGTGGCGCAGGACGTCGGCCTGCCTGACGTCCACGCTGTCCACGCCGTCGTCGCCGAAGTGCCGCTGGAGCCGCCGCACCCGCCGCGGATCGATCTCCAGCGCCGTGACCGGCCGGTTCAGCCGCGACAACGGTCCGGTGAGGGCGCCGTCGCCGGCCCCGAGCTCGATGATCGGGCCCCGCGTCTCGTCCCGGACCAGCCGTTGGATGGCGGCGATCAGCGCGGGATCGGCCAGGAAGTTCTGGCCGAGTTCGTGGCGTCCACCAAGGAATTCAGAAGTCTTCTGGTACTGCATGTGCTGCTCCGCGGCTCGCTCGCGATCGAAGCCGGGCAGCACTGAGCGGCCGCACCGGCAGGGACTCGGATGCGGCGGGAATCGCAGATCAGGGGATCGCTACCCGCCGTCAGAGGCGGATGCGAATGAACAGCGCGTTGCAACACATGGTCACGGAGCCTAGCAAGCACCCCGCCGGATCTTCCTGTCATTTATCCGGCGGGGAAGGTGGCGTCACTCCCCTTCGAGCTCGCCTTCCAGCTCCAGGAACACCTGGCGCAGCCCGTCCAGCGTCTGCTCCTCCGGCTCGGCCCACAGCCCGCGCTCGGCGGCCTCCAACAGCCGTTCGGAGATCCCGCGCAGCGCCCACGGGTTCGAGCGCTCCATGAACGCGCGGTTCGTCTCGTCGAAGACGTAGGTCTGCGCCAACTGCTCGTACATCCAGTCGTCCACGACCCCGGCGGTGGCGTCGTAGCCGAACAGGTAGTCGACCGTCGCGGCCAGTTCGAAGGCGCCCTTGTAGCCGTGCCGCTGCATCGCCGCCACCCACCGCGGGTTCACCACGCGGGCCCGGAACACCCGGTGCGTCTCCTCGGCCAGCGTCCGGGTCCGGACGGCCTCCGGCACCGCCGAGTCGCCGACGTACGCCGCCGGCGAGGTGCCGGTCAGCGAACGCACCATCGCCACCATGCCGCCGTGGTACTGGAAGTAGTCGTCGGAGTCGACGATGTCGTGCTCGCGGTTGTCCTGGTTCTTCGCCGCGACCTGGATGCGCCGGAAGGAGTTCTCCATGTCGCCGCGCGCCTCGCGGCCGTCCAGGCCCCGGCCGTAGGCGTAGCCGCCCCAGACCGCGTAGACCTCGGCGAGGTCGGCGTCGGTGCGCCAGTCGCGGGCGTCGATCAGCGGCAGCAGGCCGGCCCCGTACGCCCCGGGCTTGGAGCCGAACACGCGCGTGGTGGCGCGGCGGCGGTCGCCGTGCGCGGCGGTGTCGGCGTCGGCGTGCGCCCGGACGTAGTTGTCCGCGGCGGTTTCGTCGAGCTCTGCGACAGCCTGGACGGCGTCATCAATGAGCGCGATGACGTGCGGGAAGGCGTCACGGAAGAATCCTGAGATACGAACCGTGACATCGATGCGCGGCCGGCCCAGCTCGGCGACCGGCACCACTTCGAAGCCGGTGACCCGGCGCGAGGCCTCGTCCCACACCGGACGGCAGCCGAGCAGGTGCAGGATCTCGGCGATGTCGTCGCCCTGGGTCCGCATCGCCGAGGTGCCCCAGACGGTCAGGCCGACCGAGCGCGGGTACTCGCCGGTGTCGGCGAGGTGGCGCGCGATCAGCGACTCAGCGAGGGCCACGCCGACGTCCCAGGCGTTGCGCGAGGGGATGGCCTTCGGGTCGACGGAGTAGAAGTTGCGGCCGGTCGGCAGAACACTGACAAGCCCCCGAGTCGGGGCGCCGGAGGGGCCGGCCGCGATGTAGCGGCCGTCGAGGGCGCGCATTACGTTGGCGATCTCGTCGGTGGTGCGGGCCAGGCGCGGGACGAGTTCGGTGGCGGCGAAGCGCAGGACGGCCGCGATCTCCGATGCCTCCGATGCCGGCTCTTCTTCCGCTGCCGGCGCTACTGCCGACCCCGCCGCGCGGGCCTGCGCCGCAGCGCCGAGCACCGCATCGCAGACCCCTGGCACCGCCGCCGGATCCCAGCCCTGTGCGGCCAGCGCGTCCACCAGCCGCCGGGCCAGTTTCTCCAGCAGGTCCACGGCATCGGACGCGGACCGGGCCGGCGCCCCGTCGTCGCCGGCCAGTTCCGCCAGCAGCTCCGGCACCTTCACCGCCGCCCCCGGCTCGGCGAGCAGCACCTGCTCGTCGAGCCCGACGTACGCCGCCAACGCCTGCCGCAACCCGGTGACCGCGCCGTTCACCCCGCCGAAGACCTGCTTGGCGCGCAGGATCGCCAGCACGTCGGCGACCAGCTCCTCGCCCTCCGGTGCGCGCCCGAGGATGTGCAGCCCGTCGCGGATCTGCACGTCCTTGATCTCGCACAGGTACCCGTCCAGGTGCAGCACGAAGTCGTCGAAGTCGCCGTCGTCGGGCTGCCGGTCGACGTCCCCGTGCAGGATCGCGGCCAGGTCGTGGTGCAGCTGCGCGGCGCGGATCAGGGTCCAGATCTGCGCGCGCACCGCCGGCGTCTTGTCCGGGTCCAGCGCCTGCACGGTCGCGTACTCGTCGAGCAGCTGCTCCAGCTTGGCCAGGTCGCCGTAGGTGTCGGCGCGGGCCATCGGCGGCATCAGGTGGTCCACGACGGTGGCGTGCCCGCGCCGCTTGGCCTGCGTGCCCTCGCCGGGATCGTTGACGATGAACGGGTACACCAGCGGCAGCTCGCCGAGGACGGCGTCCGGGGCGCAGGACTCTGACAAGCCCAGTCCCTTGCCGGGGAGCCATTCCAGCGTGCCGTGCTTGCCCAGGTGCACCACGGCGTCCGCGCCGAAGCTGTGCTCCAGCCAGCGGTAGGCGGCCAGGTAGTGGTGGCTCGGCGGCAGGTCGGGGTCGTGGTAGATGGCGATCGGGTTCTCGCCGAAGCCGCGCGGGGGCTGGATCATCAGCAGGATGTTGTCGAACTGGAGCGAGGCCAGGACGATGTCGTCGCCGTCCACGTAGAGCGCGCCGGGCGGCTCGCCCCAGTGCCGGCGGATGCCCTCGCGCAGGTCCTCGGGGAGCGAGGCGAACCAGGACTCGTAGTCACGCAGCGGGACGCGCGCGGGCGCCGCGGCCAGCTGCTCCTCGGTGAGCCATTCGACGTCGTGGCCGCCGGCCGCGATCAGGCGGTGGATGAGCTGGTCGCCGTCGTCGGGGAAGTCGCCCACGGTGTAGCCGGCCGCGCGCAGCGCGTGCAGCAGGCGGACGGCGCTGGCCGGGGTGTCGAGGCCGACGGCGTTGCCGACGCGCGCGTGCTTGGTCGGGTAGGAGGACAGGACGAGCGCGAGCTTCTTGTCGCGGTTGGGGATGCCGCGCAGGGCGGCGTGCCGGTAGGCGATGCCGGCCAGGCGTGCGGCGCGTTCTTCGTCGGCGACGTAGACCGGGATGTCCGCCTCTGAGTCCTGGCCCCGGCCGGTCTCCTTGAAGGAGAAGGGGACGGCGATCAGGCGGCCGTCGAATTCCGGGATGGCGACCTGCATCGCGGCGTCCATCGGCGTGAGGGCCGCGTCAGAGTCCTGCCATGCCTGGCGGGAGGAGGTGAGACAGAGCCCTTGGATGACCGGGACGTCCAGGGCGGCCAGCGCGCCGACGTCCCAGGCGTCCTCGTCGCCGCCGGCGCTGGCGTCCGCGGCGGTGGCGCCGCCTCCGGCCAGGACGGTGACCACGAGCGTGTCGCAGCGGCCGAGGAGTTCAACGAGGCCCTTGCCGGCGTCGTCGGACAGGCCGCGCAGGGAGCCGCAGTAGACGGGGAGGGCGTTGGCGCCGCGGATTTCGAGTGCCTCGGCGAGGGTGTCGACGAAAGCCGTGTTGCCGGAGAGCTCGTGGGCCCGGTAGAAGACGATGCCGACCGTGGGCCGTCCCTCGCGCTGCTCGCGGTCGCCGTGGACGCCGAATTCCGGCATGGCCTGCGGCGCCTCGAAGCCCTCGCCGCCGCCCAGGACCGTGTCGGTGAGGAAGTTCGCGAGCTGTTCGAGATTGCCCGGGCCGCCGGCGGTGAGGTACTTGAGCGCGTCGGTCACCACGCCGCCGGGCACCGTCGAGAGCGCCATGAGCTCGGCGTCCGGCTCGGCCTCGCCGCCGAGGACGACCGCCGGCAGGCCGCTGGCGGTGATCGCCTCGACCAGCCAGCGCCACGGCCGGTGGCCGCCGAGGAGCCGGAGGACGGCGACGTCAGCCCCGGCCTCGCCCAGCAGGCGCGCGAGGGCGTCGGGGTCGAGGCGCGCCGGGTTGGCGGTGCGGTAGGGGGCGCCGCAGGCATGGGCGGCCAGGAGTTCGGTGTCGGCTGTCGACAACAACAGAACGCGCGCGGGCATGCGACGGCACTTCCTCTCGCGGAGTCCGCGCTCCGCCTCGGGCTGATGTGGGGTGCGGACGGCAGGCAGTTCCTGGCTCGCGGGGGTGGGCCGCTCACAGTTGCGGGACAGCGCCCGATTCGCACGGGCTTCCTGGACTGTCGTCTTGGTGGACAGTGTGCCAGATCCGCGGTGCTGCGAAGTCCGGGTGGTGGGTGGCAGCTCAGCGGCTCAGCGGCTCAGCGGCCGGGCCGTCGACGCGCCGTGACGACGTTCGCCA
This sequence comes from Catenulispora sp. EB89, assembly GCF_041261445.1. NCBI lineage: Bacteria > Bacillati > Actinomycetota > Actinomycetes > Catenulisporales > Catenulisporaceae > Catenulispora > Catenulispora sp. EB89. The sequence continues at coordinate 207,197 of NZ_JBGCCU010000015.1, forward strand.
GACGTGCCGCGGCGGCGACCGAGGCGAGCCCGACTGTGGCGGACAACACTGCGGCCCGCCGAATGTCTGCGACGCGCGGCGCACGACCGCTCCCCATGACCGGCCGATCCTCGACGACATCGCCGTACGTATTCATCCCCCCGAGCCGCACTCCCAGCGCCCCGGCCGCAGAAGCCTCGCACCGCCCGGCATTCGGACTGGGATGCCGCGCCCCATCGCGTCGCAGAACACTGAGCGTGCGCGACGGGCTGCCGCCGACGACCGGCGCCACCGCGACCGTCACGGCACCGGTGAAGCGTGCGGGAACCCAGTTGAGGACGTCGTCGAGGCGCGCGGAGGCCCACCCGAAGTTGCGGTACTTGGTGTTGCGGTAGCCGACCATCGCATCGAGCGTGTTCGACGCCCGATACGCCAGCAACCCCGGAATCCCCGCCACCGCACCCCAGAACAGCGGCGCCACCACGGCATCAGACGTGTTCTCAGCCACCGACTCCACAACAGCCCGCGCAATCTGATCGGCATCGAGCCCCCGCGGATCGCGCCCACACAGATGCGGCAACCGCTCCCGAGCCGCCGCAAGGTCGCCGGCCTCCAACGACTCCCCGATCGCCGCCGCCTCCCGCCGCAACGACGTGCCACCAAGCACGGTCCAGGTAGCAGCGGCGGTCAACACGGTCCCCGCCACCGGCCCCCGCCCAACACGCTCCGCCGCAACCCCCAAGGCACCCGCCCCGGCCACAAGCACGCCCGCGTAGGCGACGCCGGCAACGCGCGAATCGGCATACAGCACCCGCCGCACCCCCGAAGCCACCCGCCCGAACCCCGCCACAGGATGCCCCCGCCGCGGATCGCCGAAGTACCAATCGGCGGCGAAACCGAGTGCCAGCCCGACCGCGCGGGAGGAAGATCGCATGGCGCCAATCTAGCGAGGGCGCTGGGCGATGGACCGACCGGTGCGCGCGGACCGCCGGATCCACACCGCTCGCACGGCACAGCCAGCCCGCCAGCGCCGCACCGCCGCAACTGGTGCCCGCCGACCGCCAGCCACCAATGCACCCCTGCGCCACCGCATCACCGCATCACCGCATCACCGCATTTGGTGCCCGCCTGCCCGCACGCGCCACCGCATTTACCTTCGCGATCCGCATCGCACCACGGCGCCGCTCGCCAGCTGCCCCGCCGCAACCCGCCGGACTACCGAGACTTCGCGCCCATCCGCTGCACCCCTGCGCCGCCGCTCTCGCAATATGCCCACCCCGCCGCACTCGGCATCCCGCCGCCTGCGCCCGCCAGCAGCCCTCCGCACTCAACCTGTGCACCGCCGCGCACAGCCGCCGCACGAAATGCCACCGCATTTGCCTTCGCGATCCGCATCGCACCACGGCGCCGCCCGCCAGCAGCCCTCCGCGCCCAGCCTATGCACCGCCGCGCACAGCCACCCCGCGAAATGCCACCACATTTGCCTTCGCGATCCGCAACTCACCGCAACGCCGCCCGCCAGCAGCCCACCGCGCTCAACCTATGCACCGCCGCGCAAAAGGCCACCGCCGCCTGCCCGCGCTGCCGAGCCTTCGCGCTCTGCCACTGACTCGCAGCCCACCGCCGTCGTTCTTCGCACCGGCCGCCGCTCTCGACTGTGGGCCTGATATCTGCTGGCCAGCTGCGACACCGCAGCCCTGCCCGCCGCCACGCAACCGCCCGCCGCGCGAACCCGCAACCCCCACCACCCCGAATCCCCCACCAACCCGCGTTACATTAAGCACGTGGGCACCGCCTTCCTCCTCCTGTCCGTCTTCCTGGCCTGCGCCGTCGAAGCCGTGGAAGCGCTCACCATCGTGCTCGCCGTCGGCCTGACGCGGGGCTGGCGCTCCGCGCTCCAGGGCGTCGCGGCCGGCCTTCTCCTGCTCGCGGTGGTCGTCGCCGCGCTCGGGCCGGCGCTCACCGTGTTGCCGCTCAAGACGCTGCGGCTCGTCGTCGGCGGGCTGTTGCTCACCTTCGGGCTCCAGTGGCTGCGCAAGGCGATCCTGCGCGCGTCCGGGTACAAGGACCTGCGCGACGAGGCCGCCGCCTACCAGCGCGAGATCAAGGCGGCGCAGGAGGCCGTCGCCTCGAAGAAGTCGCTCGTCGAGGACTGGTACGCCTTCACCCTCAGCTTCAAGGGCGTCGTCCTGGAGGGCCTGGAGGTGGCCTTCATCGCCCTCACCTTCGGCGCCAACCAGCACGACATCCCGCTCGCCGCGGTCGCGGCCGTGGCCGCGGTGCTCGCGGTGTGCGCGGCGGGGATCGCGATCAAGGCGCCGTTGGCCCGGGTGCCGGAGAACACCATGAAGTTCGCCGTCGGCGTGATGCTCACCGGCTTCGGCCTCTTCTGGGGTGCCGAAGGTGCCAGCGCCCACTGGCCCGGCAACGACGCCGCGCTCCCCCTCGTCCTCGCCTACATCCTGCTCGTCGCGCTCGGCGCCGTCTGGGCCCTGAAGAGAAGGCGCGCCGCGTGGGCAAACTGAAGTCCTTCGGGCTGTTCTGGTACGACTTCGTCGTCGGCGACGACCCGCTCGTCGCCGTCCTCGTCATCGCCGCCCTCGCCGGCACCGCCGCGCTCAGCACGCAGACCACCGCGTCCTGGTGGCTCCTCCCGGTGATCGTCACCCTCGCGCTGGCGGCCACGCTCGCTCGCGCCGTGCGCAAGAAGTAAGGCTCCTGCGACGGGCTCTACGACGCCGCCATCTCCACCCGCGTCCGCAGCCGCGCGTCCCACGCCGACCGCGCCGCGATCAGCTCTCGCACGCCGCCGCGCGAGCACCACGCGCCGCGCGAGGCGTCCCAGCACGCCAGCACCCGCGCCGGGATCGTGATCGGCACGGTCGCGATCTCGTTCGGCGCGGCCAGCGTCGAGCCGAACCCGACCAGCCGCCGCGGCTCCGGCCGGTCCCCGCAGTCGGCCAGGTAGATCTGCACCACCTCGCGCCCGATCCGCGCCCCGGTGTTGCGCACCCGCACCGCGAGCTCGACGTCGCCGGCCGCCGTCACCGCGGCCGTGATGTCCTCGTACTCCCACGTCGTGTACCCGAGGCCGTGCCCGAACGGGTACGCCGGAAGGATGCCGGCCTTCTCGTACCCGCGGTACCCGAACATCGTGCCCTCGGCGTACACGATCTTCCCGTCCACCGGCCGCGTCGACAGCACCGGCACCTCCTCCGCGCTCGTCGGGAACGTCGTGGGCAGCCGCCCGCCGGGCTCGACCGCGCCGGTCACCGCGTCGGCGATCGCGAAGCCGCCCTCCTGCCCGGGGAACCACGCCCACAACACCGCCGGAACCGACGCCCGCCACGGCATCTCCACCGGCGCCCCGGCGTTCACCACCACGATCGTCCGCGGATTGACGGCGACCACCGCCGCGACCAGCTCGTCCTGCCGCCCGGGCAGCAACAGATCCGTCCGGTCGAAGCCCTCACTCTCCACCTCGTCCGTCGTCCCGACCACCACGATCGCCACGTCCGCGGCCCGCGCCGACGCCACCGCCGCGGCGAACAGCTCGTCCTCGCTCGGTCCCGGCGCGGCGTGGTTGAGCCCGAACATCGCGACCGGCAGGTCCGGATCGATCTGCGCGACCACCTCGATCCGCACGGTCCCGGGCTCGATCTCCACGTCGACGCGGTGCTCCGGCGGCCGGACCAGCCCCTCGGCCAGATCGCCGCCGACGCTCGGGGACAGCGTGATCTTCATCGGCGCGTTGTCGCCGATCACCAGCCGGAACGCGCCGACCCCGGAAACAGAGAACTGATGATTGCCCGCAGCTGCGATGGCGACGTCGGCGCGCACCCGGATCCCGGCGGTCCCGGCCGGCAGCCCGCCCATGAACACGAACCGCGACGCCTGCCGCACCTCGCTGCCGAGCACGTCGCCCGCCGGGTCGATGAAGTCCACCCGCAGCCCGGCGTGCCCGGTGTCCGGGTCGCTCGCGGTCCCCGGCGACAGCGGCGGCAGAAGTCGTTGCGTGACAACACCTTGCGCGTACTCGACCGTCACCATCGAACCCAGGGCCTTGGTCAATCCTGTCAGAGGGCTGACAACGTGGGCCGGGTTCACGTGAGCGGAGCCGCCACCCTGAGCGGTCAGGTGCTCGGCGTTCGGCCCGATGACCGCCACCCGCTGCACCGACCAGGGGTCCAGCGGCAGCAACGGCCCGCCGTCGACCTCCTCGTTGCGCAGCACCACCATGGCGCGCGCCGCGATCTCGCGGAGCTGCGCGGCGGCGTCGTCCGGGGTCGTCACCGGCGGCAGCGGCTCGGAACCGTCGAGCGATCCGGTGCGATCGGCCAGCCTCAGGACTCGCAGCACCTTGTCATCGATCACTGATTCGTCGACCTCGCCCTTGCGCACCGCCGCCGCCAGCGCCTCGCCCCACGGCCCCTGCGGCCCCGGCATCACCACGTCCAGCCCGGCGTTCGCCGAGGCGGCCGTCGACCGCGTGGCGAACCAGTCGGACACCACGACGCCGTCGAAGCCGTAGCCGTCCTTGAGCACGCCGTCGATCAGCGCGCCGTTGTCGGTCATGCTGACGCCGTCGACCGCGTTGTACGCGGCCATCACCGACCACGCGCCGGCCCGCACCGCGGCCTCGAACGGCGGCAGGTACACCTCCCGCAGCGTCGTCTCGTCGATCTCGGCGTCGTACGTCATGCGCTCGGTCTCGGACTCGTTGCCGATGTAGTGCTTGACCGTCGAGGCCACGCCCGCGCTCTGCACGCCGTCGACGAAGGCGGCGGCGATCGTCGCGGTCAGCACCGGGTCCTCGGAATAGCACTCGAAATGCCTGCCGCCCAAGGGACTGCGATGCAGATTGACGTTCGGCGCCAGGTGCCACGCGACGCCCTTGTCCCGCGCCTGCGCTCCCATCAGGGCCCCGGCCCGGCGCACGGGCCCTACGTCCCACGTCGCGGCGAGCGCCGTCGGGTTCGGGAACAGCAATGACGGGTCGCGCTCGTCCCAGGTGGTCCCGCGCACGCCGGCGGGGCCGTCCGACAGCACGATCCGGCGCAGCCCGATCTCCGGGACGGCCGGCAGCGACCAGAAATCCTCGCCGGTCAGCAGCGCGGCCTTCTGGTCGAGGGTGAGGCGTCCGACCAGCTCGACCAGGGCCTTCTCATCCATCGCCGATTCCCTTCGAACGTTTCAGCGACACCGCGTGGGGCGCCGGCCGCGCCGCCGCACCACACGGGCATCACCGCCGATCATCCGGCGCAGGCGTGCGAACGCAACCCTTACCCCTCCTACCCGCGCATCCGGGTGGATCGCCGCCCGGGCGAAACCCGCCCAAGATTCTTCGCCGAACCCGCGTTATGAAATCTCCCAAACCCCGTCTCTTCTGGCGAGGGGTCTTAGCACTGGGGCCCCGCGTGAGGGAGGCGACGATGGTGACCGAGAACGGCCGGGCCGAGTTGCGGGGTCTCTACATCGACCCCGCCCAACCGCTGACGATCGCGGTGGGACAGGCCTTCGACCTGGTGAGCATGCCGGCGGCCGTCGGGCACGCGGCGTTGACAGCGCTGCGGGCCCGCAGAGTGCGGCTCGGTCCCGTCGTCGCCGACTCGCGGCGATCCGTGATGCGGGTGGGGTTCCTGGTGGCGCCGACACCCGACCTGCGTTTCGAGGACGGCGCCGGCCACGCCGAGAGCGCCGCGCTGCGCGACTGGGCCGGCCGATTAGGCGGGGCCCTCGGCGTCCGCGTCGGGGGCCGGGGCTCGACGGCCACCCTGCCGCCGCTGCTGCCGTGGCGCGGCTGGCTGCACTGGCTGGTGCCGCCGGGCGCCGGCGCGGTCCTGTGGACGCCGGCCGACGCGCTGCTGGCCGTGCTCTCGGAGCCGGCCGGCGCGCGCCTGCTGTGACGGCGGGCTACTGAGAGAGTCAACATCCTGCGTTCATCCGGTCGGGTACATCGCACTCGGATAAGCACACGAGCGACCGCGGGAAGGTCCAAGCTGTCCCCGGTCGCGCACCGGGCGTCACCGCCTCGGTGTCGCGCGCCCGCTCACGTGGAAGTACGTGAGACGACGCCGACGCTAGGAGGCCGCCCGTGCCCGTCCCCGGGGAGCAGCAGCACCCACCCACCGACGCCGAGCTGATCGCCATGGTGCGGGCCGGCGACCGGCGCGCGTACGGACCGCTCTACGAGCGGCACCGGCGCGCGGCGCTGCGCGTGGCACGCCATCTGGCGCGGGACGAGGCGGCCGCGGACGACCTCGCGGCCGAGGCCTTCACCCGGGTGCTGGCCGCGATCGACCGCGGGAACGGCCCGGACGAGGCGTTCCGCGCGTATCTGTACACGACGTTGCGCCGCACCGCCTTCGACTGGGCCGAGTCGGACAAGCGCGTGCGGCTGGTGGAGAACATCGCCGAGCTGGAGGTGACGGCGGCGCCGGTGACCGGCGCGGACCGGGACCCGCTGGACGAGGCCTTCGACCGGCAGATCACCTCCCGCGCCTTCCACTCGCTGCCGGAGCGCTGGCAGATCGTGTTGTGGCACCTGGAGGTCGAGGGCGAGACGCCGGCCGAGGTGGCGCCGCTGCTGGACCTGTCGCCGTCGGCGGTGTCGGCGCTGGCGTACCGGGCGCGGGAGGGCTTGCGGCAGGCGTTCTTACAGGAGCACTTAGCCGAGACGGTCAACGACGCGTGCCGTCCCTTCGCGCAACGGCTGGCGCCGTTCGTCCGCGGCAAGTTGGGGACGCGGGAGCACACGAAGGTCGAGCGGCACCTGGATACGTGTGCTGATTGCACCGGGCTGTATCTGGAGCTGCTGAAATTCAACGAGGCGCTGCCGGAGGTGCTCTCGCCCCTGGTGTTCGGGTCCGCGGCGGCTGCGAAGATCATCGGCGGGCTGGCGCTCGGCGCGGCGGCGGCCACCGGCCTGGTGGCGACGTCGGTCGGCACGACCGCGACAGTGGCCGGCGGAGGTGCCGCGGCCGGAACCGCCGCGGGCGCCGCCGCCGACGGCACGGCGAAGTCCGGCGCGCTGCTGGCGCGCTGGCTGATGCAGCTGCGCAAGAGCCGGACGCAGGTCATGACGATGACGGCGGTCGCGGTGGTGGCGTGCGCGATCCTGGCGTGGGGCATGTCGGGAGGCGGGAAGGGGGCCCCGCCGCTGGGCGAGCCGTCGTCCAGCGCACCGGCCGTCGCCCTGCCCGCACCGACGCGGGTGGCCAGCGCCGCGCCGACGCCGAAGCCCCCGGCTCCGAAGCCGACGAGTGCTCCGCCGGTGGTACCGCCACCGGTGCGGCACACGACGATCGCCAAGCCGCCGGCGCCCCGGCCGACCCCCACGCCGACGCCGACGCCGCCCAAGCCGACGCCCACCCCGACCCCGACGCAGTCCGTGCCGACGCCCACGACTCCCCCGCCGCCGCCTCCGACGAGCACCCCGATGCCGACGCCGACCTCGTCGCCCGAGGAGCCGACGATCTGCGAGTTGGCGTTGCAGGCTCTGAAGGATCCGACGCCGGAGAACATCGGCTTGATCCTCGCGGCCCGGTGGGATCCGTTCTGTGTCGACCTGCCGTGGGTGCCCTGGCCGCCGCTGCCGCAGTGGCCGCCGACGCTGCCCCCGCTGCCGTCGCTGTCGCTGCCGTCATTGCCACCGTTGCCGTCGCTGCCCCCGTGGCCGCTGCACAGCTCGCACCACAGCCTGCACACCGCGGACTCGTAGCCGACAGCCGAACCGGCGCGGTCGGCTGATGCCTGTCGAACATCAGCCGACCGCGACCCAGCGCCCCCGTTACCCGATTCGGTCCCGCCCTATCGTTCTCACGCGGCCTGTTCGCCGTCGGGGAAGTCAGTGGACTTCGACACCTCGCTCCAGGAGGCCGTCTCGGCGTCGAAGGCGGAGCGGGCGTCGGCAACCAGCCGGAGGGCGTCGCTGCCGAGGATGAGGTGCGTCGGCGGCTTCTCGGCGGCCACGACGGCGAGCAGGGCGGCGCCGGCCAGGGCCGGATCGCCGGGCTGGTGGCCGCTCATTTCGATCCGACGTTCGCGACCCGGGCGGAAGACCGGGTCGTAGTCGGCGATGGCGTGCTCCACCCGGTTCATGGAACGGCCGGCCCAGTCGGTGCGGAAGGAACCGGGCTCGATCGCCGTGACATGGATGCCCAGCGGTTCGACCTCCAGGGCGAGCGTGGCCGCGATGCCCTCCACGGCGAACTTCGAACCGTGATACGCGGCCAGGCCGGGGAACGCGCGCAGACCCCCCATGGAGGTCACGAACACGATGTGCCCGGCCCGGCGCTCCCGCATCCTGGGCAGAACGGCCTGGGTGACCGCGATGACGCCGAAGACGTTGACGTCGAACTGCTGCCGGAAGGTGTCGAGCGGGGTTTCCTCGAAGGTGCCCTCGACCCCGTAGCCGGCGTTGTTGACCAGGACGTCGATCGGGCCGACCTGCTCCTCGACCGCCGCGACGGCCGGCGCGACCGCGTCGGTGTCGGTGACGTCCAGCACGCGGGCGTGCGCGCGGCCCGGCGCGAGCCGCTCGAAGGCGGCGATCTGGTCCGGGTCCCGAACGGTGCCGACGACGGTGTGGCCGGCCTCGAGGGCGGCGGCGGCGAAGGCGCGGCCGAGGCCGCCGCTCACGCCGGTGATGAGAAACGTGCGAGACATGTGTCGCTCCAGGTGAGTCGAAGTCGATTAGCGTGAACGGCTCGGCGCGGCCGAGTCTTCCGCCGGCTCGGACCGCGCCAGCCACAGCCCGGTGAGTACAGCGGTGGCCAGCGTGACGCCGCCGGCCACGACGAAAGCGCTGTCGAGACCGGCCTCGAAGGACGCGCCGCCGGATTGCCGAGCCCGGACAACGGCTCCCAGCACCGCCACGCCGAGCACCGCGCCGATCTGCCGCGTGGTGCTGCTGATGCCGGAGGCGAGGCCGCCTTCGCGCGGACTGACGGCCTGGATGGCCGCTCCCGTCAGCGGCGACATGGTCAGCGCGAAGCCGATGCCGACCACCATGAGCCGCCACCACACGTTCGCGTAGCCGGTGCCGGCGTGCACCGTCCCGAGCGCCAGCAGGCCCAGGCCAGCCAGGGCCAGGCCGGTGGTGACCACCATCCGGAAGCCGTACCGGACCGCGAGCCGGCCCGCGACCGGGCTGACGACCACCATGGCCGCCGTCAGCGGCAGCGTCTGCAACCCGGCGCGCAGGATCGAGACGCCCTGGACGTCCACGAAGAACTGGGAGAAGAAGAACGACGACCCCATCAGCGCGAACCCCACGACGACCATGGCGGTGTTGGACACGGTGAACAACCGCTGCCGGAACAGCCGCAGCGGCAGCATCGGCGCCGAACGACGCGCCTCGACCGCGATGAACGCGGCGAGCAGGACCACCGCGGCGGCGAAGCTGCCCAGGATCACCGGCGACGTCCAGCCGCGGGCGCCGCCCTCGATCAGCCCGTACGTCATCGTCCCGACCCCCGCGACGGACAACGCCGTCCCCGGCACGTCGATCGCCGGAGCGCTCGGGTTGCGCGACTCTTCAAGACTGCGCAGCCCGACCAGCAGAAGCACCACGCCGATCGGCAGATTGACCAGGAAGATGGCCGGCCATCCGAAGGCTGATATCAGCACACCGCCGACCACCGGCCCGGCCGCCAGGCCGATCCCGCTGAACCCGGCCCACAGCCCGATCGCCTTGACCCGTTCCTGGGGCACGGGATAGGCGGCGGCGAGCAGCGCCAGCGAGGCCGGGCTCAACGCCGCGGCCCCGACACCTTGCAGCACCCGGCCGGAGACCAACCAGCCGACCGAAGGCGCGAGGCTGCACAACGCCGAGGCGACAGTGAACACCGCCACGCCGGTCAGGTACACGCGCTTGCGGCCGAACCGGTCGGCGAACACGCCGCCGGACAGCAGGAGCATGGCGACCAGCAGTACGTAGGCGTCGACGATCCACTGCAACCCGGTCAGCTGCGTGTGCAGGCGGCGCTGCATGTCGGGCAGCGCCGCGCCGACGATCGTGTTGTCGAGCAGCACCATGAACTGGCCGAGGCAGGTCACCGTGAGCAGGACGGCCCGGTTCGGCCGGCTGTCCACGGCTGCGGCTGCGGCCGCCAGTGAAGCGGTGACGGGCGAAGCAGTCATGGGATCCCCTCCTTAAAGCAGTCATCGACTGCGTTAGTGAGGGAACTGTACGGAGGTGCGCGCAGCAAACGCAAGTCATTACTGCGTTAAGGTGAGCGCATGGACGAGCACCAGCCGGCATCTCCAGCACCTCAAGCACCTCCAGCACCGCTGTCACAACCGGCCCGCAGGCCCGGCGGCCGGGCAGCCCGCGTCGGCGCGGCGGTACACCAGGCCGTCACCGACCTGATCAGCGAACGCGGCTACGGCACGTTCTCCGTCGCCGACGTCGCGGCCCGCGCCGGAGTGGCCGACAGCAGCATCTACCGCCGATGGGGCAGCCTGGAGAAGCTGCTCGCCGACGTGGCACTGAATCGCCTCAACGCGCGCTCACCGATGCCGGACACCGGCAGCCTGGCCGGGGACCTGCGCGCCTACACGGCCGCCGTGGCCCGCGAGATCACCGGCCCCGAGGGCCTGGCGTTGCTGCGTCTGGCCATCGCGCTGGAGAGCAGCGGCGAACAAGGCCTGCAAGCACGCGACGATCTCCTCGCCGAACGCGCCCGGCAGCTGGACTCCATGCTCGATCGCGCCCGGGAACGCGGCGAGCCGGCACCCGACGCCTTCGGCGTGCTGGACCACCTGATGGCGCCGATGTACATCCGGGTCTTGTTCGGCCTGGGCCCGCTCACACCGGAGTACGTCGACGGGCTGGTCGACCGGTTGCTGGCCTTCGACCGCCAAGGACCCTGACTCGCCGCGCCCCACCCCCGCCGCGACCCGCCGGATCACCACAGCCGCGGGTAGCCTCTAGCCATGCACAAGGACCTCCTCAACTCGCCGCCGCCGACCCTGCTCCCCGACGACGCCCCGGTGCGCGACGCCCTGGCCGCCGGCACCGCCCCGGCCGAGGTGGCCGCCGTGAACCCGGCGGTGCCGGCCGCCTGGGCCGCGCTCGCGGAGGCCGCGCTGGCCACCGACGACTCCACCGCCGGCTCGGTCACCGCCTACGCCTACGCGCGCACCGGCTACCACCGCGGCCTGGACCTGCTCCGCCGCGCCGGCTGGAAGGGACACGGCCCGGTCCCGTGGTCGCACGAGTCCAACCGCGGCTTCCTGCGCGCCCTGAACGCCCTGGGCCTGGCCGCCGAGCGCATCGGCGAGACCGAGGAGGCCAAGCGCTGCGCGACGTTCCTCGGCGACAGCGACCCCGAGGCTTTCAAGGCGCTGCGCGGCTGATCCCGCGACCTGACGGCCCGCGACCCACGGCACGACAAAGCCCGGAACCGCAGTGGCACACGGTTCCGGGCTCTGCGCCATCGGCTAGGACCGCCTAGCCGACGCGGTCACCACTGCTCGATACTGCTCACCACCGATCAGCTCAGCGCGAAGTCGTCGGCGTAGTACGCGCTCTGCCCGTACCAGCCGTGAATCCACACCGTCACCGAAGTCACCGACGCTCCCGTGGTGAACTTCGTCGACAGCTGGGACCACGAGCTCCCCGTGGTCCACGTCGAGCTGTCAGCGCCGGATCCGGTCACCCCGATGTACGTGTAGGGCCCGTTCACCCACGCGGACAGCGTGTACGTGGTGTTCGGTTTGACCGTGACCGTCTGCGAACACTGCGCGTCGTCGCTGCTGCTCGGCGATGCCTGCAGTGCGTGCGATCCGCTGTGTACGGTCGCGCTCTGGACCACTCCCAGGTTGCTCGTGCACGTCCACGGGGACAGCGAACCGCTCTCGAAGCCCGCGTTCTGGATCCCGCTGCCGCCGCCGGAGGACGACGAGGGCGAGGTGCTCGGGGTCGTGCTGGGCGTCGTGCTGGGGGTGGTGCTCGGCGTGGTGCTGGGCGTGGTGCTCGGGGTCGTCGGCGGCGTGGTCGGCGACGACGACGAGGACGAGCCCGAGGTCGGCGGTCCGGTCGGGCACGAGGCCGCCGAGCCGTTGACGTCGTTCACCGCGTCGTTGAACAGCGTGTTCGCCGAGTCCAGGTCGTACAGCGAGAACATCATCGCCCCGCCGAGGCCGTTGCAGTGCAGGTAGTCGGCCTTGGCCTGGATGGACTGCGCGTCCTCGCCGGACCAGAAGTTGGTCCCGTCGTAGAAGTACGCGGCCTCGGCCACCGGGTCCCAGTAGGTGTCAGCGGCGTTGTTCACGATCCCGTTGAGTTCCTTGTACATCTGGATGCCCGGCACGTTCCCGGAGTCCGCCGCTCCCGCCGCGGGCCCGGTCGCCGGCTGGAACAAACCGTGGGCCGATCCGGCACTCACCCCCGTCCAGCCCCGGTAGTAGAACGGGATGCCGACGTTCAGCTTGCCGGCCGGGAACCCGCCCGGGATCCCGTACGAGGAGTCGCCGACGGTGTACGCCTTGATCGCCTCGTCGAGGTTGTACTTGGCGTTGCCCGGCGGAACGTTGCTCATCGGGTCGTTCGGGTCGCTGTAGATCGGGGCCTGGTGGTTCGTCGGTCCCGTGGCGTCCCAGCCGCCGTGCATGTCGTACGTCATCGCGTCGCCGAACGTCAGGTACTGCCCGATGTTCTGCGTCTCGATGCCGGCCGCGATCTTCTCCTGGCCGGAGGGCAGGGCCGCGGACAGTGCGTAGGTCTTTCCGTCAGCTGACCCCTGAGCGTTCAGCTCGGTCCGGAACTCCTGCAGCAGCGCCGTGTAGTTGGCCTTGTCGGCGGCGGACTCGTGGTTGCCCAGGTGGCCGGCGGAGGACGCCGGGTACTCCCAGTCGATGTCGAACCCGTCGAAGATGCCGGCCGCGGTGCCCGGGCCGCCGTAGCCGCCGGACGCCGGGATGTTGCCCTTGATGAACATGTCGATGCAGCTCGACACGAACTTCTGCCGCGAGGCCTGAGTGGCGGCCACGTCGGAGAAGTACTTGGAGTAGGTCCAGCCGCCGATCGACAGCATGACCTTGAGGTTCGGGTTCTTCTTCTTCAGCTCCTGCAGCTGGTGGAAGTTCCCGGCGATGGGCTGGTTGTAGACGTCCGAGGTCCCGTCGACGCTGATCGAGGAGTCGAAGGACTTCTGGTAGTCGGCGAACTGGTCCTCGGCGCCGTCACCGGCGTTCGGGTCGCTCTCGCCGGCCGGGTCCGGGTCCGTGGCCTTGGTGGCCTCGAAACAGGTCAGGTTGGTCGGGTCGATGTTCTCGAAGTCGTAGATCAGGTAGTTGAGGCTGCTCGCGGCCCCGGACTGCTCCACGTTCTTCAGGTAGTAGGCGTTCTGGTAGATGGACCACTGGTCGTAGTAGGCCACCTTCAGGCCGCCGGACGTCGACGCGGCACCCGTGGTGTTGTTGCTCCGCATCGCGGCATGAGTGGAGGGACCGGCGCCGATGGCGGCGGACGCACCCGCGACGATGACCGCGGAGGCGAGCACCGCGGTCAGAGCCGATCTGTGTTTGTTGGTTATAGAGCTTCGTTTGTTGCTTATTGAGCTTCGTGACGCTCTCATTCGTTACGCACGCTCCTGTGGCGGGAGGGAAACCGTTCGGGAAGAAACTGCGCATGGAGCTGATCCGACAGAGCGGCGCCGCAAAAACGGATCGGGTCGTAGGGAAGAAGTACCGCCGACCTCGGGCACTGTCAAGGGTGAGGTCTAGACCAAGGTCTAGACCTACTGGCATCGACCATGGTCATCCCGGTGCAGGTCAGCGAAAGGCAAAGAAGGCCTTACGAGGGCTTGACCACAGGGTCGGCGGCGAGGAGCATGGCGCTCGCCACCGCTGGTCTAGACATCTTCGTCTCACTTCGAGGAGCCTCATGAGCCGCCCCTCCCAGCCCCACCGGACGCGCCGCACCGCTCTTGCCGCGGCCGCCGTCCTGAGTCTGGCGATCATGCCGATCGCCGCCGCCTCCCCGGCACTGGCCACCCCCGGCAGCGCCGCGAAATCCGCACAGTCCTTTGACAACAACGGGAAAGTCTCAGTCGGATACTTCACCCAGTGGGGGATCTACTCAGGGTTCTACGAGAAGAACCTGATCACCTCCGGCGCGGTGAACAAGCTCACTGAGATCGACTACGCGTTCTCCAACATCGCCCCGGACGGCACCTGCGCCAGCGCCGACTCCTGGGCGGACTGGCAGAAGCCGGTCGACGCGACGAACTCCGTGGACGGCACCGCCGACACCGGCGCGCAGAGCATCGCAGGGAACTTCAACCAGCTGCGCGAGCTGAAGAAGGCCTACCCGAAGCTGAAGATCGTGATGTCGATCGGCGGCTGGTCGGAGTCCACCAACTTCTCCGCCGCCGCGGCGACCCCGGCCTCGCGGGCGAAGTTCGCGCAGTCCTGCATCGACATGTACATCAAGGGGAACCTGCCGGGCGCCGCTCAGGGCGCGGCGGCGGGGATCTTCGACGGCATCGCCATCGACTGGGAGTACCCGGACGAGGTCGGCAACAACAACCCGCACGGTCCGCAGGACACACACAACTTCACGTTGCTGCTGCAGGAGTTCCGCAACCAGCTGAACGCTCAGGGATCAGCTGACGGCAAGCACTACCTGCTCACCGCCGACACCCCGTCCGGCCCGGAGAAGGTCTCGCACATCGAGGTCGGCCCGGTGTCGCGGATCGTGGACTGGATGAACGTGATGACGTTCGACTTCAACGGGCCCTGGGAGACCACCGGCCCGACGGAGTCCCAGTCGAACCTGTTCCCGTCCCCGTTCGACCCGGCCCCGCGGCCGACCCCGGGCGACCCGTACCCGAACAACGGCGAGATCTCGACGGTGGAGGTCGTGGCCAACTACCTCAAGCAGGGCGCGAGCCCGAACAAGATCGCCATCTCGATCCCCTTCTACGCGCACGGCTGGACCGGCGTCGCGCCGGGGCCGCACGGCGACGGCGAGTTCCAGCCGGCCACCGGGGTGGCGGCGGACATCCAGTACAACCAGGTCGCGGCGCAGCCCGGAACCGTGTACCACGACCCGTTCTCCGGCGCCGCGTACAAGTACGACCCGGCGAGCAAGACCTTCTGGACGTTCGACGACCCGCAGAGCATCCAGGAGAAGGTCTGGTTCATCAAGGCCCTGGGACTGCGCGGCGACATGACGTGGTCGCTGGACGGCGACACGGCCGACGGACAGCTGGTGAACGCGTTCGGGCTCGCGAAGTAGCGCGCTCGCGGCACGCCGGGTAACGCACTCACGGTGCGCCGAGTGACACACGTCACAGAGTCGTTCGGCGCACTCCGAGGGAACGAATAGACCGGGTGGCTCCTCTTCAGCTCGACAGCATCCACCGCAGTCGAACCGGCAGGAGCCACCCGTGTCCGTTTTCCCGTTGCCCACGATCGACGAAGCCACTCACCGAGTCGGCCACCGATATGTGACCGCGCGCGGCGTCCGATTCCACGTCGCCGAATCAGGGCCCGCAGACGGCGCACCTTTGGTGCTGCTGCACGGCTTCCCGCAGCACTGGTACGTGTGGCGGCAGGTGCTGCCGCAGCTCGCCGCCACGCACCGGGTCCTGGCCCTGGACCTGCGCGGATCGGGCTGGACGGAGGCGCCGAAGCACGGCTACGGCACGCCGAACCTGGCCGAGGACGTGATCGCGGTGCTCGACGAGCTCGGGATCGGCCAGGCGGCGATCGTCGGGCACGACTGGGGCGGCTGGGTCGGATTCGTGGCGGCGCTGCGGCATCCGGAGCGAGTCAGCGCCCTGGTATCGGTGAACATGACGCACCTGTGGCCGCCGGCCCGGCCCGTGCTGCCGAACCTGTGGCGGATGTGGCACACGGCGTTCATCGAGCACCCGCCGATCGGGCGGCTGATGCTGCGCCGGACCGGCTTCGCGGGGTTCCTGCTGCGGCACTGGAGCGGGGACGAGACGCTGTGGGAGCGCGAGGACATCCGGGTGTACACGGATCTGCTGCGCGATCCGGCGCGGGCGCGGGCCGTGGAGCAGGTGAACGCGGCTTATGTGTGGCAGGAGATCTTCGGGCACCCGCTCGGGCGGTACCGGAAGGCGCGGCTGACGGTGCCGACGCTGATCATCGGCGGGGAGCGCGACGTGGTGATCCCGCCGGCGGTGCTGGCAGGCGGGGAGCGGCATGCGGACGAGCTGCGGGTCGTGGTGCTGCCCGGCGGGCACTTGCTGCCGGAGGAGCAGCCTTCGGCGGTGGCGGCGGAGGTGCTTAGGTTCCTGGGGTGATCCTCACGTCTCGGTCGTAAGGCCTCCCTCGAGCGGATGAGGGGTCGGCGCCGATTTCCGTCGCTCGGGTGATACGCCGACTGATCAGCGGCTTCTATCGTAAGACCATGATCCATGGTAAAGCTTTGCGACCGGCCTTCGTGGGCGTGGCGTGTCTGGCCCTGATCGCTGTGATCGGGTCCACCGCCTCGGCCGCACCCAGGACCCGGGCCGATCCGGTCAACCCATATGGTGCGCTCGGTGCGCAGCATCTGGACTGGCGGGTGTGCGACTGGTACCAGAACCCGCCGCCCGGCGGCACCGACTGGCATCAGTACCCGGTCACCTACTGCGCCGACGTCACCGTCCCGATGGACTGGTACGACCCGTCGAAGGGCACGATCAGCGTCCGCGTCACGAAGGTCGCGAGCACCGGCGGCGCGGCGCGGCGCGGCATCCTGATGGTCGACCCGGGAGGTCCCGGCAGCGACGGCTCGACCCTGGCGACCAAGACCGCCGAGTCCGAGCCGTCCCTGCTGAGCGCGTACGACATCATCGGCTTCGCGCCGCGCGGCGTGGCGCCGTCCACCGCGCTGAACTGCGACATCGACTGGTCCCGCTACACGCCGATCGCCGACGAGCGCGACCGCTCCGCCGCGAACACCGCGCAGCAGCTGGCGAACGCGCGCCTGGTCGGGCAGAGCTGCGGCGCGGCGCCGCTGGCCCCGTACATCACCACCGACCAGACGATCCGAGACATGGACCTGATCCGCGCACTGTTGGGCGAGCCGAAGGTCAACTACCTGGGGTTCTCCTACGGCACATGGCTCGGGGCCTGGTACGCCGCGACGTTCCGCGCCCGCGCCGACCGCTTCGTCCTGGACTCGAACATGGACTGGCGCACGACGATCAAGGACGACTACGTCGACTCCTGGGCCCGCGGCTTCGACCGCCGCTTCGAGGCGCAGTTCCTGCCGTGGCTCGCACGCCACGACGACATCTACGGCTTCGGCACGACCGCCGACCAGGCGCAGGCGTCGTTCGACGCACTGCGCGCGGCGGTGGCGGCCCAGGGCCGTGGCAGCTCACTGGACGTGCTGCAGGCGCAGGCACTGTACAACTCGGACGGCTGGCCGCAGTGGGCCGGGCTTCTCAAGACCCTGCGAGCCGACCCGACGCAGGCCACAAAGCTGCTGCCGGCAGTACGGGTGCCGACCGGCAAGGCGAACAGCGGCGCGTACTGGGCCGTGACGTGCGCGGACACACCGTGGTCGCACGATCCCGGCTACTGGGTCGCCGAGGGGAACCGGCTCGGCGCCGCGTATCCACTGGCCGGCGCGGAGTCGACGGAGGAGCCGTGCGCCTACTACCCGTACACCTCGCAGCATCCGGTACTCCCGGGCGCGGACAACCTGCCGCGAATGCTGATGGTGCAGGACGAGCTCGACCCGGCGACGCCGGTCGAGGGCGCGCTCGAGGACGCGCAGGAGTCAAATCAGGCCATGGTGTTCGTGCAGGACGGCGGCAACCACATCGCGTATGACACGGGCAACGCCTGCGTGGACGCGCATGTGAACGACTACCTGGTCAACGGCGGCACTCCGACATCAGCAGTCTGTGAAGCTATGCCGCTGCCACTGGACAACAGGGTCTACTGACGGCCAGGACCCTCGACGCGCCTGCGCACCTTGCCGAGGGTGCGCAGCACGGCGCGTTCGCCGACCAGGAGCGGCGCGACCTTGCGGATCCCGACGGTCCGAACAGCACCGCAGCCGGCCACAAGAGTGCCCTCGCCATCCGCGACCGCCGCGAACCCACCGACCACGAACCGGTCTTGCATCACGCACCACCCCTCCCGCAACTCCACAACAAAGCGCCCCCGGTTGCCGACCAGCCCGGTGGCAACCGCCGAGCCATCGGCACGCAGTTCGAAGCGCCGGATGAACCCGATCAGCTCAGGAATGCTGCGCTCCATGTCAGCGAGGTAGCCCCAGACGCACTCGAAGGGGGCGTCAACGCGCAGCTCGGCATAAGCGCCGGAGGGGAGCGCCGAGGCCAGGACCCGCATGCGACGGACGGGGTCGAGGTCCGCGACCGGCCAGCCACCCGCGCCACCGATGCCGCTCACGCCACCGCCGCCGACCTGACCGCCACCACCCGCGCCGCCGCCGCTCATGCCACTGCTACCGACCTGACCGCCGCCACGCACGCCGCCGCCGCCCGACCCACCCGGCCCACCACCGACGCCCGGGCCGCCAGCGCCAGCCGGCCCACCACCGCCGCTCGCGCCGCCGACGCCAGCCGGAGTGCCGTCGCCCGGACCACCGATGCGAGCCGGACCACTGCCGCCTGCGCCACCCATGCCGCCCGGGCCGCCGCCATCCGCGCCGCCGCCCATGCCGCCAGCACCCGCGCCGCCGCCGGCCTCAGAGTCGCGAATCTCGCCCCTCATGCCGTCCACTGCTTCCGAAACGCCGCCTTGGCCCGGCTCAACCGCGACTTCGCCGTCCCCGCCGACACGTCGAGCACCTCCGCCGCCGCTTGCTCGTCCAAACCTTCCACCTCGCGCAACATCAGGATCGCACGGTGCTCCGGCGAGAGCCGGTCCAGTACGTCGCGGATGTCCACCGCCAGTTCGGGGCTGCCTGGTGCGGGGAGCTCGGTGAGCTCCGCCGGCTGCTGGCGGGCGGCGCGTTGCGCGACGCGAATCGCCTCGCGGACCGCGATGCGCCGTACCCAGCCGTAGAGTGCCGCCGGCTCGCGGAGTGACCGCAGGTTCTGGAAGACCGCGATCAGCGCCTCCTGTGCGGCGTCCGGTCCGTCGGCGAGGGCGATCGGGGCGCAGAGGCGGCCGACGTAGGGGGTCAGGTCGTCCAGGAGGTGGCTCATCGCCAGTGCGTCGCCGCGTTGGGCGGCGTGGACCCAGCGGACCGCGTCCTGCGCGCCACCGGCCGGCTCACCTGCGCTCACGCTTCGATCGTACCGGCGCACGAATAATCGGTTGCGCCCTGTCGGCGGGCGTGCGAGGGTCGTGCGCATCGCCGATCGCAGCGGTCGTCGAGCACGTTCTCCTGGAAGGAGGTGGGGACAGTGACGTTTGCCGTCATTGCCGCACGCGCGGAATCCCGAATCATTTCCCTCCTTTTCACATGGAGAACACCACAGTGCCCAAGCACTCGCAGTACCTGAACGACGGCTTCGACAGCTCCGACGACCAGGACGACTACGCCGAGTTCGGTGACACCTCCGCGCGTCCGCAGCGCATGCGCCGCCGTGTCGACGACTCCGTCGCCAACCCGAACCGCAAAGGCCGCCTCACCCTCGAGGAGCGGGCACGCCTCGCCATCGAGCGCGAGAACCAGGACATGGCGCCGCCCGAGGGCGACCGCTGGTCCAACTGGGTCGATGCCGGCCACGGCCCCGAGCCCCGGCCCGAATGGGTCATCACCGAGCAGGGTGCCTGCGACCACGAGCTCGGCGTTCTGAAGACCGGCAAGGAAGCGGACGTCTTCCTGCTGCGTCGCGTCTTTCCCGACACCGGCGCCGAGGTCACCATGGCCGCCAAGCGCTACCGCTCCAACGAACACCGCAACTTCCAGCGCGACGCCGGCTACCTCGAAGGCCGCCGCCTGCGCCGGACCCGCGACATGCGCGCCATCGAGGGCCGTACCTCCTTCGGCATGAACCTGATCGCTCAGCAGTGGGCGATCGCGGAGTTCGGCGCGCTGTCCGAGCTCTGGCAGGCCGGCGTGCCGGTGCCGTATCCGGTGCAGCTGTACGGCACCGAGCTGCTGATGGAGTTCATCGGCGAGGCCGACGGCACGGCCGCGCCCCGGCTGGCGCAGATGCGCCCGGATCCCGACGAGCTGCTGGACCTGTGGGAGCAGCTGGTCTCCGCACTGCTGGCGCTGGCCGAGCGCGGGCAGACGCACGGCGACCTGTCGCCGTACAACCTCCTGGTGCACCACGGCCGGCTGGTCCTCATCGACCTGCCGCAGGTGGTGGACGTGGTGGTGAACCCGAAGGGGCGCGAGTACATGACCCGGGACGTGCACAACGTCGCCAAGTGGTTCCTGGCGCGCGGCCTGCCCGAGCGCTTCGCCGATCCCGAGGCGCTGCTGGAGATGCTCGCCAGCGAAGCGCGTCTGATCTGAAAACCCTTACAGAACAAGGCCGCCGGCCGAGGTCCGCAGCACGCGGGCCTCGGCTACAGTCGCTTCCCACGACATCGCCACGGCACGACGGGGAGGACCGCGATGGCCGAGCAGACCGAGCAGACCGAGCAGACCTGGGATCCCTTCGAAACGCTGCGTCGCACGCTCTGGATCGGCGGCGCACAGTGGGCCGGCAAGTCGACGGTCGCGCGCATCCTCGCGCACCGGCACGGCCTGACCGCGTACCACTACGACTACCACGACGCCCGCGGCCACCACGACCGGCGGATCGTGCAGCGCGTCGCACTCGGGCAGCCGCCGGAAGATCCATCCCCTGACACAGTCTGGGTCGAGACGACGCCGGAGCGCATGGCCGAGCAGACGCTGGCCGGCTTCCCGGCACGCTTCGAGTGGGCACTAGACGACCTGCGCGCCCTGTATTCGCCGCGGCCGATCATCGCCGAGGGCTGGGGCCTGCGGCCGGAACTGGTGCTGCCGCTGCTGGAAGCGCCGACGCGGATGGTGGTGATGGTGCCGACAGAAGACTTCCGGCAGCACCAACTCAGGACCCTGCCGCGCGCCGCCGCGACGGGCAACCGGACGAGCGATCCGGCGCGTGCGCAGGCCAACCGCGTCGCGCGCGACCGGCTGGTGGCGGCGGACGCGGTGCGGCGGGCGAAGGAGTGCGGCGTGCCGGTGATCGAGGTGGACGGAACGCGGGACGCTTTCGCGATCGCCGACGAGGTCGCCGAGCATTTCGGCGCCGCGCTGGTGGGGTGAGACGGCCGCGAGCACTTCGGCGCGGCCGGCCGCTCGTCAAACAAAGTCGCCCAACGCCTCAGCACGCCGCTCGTCAGACCAGGCTGCGATAGTGGCTGTCCGTGACGCACTCAGACCTGGCCGCCCGCATCCACGCCGCCGCGCACCTGACCGGCGAGTTCACCCTCCGCTCCGGACGCACCGCCACCGAGTACTTCGACAAGTACCGCTTCGAGGCCGACCCCGTGCTGCTCGACGAGATCGCCGAGCGCATGGCCCCGCTCGTCCCGGCGGGCACGCAGGTCCTCGCCGGCCTCGAAATGGGCGGCATCCCGGTGGTCACGGCCCTCGGTCGGCACACCGGGCTGCCCTGCGCCTTCGTCCGCAAGACGGCCAAGGCCTACGGCACCCGCCGCCTCGCCGAGGGCGCGGAGATCGCGGGCCGCCGCGTCCTGATCGTCGAGGACGTGGTCACCACCGGCGGCCAGATCGCCCTGTCCACCGAGGAGCTGCGCACGCTCGGCGCCGACGTGCGCGAGGCGCTGTGTGTCATCGACCGGGAGCAGGGCGGCAGCGAAGCGCTTGCCACGCAAGGGATCCAGCTTCTGTCTCTCCTTACCGCCGCAGATCTGCGTGTCGGCTGAGGCACCGCTCACCCCGCCAAATACCGCGCGAACCCCGCCGTCTCCACCGTCGTCCCATCCGGCAGCACCGCGTAGGCCTCGAACCCCTGCCGTTCCTCGACCCACTCAAGCCCGCGCTCCGGTCCCATCGCGAACACCGCCGTCGCGTACGCGTCCGCGCGCGCGATCCGCGCCCCGATCAGCGTCACCGCCAGGAAGCCGGTCGCGGGGCGCGCGGTCGCCGGGTCGATGATGTGCGCGCCGCGCTCGGTGGTGCCGGAGGTCGCGACCGCGAAGTCGCGGCCGGAGACCAGCGCCGCGTAGCGCTCGGGGTGGCGGGGGTCGGCGATGCCGACGGTCCAGGGGCGGCCCAGGTCCGCCTCGCCGCGGGCCTGGACGTCGCCGCCGCCGACGATCAGGTGGTTGCGGGAGCCGGCGGCGGTCAGCAGCCGGTCCACCTCCTCGATGGCCCAGCCCTTCACCCAGCCGCTGGGGTCCAGGCGGCCCGCCGGATACGCGCTGAACGCGCCGGCGGTGTCGGCCTCGACCTCGGCGCAGCGGCGCAGGACCTCGGCGATCTCCGGGTCTCGCTCGATCGCCTCGCCGCGGGCCATCCGGCTGATCGCGCTGTCCTCGCGGTACGTCGAGAACTTCGCGTCGATCGCGTGCAGGCGGTCCACCGCGGCCGGGATGCCGTCGCCGACGTCGGCCACGATGGAGAACACCGTCCCCATGACCGGCTCGACGTATCGGACCTTCCCGTCGGTCACGCGGCCGCCTTGTCTATCGCGCTCTGCAGCGACTGCTGGTACCCCTCACTGGTGTAGGTCGCGCCCGAGACGCCGTCGATGTTCGCACTCTGCGCGCTCATCGCCTGCTGGTTCAGCTGCGGTATCGCGTAGCTGTTGATCTCCTGGTCGCGGCCGGTCTCGGTGGGATACTGGAGCACCTGGATCTGGGTGATCTTCTTCCCGCTGAAGGTGACAGCCAGCTGCACCGGCCCGTAGCGGGTGTCCGCGGCGTCGCCGGTGATCGTCTTGGTCGTGCTCGCCGGGGCCGCGGGACTCGACGACGCTCCCGACTTCGGCGCGGACGAACTCGGCGCCGACCCGGGCTGCGATGTAGAACCCGACGAGCCAGAGGAGCCCGTAGACCCGGACGACCCCGAAGAACTCGACCCCGAACTCGGCTGGGAACCACCCGAACCGCTCGACTGGGTGATCGTGAAGTTGTTGTTGACACCCTTGGCAGCAAGCGGCGTGTTGCTGTGCGGCTTCAGACCGAGCAGCAGTACGACCCCCGAAACGGTCGCGGTGCCGGTGACGATCGCGCGTCGCATGGAACAGCCTCTCTAGAACTCGAACGACTCGTGGTGGATATGGGAGTTGGGCACCCCGGCCCCTCGCAGCGCGGCGATCACCGCCTGCTGCATCGGCTCCGGCCCGCACAGGTACACGTCGTGCGCCTTCAGATCCGGCACCAGATTCATCAGCCCGCGCGGGGTGAGCGTCTTGCCGTGCCGCCGTCGGCTGCCGACCAAGTACACCAGCCGGGCGCCCCGGGTGCGGGCGATATCCTCCAGTTCGTTACGGAAGATGATCTCCCGATCGCTGCCCGCCCGATACAACAAGGTCAGCCGGCCCGGCAGCGTCTCGAACAGCGCCCGGATCGGCGTGATCCCGACCCCGGCCGCGATCAGCAGCACCTGCGGCGAGCGCGCCTTGTCCTCCGTGAAGGCGCCGTAGGGCCCCTCGGCGCGGACCCGCGTCCCGGGCCGCAGCCGCGACACCGCCGCGCTGTGGTCGCCGAGGTTCTTGATCGTGAACCGCAGGTAGCTCGGGTGCGGCGCGGCCGACAGCGAGTACGGGTTCGCCACCCAGCGCAGGCTCCGGGTCTGGAACTGAAGCCGGAAGAACTGCCCGGGCCGGGCGTTCAGATCGTCCAGCCGCTCACCCTTGAGGATGACCGAGTAGACCCCCGGCCCCTCCTGCACGACCGAGTGCACCCGCAGCTTGTGCCGCCGGTCCCGCACGTACGGCATCCACAGCCGGTACCAGCCGAGCGTCAGCGCCGCCAGCACGTAGTACGCGCTCCACAGCGTCTGCTCGGGCTGGATCGACAGGTCGGCACCGTTGACTATCTGATGACTGAACGCCAGCGCGATCGCCAGGTAGGTCGCCAGGTGCAGGTAGTACCAGGTCTCGTAGCGAAGCTTGCGCCGCGCCACCCGCGCCGAG
This sequence comes from Catenulispora sp. EB89, assembly GCF_041261445.1. Classification (NCBI taxonomy): domain Bacteria; kingdom Bacillati; phylum Actinomycetota; class Actinomycetes; order Catenulisporales; family Catenulisporaceae; genus Catenulispora; species Catenulispora sp. EB89. The sequence continues at coordinate 231,211 of NZ_JBGCCU010000015.1, forward strand.
ACGATGCCGGTCCCGAACAGCAGCAGCGTGCCCAGCGACCCCTTGATCATCTCCGGGTAGTGGAACACGATGTCCACACCCTCGGCGACCACGCCCTTGCCGTCGGTCAGGGCGTAGCCCCAGATGATCGTGACGATGTGCGCGCTGACCAGGAAGACCATGTACCGCCCGCACAGCGCGTGCCAGCGCGCCAGCCGGTCGCTGCCCACGCGGTGCTCCAGGACCGGGATCCGGGCCATGAGCAGCAGCAGGACCGGGGCCGTGTAGCCGGCCAGCAGGCCGGTGATGCGGCCGGCGCCGTCCAGCCAGCCGGCGGCGCCCACGACCGCGGGGGTGGCGTGCCACCAGGCGGCCAGCACCGCCGCGGCGCCGGCCGCCATCAGGGTCAGGGCCAGCCGCGGGACGGTCTCCGGGGACGCTTTCGCGCCGGGCGGCGCGGTGTCGCGGGGTAGTGCGGTCGTGCTCATGGGACCGAGGTAAACAGCACTACCTTTGAGTTTCCTCAGAATCGTGTCCGCAAAGCCGCTGATCGAGGCAATCCTTAGCCAATCTTCACGCTGGATGTGGACGATGACCGCCATGCTTGCGAACATCGCGAACCCGACCGAACCCTGGCGCTTTTTGGTCGTCGACGACGAGCCGGACCTGGTGGAGGTGGTCTGCGGCGCGCTGCGCCACGAGGGCTGGGACGCCGTCGGCGCGCACGACGGCCGCGAGGCGGTCTCGGCCGCGGCGACCTACCAGCCGGACGCCGTGGTGCTGGACATGATGCTCCCGGACATGGACGGCATGGAGGTCATGCGCCGGATCCACACCTCCCGTCCGGAGGTCCGGGTACTGTTCCTCACGGCGCGCGACGCGGTGGAGGACCGGATCGCCGGGATCGCGGCCGGCGGCGACGACTACGTGGCCAAGCCGTTCAGCCTGGACGAGGTCGTGGTGCGGCTGCGCAGCCTGGTGCGGCGCACCGCGCGCGGCCGGGCCGGCCGGGTGGCGAGCCCGGACTGCCTGGTGGTCGGCGATCTAGTGTTGGACGAGGCCGCGCGGGAGGTGACCCGGGGCGGCGAACCGATCGAGCTGAGCCCGAAGGAGTTCGCGCTGCTGTGGTTCCTGATGCGGCACCCCCGCCAGGTGCTGAGCAAGTCCCAGATCCTGTCCGAGGTGTGGTCCTACGACTACGGCGGGCAGGCCCACGTCGTGGAGCTCTACATCAGCTACCTGCGCAAGAAGATCGACGCCGGCCGCCCGGCGATGATCCACACGGTGCGCGGCGCGGGATACGTCATCAAGGCCGCCGCTCCGTGATCCGGCTCCGGCCGCGGACGCTGCGAGGGCAGCTGACGCTCGGGCTGGTGGTGCTGCTGGCGGCGATCTTCGCCGGCGTCGGGTTCGGCACCACGGCCCTGCTGCGCGGGTTCCTCGTGTCGCGGCTGGACCAGCAGTTGTCGGCGGCCGGGCCGCGCTACGCGCAGAGCCTGGAGCACGAACTCGCCGCGGCCGACACCCGCGGCCAGGCGCAGGGCACGTTTGGGGCCCGCGCACTGAACAGCGTGGTGACGCAGGCCGGCGTGGTCGACGGAACCAGCGCGACCGGCGACAACACCCGGCAGATCCGCCTGACGGCGGCCGATTCCCGGGACCTGCTGTCGCTGCCGACCGACGGCTCCGCGCACACCGTCCGCCTGTCGGGGCTCAAGGCCTACCGCATGCGCGCGGTCGCCGGCGCCGACGGCGACGTCCTGGTCACCGGCCTGCCGCTGTCCCAGGTCTCCAGCACGGTCCGGGAGCTGGCGACGGCCGAGATCGCGCTGTTCGGCGGCGCGGTGGTGGTGGCCGCGCTCGGCGGCGCGGCGTGGGTCCGGCTGGCGCTGCGGCCGCTGGAGCGCGTGACCCGGACCGCCGAGCGGGTCAGCACCCTGTCGCTGGCCAGCGGCGAGGTGGCGCTGGACGTCCGGGTCCCGGACGCGGACCGGAACGACGAAGTGGGCCGGGTCGGCGCCTCCCTGAACCGGATGCTCGGCCACGTCGAGGACGCCCTGGCACGCCGGCAGTCCGTCGAGCGCCGGCTGCGCGACTTCGCCGCCGACGCCGGCCACGAGCTGCGCACTCCCCTGGCCGCCGTCCGCGGCCACGCCGAACTGGTGCTGCGGCGCGGTGGGGAGCTGCCCGACGACGCGCGCCACGGGCTGATCCGCATCGAGGCCGAGTCGCGACGGATGGGGACGATCGTCGACGACCTGCTGCTATTGGCGCGGCTGGACGCCGGGCGGCCGCTGGAGTCGAAGGAGGTGGACCTGACGCTGCTGGTGCTGGACGCGGTGGACAACGCTCAGGCCGCCGACCATGCGGCCGAGGGGGACGGCGACACCACGGCGGCCGGCGGCGTGACCCCGACGCGTCACGAATGGCGCCTGGACCTGCCGACCGACCCGGTGACGGTGATCGGCGACCCGCACCGGCTGGCGCAGGCGGTGGCGAACTTCGTGACCAACGCGCGCGTGCACACCCCGGCCGGGACCCGGGTCACGGTCGGGATCACGGTGCATGCCGACCGGGTCCGCCTCGCCGTCGAGGACACCGGCCCGGGACTGGCGCCGGACCTCGCGGACCGGGCCTTCGACCGGTTCACCCGCGGCGACCCAGCGCGCTCGCGGACCTCGGGGAGCACCGGGCTGGGACTGGCGATCACTCGCGCGGTCGCCGAGGCGCACGGCGGCCGGGTCGGAGTGGTGTCCGAGCCCGGTCGGACAGTGTTCGAGCTCGTACTGCCGTTGGAGCGGCAACACTCATCCGAGTGAATCAGATCTCCGCGTACATCAGGCCGCAGATATCTCGCTCTCCCGCGCAGGGTCATTTCCAGCACTCTCCCGCCCCGGATCGGCGTAGTGCCGCAGGAACAACTCCTCCAACGTCGGCGGCCGGCTCGTCATCGACCGGACCCCCTGCGTCCCGAGCAGCACCATCAGCGCCGACAGGTGCTCGGTGTCGACCGAGCACTCCACCCGCACTCCCCCGCCGGCCGCGGTTCCCAGCTCCGTGACCCGCACCTGGTGCGGCCCGTCGAAGCCCGCGAAGTCCTCGAATCCGTCCGGCAGCCGCTGGAGCTCCGCGCTGACCAGCGTGCGCGTCAGGTGCCGCAGCTCGGCCAGCGTCCCGGACTCCGCCACCCGCCCGCGACGCACGATGCTGACCCGGTCGCAGACCTCTTCGACCTCCGACAGGATGTGGCTGGACAGCAGCACCGTGCGGCCGGCCGCCTTCTCCTGGCTCAGGCAGGACCGGAACTCGGCCTCCATCAGCGGGTCCAGGCCGCTGGTCGGCTCGTCCAGGACCAGCAGCTCAGCCTCGGAGGCGAACGCGGCGACCAGCATCACCTTCTGCCGGTTGCCCTTGCTGTAGGCGCGCCCCTTCTTGCTCGGGTCCAGGTCGAAGCGTTCCAGCAGCTCGGCCATGCGCTTGGCGCCGGTCGTGCGGCCGCGCAGCTTGGACAGCATCGCCAGCACCTGGCCGCCGGAAAGGTCCGGCCACAGAGCGACGTCGCCGGGGACGTAGGCCAGACGGCGGTGCAGGGCCACGGCGTCGCGGCGGGCGTCGCGGCCGAACAGGCGGACCTCGCCGGCGTCCGGACGGAGCAGGCTCAACAGGATTCTGAGGGTGGTGGACTTGCCGGCGCCGTTCGGGCCGAGCAGGGCGTGCACCTCGCCGGGGGCCACGGACAGGTCCAGACCATCGAGCGCGCGGGTGGCAGCGGATCCCCGGCCGAAGGTCTTCACCAGTCCGGTGAGGGAGATCACATCCGTCACAGTGCCAGCGTACACCCCATGATCATCACATATCACCAATGGCGCCGATTGACGGGCATCGCGCGGATCACACAAGATCGGGGTGACGACACAATCACACAAGGAGGCACGACGATGCTCGAATCCGAGCAGCCTCGCCCCACGCGGAGCGTCACCACAGTCGAGGTTCCGCGCGGTCTGGCCGGCGTCATCGTCACCGACACTGAAGTCGGCGACGTGCGCGGCGAGGAAGGCTTCTACCACTACCGCCAGTACAACGCGGTGGAGCTGGCCGAGAAGCGGACCCTGGAGGACGTCTGGGTCCTGATGATCGACGGCCACCTGCCGGACGCGGAGCAGCGGGCGGCGTTCATCGCCGAGACCACGCCGCTGCGGCACGTCCCGGACAAGGTCAAGGCGCTGCTGCCGGCCATCGCCGAGGCGGTGCACGGCGAGCCGATGAACGGTCTGCGGGCGGCCCTGCCGCTGCTGGCCGGACAGCGCGGCATGCGGCCGATCTACGACATCGACGAGCAGACCCGCCGGGCGGACGCGCTGTACATCAGCGCCCTGGCCCCGACGGTCCTGACCGCGATCCACCGGCTCGGCAAGGGCCTGGAGATGGTGGAGCCGCGCGACGACCTGTCGTACGCGGCGAACTACCTCTACATGCTCAACGGCACCGAGCCCACCCCGGAGCAGGCCCGCGCGATCGAGCAGTACCTGATCTCGACCGTGGACCACGGCTTCAACAACTCCACCTTCACCGCCCGCGTCATCGCCTCCACCGGCGCCGACCTGGCCGCGGCCGTGACCGGGGCGCTGGGCTCGCTGTCCGGCCCGCTGCACGGCGGAGCCCCCTCGCGCGCCCTGGACACCCTCGACGAGATCGGCACCCCCGACAAGGCCGAGGACTGGGTCCGCCAGCAGGTGGAGGCCGGCGCCCGCATCATGGGCTTCGGCCATCCGGTCTACCGCACGGACGACCCGCGCTCGATCATGCTCCGCGGCGTCGCCCAGCGCCTCGGCGGCCCCCTGGTGGACTTCGCCGTGGCGGTCGAGCAGCACGTGATCAAGGCCCTCGCCGAACTCAAGCCGGGCCGCCAGCTCTACACCAACGTCGAGTTCTACGCCGGCGTGGTGATGGAACTCTCCGGCGTCCCCCGCGACATGTTCACCCCGACGTTCGCCACCTCCCGCGTGATCGGCTGGTGCGCGAACATCCTCGAACAGGCCAAGGACTCGAAGATCATCCGGCCCGCGGCGCACTACGCCGGCGTGCCGGCGCCGCAGCCGCTGCCGGAGGGCTGAGGTTCTGAAGCTGTGAAGCATTGAGGCTCCGAAGCTCCGGGATCCGGGGCGGTTGGGCCACCTGGAGTAATCGTCAGGGTTCGGATTCCGAGGGGATCCGGGCCCTGATCGCGTCTCAGCCCGCTTCCCACAGCTCGATCCGGTTCCCCTCCGGATCCGTCACCCAGCCGAATTTCCCGATGCCGTCCATCTCCTGCGTCTCCGCGTCGACGTCGGCGCCCTTCTCCCGCAGCTGCCGGAGCATCGCGTCGAGGTCGCGGACCCGGAAGTTGAGCATCACCTGCTGCTCGCGCGAGCCGAAGTAGTCCGTGTCGGCCTCGAAGGCGGCGAACACCGTCGGGCCGGCCTCCTGCTGCCACATGCCGTGTTCGTCGATGTCCAGGCCGAGGCTGTCGCGGTACCAGGCGGTCAGGGCCGCCGGGTCGGTGGCGCGGAGGAAGTGGCCGCCGAGGCCGAGTACTCGTTCCATGGCGCCATCCTGCCAGGGCCGTACCGACACGTACCCGCAGGCGGCGGCTTCCGGCATAAACACAGCAGATGGAGGCTGATTCGATCTCATCCTCGCGCGGTGACGATCCGGTACAAACAGAATTCCCTCTACCTCGTTATAGGAAATCCTGCGCGCTACTGGCCCGCCAGGGGGTACCCCGCGAGTAAAGTCACGGGGAGAACTCGGTTCACACTGAGAGGGAGTTCGTGAAGTGAACACCCAAGTCCCGCCCCGGCGCCCGGTACTGATCGCCAACTCATCCGGGTTCTACGGCGACCGCCTGTCCGCGGCCAGGGAGATGGTGGACGGGGGTCCGATCGACGTCCTGACCGGCGACTACCTCGCCGAGCTGACTCCGCTGCTGCTCCATAAAGCGCGTGAGCGCGGCGGTCCCGGCTACGCGCGCTCCTTCCTGGCGCAGATGAACCAGGTGCTCGGCGCCTGCCAGGAGAAGGGCGTCAAGATCGTCACCAACGCCGGCGGGCTGGAGCCCGCGCGGCTGGCCGACGACCTCAGGGCCCTCATCACGCACCTGAACCTGCGTCTGAAGGTCGCGCACATCGAAGGCGACGACCTGCTCCCGCGCCTGGCCGAGCTGCGCGACAGAGGGGTCCCGTTCGAGAACCTGGACACCGGCGAGCCGTTCTCCGACGCCGCCGAACCGGTCTCGGCGCACGCCTACCTGGGCGCCTGGGGCATCGCCGCGGCTTTAGCCGGCGGCGCGGACATCGTCGTCTGCGGCCGGGTCACCGACGCATCACTGGTCGTGGGCCCGGCCGCTTGGTGGCACGGCTGGAACGGCGACGACTGGGACGCCCTGGCCGGCGCGGTCGTCGCCGGACACGTCATCGAGTGCGGCCCGCAGTGCACCGGCGGCAACTACTCCTTCCTGGACGAGCTCCCCGACACCCGCGTCCCCGGCTTCCCCATCGCCGAGGTCGCCCACGACGGCTCCGCGGTGATCACCAAGCACCCGGGCACCGGCGGCGTGGTCTCGGTCGGCACGGTCACCGCGCAGCTGCTCTACGACATCGAGGGCCCGGCCTATACGAACCCTGACGTCACCGCGCACTTCGACACCCTGCGCGTGACGCAGCAGGCCCCGGACCGCGTCGAGATCCGCGGCGCCAAGGGCATGACCGGCCCGCACAAGCTCAAGGTCGCCTTCAACTACCGCGGCGGCTACCGCAACTCGATCACGCTCGGCGTCACCGGCCTGGACATAGAGGCCAAGGCCGGGCTGGCCGAGGCGCAGATCTTCGACACGCTCGGCGGCCGCGGCCGCTTCGCCTCCGTGGACGTGCGGCTGCAACGCAGCGACAAGCCCGCCGAGCAGGCGCGCACCGACGAGGAAGCCACCGCCTACCTGCACATCACGGTCAAGGACCCGGATCCGGACAAGGTCGGCCAGGCCTTCACCGGCGCGGTGACCAGCCTGGCGCTGGCCGGCTACTCCGGCTACCACCCGACCGCGCCGCCCACGCGCGAGGTCGAGTACGGCGTGTACTGGCCGACGTTGATCCAGGACCGGCACGTCGCGCACATCGCCGTGCTGCCCACCGGCGAGCGCCTGGAGATCCGGCCCTGCCGCCGGCCGATGGGCATGCCGCTGCACCTGGGCGCGCCGCGTCCGCCGGAGCCGTTCTTCTCCGACGGGATGAAGCGGCTGGCTCCGCTCGGCCTGGTCTGCGGAGCCCGTTCCGGGGACAAGGGCGGGAACGCCAACGTCGGGCTGTGGACGCGCACCGACCGCGCCTACGCCTGGCTGCGCGAGACGCTGGACGTGGACACGTTCCAGAAGCTCGTCCCGGAGTGCTGCGACCTGCGGGTGGAGCGCTTCGAGCTGCCGAACCTGCGGGCGCTGAACTTCGTCGTCTACGGCATGCTCGGCGAAGGGGTGGCGGCCTCGACGCGCGCCGATCCGCAGGCCAAGGGCCTCGGCGAGTTCGTCCGGTCGCGGCTGGTCATGGTCCCCGTGGAGTTCCTGAACGGCTAGCCTTACTTAGCGGGACTAAAATCGTGCCATGCGCTATCGTCACCTCGGTAATTCCGGCCTGCTCGTCTCCGTCGTGGGCCTGGGCTGCAACAACTTCGGCAGCCGGCTGGACGTGGCCGGCACCCGGCGCGTCGTGGACGCCGCGATCGACGCCGGCATCACCCTGCTGGACACCGCCGACATGTACGGCCAGTCCCAGTCCGAGTCGTTCCTCGGCGAGGTCCTGAAAGGCCGCCGGGACCAGGTGGTGCTGGCCACCAAGTTTGGACATCAGAGCTTTGACATGCACTACCCGCGCGCGACCGGCGCCAAGGGCGGCCGGTCCTACATCCGGTACGCGGTCGAGCACTCGCTCAAGCGGCTGCAGACCGACTACATCGACCTGTACCAGCTGCACACCCCGGACCCGGCCACGCCGATCGCCGAGACCGTCGCCGCCCTGGACGACCTGGTCCGCGAGGGCAAGGTCCGCTACCTGGGCAACTCCAACTTCGCGGGCTGGCAGATCGCCGAGGCGCACTACGTCGCGCAGCAGCTGAACGCCACCCCCTTCGTCTCGGCCCAGAACCACTGGTCGCTGCTGGTCCGCGAGGCCGAGACCGAGGTGGTGCCGGCCGCGCGGTACTTCGGCCTGGGCGTGCTGCCCTACTTCCCGCTGGCCAACGGCCTGCTCACCGGCAAGGTCCGGCGCGCCACCGGTATCCCGGCCGACGCCCGCCTGGCCGGCCGCACGCACTGGGTCACCGAGGACCGCCTGGACAAGGTCGAGGCGCTGATCGCCTGGGCCGAGAAGCACGGCCGCAGCATCCTGGAGGTCGGCATCGCGGGCCTGGCCGCGCAGCCTGGCTGCACCTCGGTGATCTCCGGCGCGATGTCGCCGGAGCAGGTGCAGGCCAACGCCGCCGCCGGCGACTGGGAGCCGACCGCCGAGGAGCTGGCGGAGATCGACGCGATCGTGCCGGCGCCGGCGCAGCCGTAGGAGCGACGGCAGGCGACGCACACCGCACGACCAGACGAGGCACGACGCGACACGAGGCACGACCCGACCGCACCACCGCACGACCGCAATACGCAACACGAGACACATCCGCACATCCGCACAACCGCACATCCGCACAGCCGCACAACCCAACGCCGCGACCGCACCGCGCCGGAGCACGCACCACCGCCCCGGCCCGGCTGCGGTCGCGGCGTGTTTTCGACAGCGGGCCACCATCTGCTCCACCACCCCGATCGCCGTGCTCCCCGCGGGCTGCGGCGCCGGCGATGTCGCGGCGGCTGCGGTCGCGGTGCGTTTTCATCCGAACCTCGGGCATCCCGCACAAGCCGCCCTCTTGTCAGGTCGCTGAGAATCCTGGCCCTGACAGGATCAGACTCCCGCACCGTCCCCCGGCACCTCTCCCCGTCGTCCGGGCGCCCTCCCGCGTTCCTTGAACATTCAGCAGTTTCGCGGGTGAGCGCCAAGTACCAGGGGTAGGTTCCTCCGGAATCGGTCACCACCGGCAGAGGGAGGAGCGGATGGATACGACCGTCGCAGTCAGGGGCCGCGGCATCACCAAGGTCTTCGGTGATGTCGTCGCGCTCGATCACGTGGACGTGAGCATGGCGAAAGGTCAGATCCACGGCTTGGTCGGTCCGAACGGGGCCGGCAAGACCACGCTCCTGGGCCTGTTGCTGGGCCTGGCCGTCGCCGACGAGGGGGGTCTGGAGATCTTCGGCACGCCGGTCGGGCGGACGCTGGCCGCGCCCGAGGGCGTCTCAGGGTTCGTCGACGGTCCCGGTCTGTACCCCACGCTGACCGCGCAGCAGAACCTCGCCGCGCTCATCGCGCTGCGGCACCGCCGGCCGCGTCCGGACGACGTCCAGGAGGCGCTGGCGCAGGTCGGGCTGAGCGAGGTCGCGGACGACAAGGTCCGCGGCTTCTCGCTGGGCATGCGCCAGCGCCTCGGCCTGGCCGCCGCGCTGCTGACCAAGCCCCGGCTGCTGGTGCTCGACGAGCCCGCCAACGGCCTGGACCCGGCGGGCAAGAAGCACGTGCACGGCGTGCTGAACCGCCTGGTCGCCGACGGCGCCACGGTCATCCTGTCCAGCCACCGCATGGACGACCTGGAAGCCCTGTGCTCCGAGGTCACCATCCTGAACACCGGTCGCGTGGTGTTCTCCGGCCCGCTGAACAAGCTCTCCGACGAGAACCGCGACCTGGACTACCGGCTGCGCGTCTCGGACGCCGCCCAGGCCCGCACCATCGCCGGCGACACCCCGGGCATCACCGTCGTCGAGGGCTCCGACGCCGCGGCGCTGGGCGATCCCGAAGTGCTCATCGTGCGCGCGCAGGTGGCGGCGATGGACGAGCTCGTGGCGCGGATCGTGCGCGCGGACGTCGCGCTGCGCGAGCTGGCCCCGGTGGTCTCGCCGCTGGAAGCCGCGTTCCTCGCGCTCACCGACCAGCCGGTCGACGTCCCGCAGCAGTCCACCGGCGAGAAGACCGCCGAACCCACCGCCGAACCCAACGCCGAAGCCCCCGAAGCCACCACCCCCACCGCCCCCACGACCGAAGAGCAGCAGCAGGAGGCCGGCCGATGACCACGACCGTCACCGAAACCCCCGCGCCGGAAGCCGCGCCGCCGGCCGCCGCCGCGGTCCCGGTGTCCCGGGTCCTCCGCTTCGAGCTGATCAAGCAGTTCTCCGCCTGGCGCGTCCGCCTGCTGATCCTGCTGTGCTGGATCGGTCCGGCGCTTCTGGTCTTCGCAATCGACCAGCAGAGCACCCTGCCCTCGGACACCCTGTTCGGCCGCTGGATGCACGCCACCGGCTGGGCCGGTTCCCTGGTCGCGCTCGGCTTCTGCGGCACCTGGGGGCTCCCCCTGATCACCTCGGTGGTGGCCGGCGACGTCTTCGCCTCCGAGGACCGCCTCGGCACCTGGCGCCACCTGCTGATCGCGGTCCGCTCGCACCGGCGCATCTTCGTCGCCAAGGCGATCGCCAGCCTCACCGTGATCCTGCTGCTGATCGCCGGCCTGACCTTCTCCAGCATCCTCGGCGGCCTGCTCGCCGAGGGCAACAACCCGCTGGTCGGCCTGGACGGCCACAGCCTGGCCGGGGGCGAGGCCGGCACCAGGGTGCTGCTCGCCTGGCTCTGCGTCCTGGCGCCGACGCTCGCGCTGGCCGCCATCGGCCTGCTCGGGTCCATCGCCCTGGGCCGCTCCCCGATGGGCCTGCTGCTGCCGACCATCGTCGCCCTGGGCATGCAGGCCGCGCAGATGCTGCCGCTGCCGGTCGCCGTCCGCCTGGCGCTGCCCGGCTACGCCTTCATCTCCTGGAACGGCCTGTTCACCGACCCGGCGCAGCTCAAGCCGCTGCTGATCGGCATCACCGTCAGCCTGGTGTGGGCGATCGTGGCGACCGCGCTGGCCTACATGGTCTTCGTCCGCCGCGACTTCACCAACCTCACCAACGACGGCGCCGGTCGCAGGGTCCTGACGGTGGGCGTGCTGCCGCTGGCCGGCGTGCTGGCCGTGACCGTCGGCCTGGTCGCCGCCACCACCTCCGGAGCCGGCAGCTCGGGCATCGACCAGAACAAGGTGCAGAAGTCGGTGGCCACCGCCTTCGCCCACCTCTACAAGCTCCAGGAAGACGAGATGCGCAGGCCCCCGCTCACCGAGGCGCAGCTGCACACCTCCGCCTCGTGCCTGAAGAGCGAAGGGCTCGGCACGCAGGAAGGACCGGGCACCGACTGGCGCTGCACGGTCTCCTGGAGCGTCCCCGGCGACAACGTCACGGCGCAGGCCATCTACCAGCTCGACGTCACCGCGAACGGCCGCTACATCGCCGACGGCGACGGCCCGCAGGAGGTCAACGGCTACTTCCTGATCGTCCTCAACGGCAAGACGATCTCGAACCCGCTGTGGCAGTTCGACGGCAACGTCGACCTGCTCTCCTAGAACCGGTCGGAACACATAGTCGGAACACACAGAACGGGCCCGGCGCGTCGCGCCGGGCCCGTTCTGTGTTTCTGTCCGTCCGAACGTGTGCTAGGACATCAGCTCACGTTGACCGACGTGTCGTCGATGACGAAGGACGTCTGGTACTCGGAGTCCTCCTTGCCGGTGAACTTGAGCGTCACCGTCTGCCCGCCGTAGCCCGACAGGTCGAACGTGTGCAGCGAGTATCCGCTGTTCGCGTTCAGGTTCGAGTACGTGTACATGTTCTTCAGCACCGAACCCGAGCTGCTGAGAAGCTGCAGCTGCAACGTGTCGTACTTGGTCGAGGTCGTGGTCTCCGCGGTGTCGATGTGCATGTAGAAGTTGAACTTGTAGTTCGTGCACCCGGCGGGCAACGTCACCGTCTGCGCCAGGGTGTCCGTGGTGGTCTTGCCCCAGCCGTCGAGCCACGCGTCGTACGTCCCGCTGTGCGGCGGCTCGGAGCTGCTGCTGTTGATCACCGAGAGCGGGGTGTGGGTCGAGGTGACGGCCCACGGTGCCGCGTTGGAGGCGCCGTTCTCGAAGCCCGCGTTGCCCAGCAGCTGCCCGGCCGTGCAGCCGCCGGAGCCGCCGGTCGGGGTCGCGCTGACCTCGTTGCTCTGCCCGCTCTCGCCGACAGGGTTGGACGCGGTCACCCGGTAGTAGTACGTCGTCCCACTGGTTAGCCCAGTATCCGTGCACGTCAAAGTCGTGCCGCTCAGGCCGCTGCAACCGCCCGAGGTGACCAGCGACTCGGTACCGCTGGAGGTGCCGCGGTAGACGCTGTACTTCGTGAGGTTCTCGCCGCCTGTGCTGCTCGGCGCCTGCCAGTTCAGCGTCACCTGGTTGGTGCCGCCGGACGCGGTCAGGTTCTGCGGCGCGCTGGGCGGCACGCTGGCGATCGGATCCGCCGTGACGCTGACCGTCGACGTCGCCGTGTTCGCCGGCGAGGCGCTGTCGGTCACCGTCAACGTCGCCGTGTAGGTCCCGACGGTCGAGTAGGTGTGGCTCGGGTTCTGCGCCGTGCTGGTCGCGGAGCCGTCACCGAAGTTCCAGCTGTAGTTGTAGCCCGGCGTGCCACCCGTCGCGGTCCCCGTGAAGTTCACAGCCAAGGGGATCTGTCCGGATGTCGGGCTGCCGGAGGCCGAGGCCGCCAGCGGATTGCCGACCGCGCTGACGTTGACCGCGACCTGGGAGGTCGCCGTCTTCGCCGGCGAGGAGCTGTCGGTCACCGTCAGCGTCGCGGTGTAGTTGCCCGAGGAGCTGTAGGTGTGGCTGGGGTTCTGCGAGGTGCTCGTCGAGCCGTCGCCGAAGTTCCAGCTGTAGCTGTACGGCGACGTGCCGCCCTGGGCCGAGCCGGTGAAGTTCACCGCGAGCGGGGCGTTGCCGGTGGTCGGGGAGGCCGAGGCCGAAGCGGACAGCGGAGTCGAGCCCTGCACCCAGAAGTCCTCCAGCGGGTCGCCGAGGGCGGCCTGGTCGTTGGTGGTCATCGGGAAGGTGTTCAGGCCGATGTTGTCGTTCGGGTCGATGATGCCCGCTTTGACGTTCTGCATCGTGCGCTCCATCGCCGCGATCACGTTGTTGGTCGTGTACGCGACGTGGCTGAGGTACCCCTGCTTGACGTACTGCGACGGACCGATGACCACCAGCGGCACCCGGTAGGTGTTGCTGACGTGGTCGGCGCCGTTGTTGCCGTTCTGGGTGTCGTCCTCGGTGATGACGATCAGGGTGTTGTTCTTGTAGGTGGCATTGTTCTCGATCGCGTTGACCACGTTGTTGGTCGCCGTGTCGTTGCCCGGGATGTCCTGGTAGGTGCCCGGGTGGTCGTTGAACAGCTCGACGTAGCTGTAGACCGGCAGGCCGTTGGTGTTCACGAAGCTGATGTAGTCGTTCGCGATGGTGCTGTCCGGCAGGCTCTGGTTGGAGCAGGTGTACTCGTTGTAGTGCAGCTCCTCCGGGATGCTGGTGCCCGGGCGGTTCGGCGGCAGGACTTCGAGCTTGCCGTCGGCCGGGTTCTTCCAGTAGCCCGAGCCGCTGCTGAGCATCCAGTAGAAGTCACCGTTCATCACGAACGTGTACGGGCTGCTGCCGCTGCCCGAGCCCGTCGGCGCGGTGCACGCGTTGGTGCCCTCGTCGGTCGGACCGTTCGTGTTGCTCAGGAAGCGGTCGAACTGCGTCCCGGTGGACGGGTACGACTGCTGCTGCGAGCTGGACTGCGACTGGGCCGAGAACAGCCACCAGTGGTTGGGGCCCGAGGGCGGCTGCGTGCCGGTGCTGTAGGAGTCCGACAGCGCGTAGGTCTTGGCCAGGTTGTGCAGGTCCGGCACCGAGCTGATGTGGTTGGTGCTCTCCACCTGGCCGTTGCAGCCGGTGTGGACGGTGGTCGCACAGTCGCCGAGGTAGTCGTCGAACGTGTGGTTCTCGCGGTAGATGATGACGAAGTGCTGGAACGGCGGGAAGTACGGTGCCAGCGGGTTCACCGCCGCCACCGGCTGCTGCACCGCCGTGGCCGCCTTGCCGGAGCCGGCCGGTTCGTAGGTGATGCGGTTGTTGACGGCGAAGTTGTGGGGCTGCGGGAACTTGTTGAACTCCGCGCCCAGCGCCGCGAACTTCGCGCTGGAGCAGTCGAAGTTGTCCGGCTTGTACGTCTGGGGCCGCTGGCCGACCGGCAGGTTCTTCGCGTTCGTCGGGTCGGTGCTCGGGTTCCAGCCGATGAGGGTGCACGAGCCGGGGCCGGATGTCGGCCTCTTGCTCGCCAGACCCTGCGCGGCACCCGTTATCCCGCCCACGATGAGGGCTAGGAACGCAGCGCCTGCGATCCAACGTTTCCGTCTGATCATTTAAGCTCCCTGATTGGGGGATGTGGGGAAGGCGCGAAAGTGGCGACGGTATTGTCTAGGCGAATAAGGGCCCGGACAAGTGGTATCGAGGCACAAGACCCGCTGATAGCAGAGGCTTTCATTCGTCGTTCGTGCACAGTTGGTCTGACGCCGCGTCAGCGGGACAACGCGACATATCGCGTTCGGGGCGGTTTCCGGCTACACTGCTCGCATGACTTCCGCGCCCGAAGAGAGCCAGTTCGTCCCGGTCGTCGTGCCCGCCGAGCAGGCTGCTGGACAGCTTCCGGCCGGGCAGCTTCCGGCCGGGCAGGTCCGGGCCTCCGACGCCGAGCGCGACGAAGTGGCGGCCGTGCTCTCCGAGGCGCTGGCACAGGGCCGGCTGACCAGCACCGAACTGGCCGAACGGATCGACGCGACGTACGCCGCCAAGACCCGCGCCGAGCTGGTCCCGCTCACCGCCGACCTGCCCGACGACCTGCGCAAGACCCAGGTCAGCCCGCTGTCCGCGGTCGAGCACCAGGAGCTGAGCGCGACGTTCAGCAAGGTGATCCGCTCCGGCCGCTGGGTCGCCGGCCGGCACACCTCGGCGAACGCGCGGTTCGGGGCACTGATCGTGAACCTGGCCGACGCGGTGCTGCCGGGGCGGGAGATCACGCTGGACATCAACACGTTCTGCGGCAAGGCCATCATCACGGTCCCGGAGAACGCGCGGGTCATCGACGAGGGCGGCGCGCTGTTCGGCAAGCGCTCGGTCACCGGTTCGACGCCGGAGGGGCAGGAGGACGGGCCGCTGATCCGGATCACCGGCAAGTCCACTTTCGGCAAGATCGTGGTGCACCGGAGCACCGGCAACGGCGACGGCGCGTTCAATCCCGCCGTGTGGTGGTGGGAGAACCGGCACCAACGCTGAGTCCTGATATTCGCGGGCGCCGGCCAGGCTTGTGCGCGACACTCCCCTGAGCAATGAGAACGGGGGAGCCTCCATGGCCAACACGAACAACCTTCCGCTGCACCAGGTACGCGCGGACTACGACCGCGACACGATCGTCGTGTACCAGGCGTACCGTGCGGAGATCGCCGAGCCGGCGGTGCGTGCGCAGCGCTTCGTCGAGCCGTTCTCGCTGAACCGGATGACGTGGATCAAGCCCTCGTTCCTGTGGATGATGGGCCGCAGCAACTGGGCCCGCAAGCCGGGGCAGGAACACGTGCTGGCGGTCCGGATCACGCGGGAGGGCTGGGAGACCGCGCTGTCGCAGGCGGTGCTGACCGGTTACGAGCGCGGCGTGTACGCCGACCGCGCGGACTGGGAGCGCCAGATGAAGAGCGCGACGGTGCACGTCCAGTGGGACCCGGAGCGGACGCTGGCCGGTGCCGTGCTGGACGCGCGGGCGATCCAGGTCGGGCTGAGCCGGCACGTCATCGCGGACTACGTGAACGCCTGGACCACCGAGATCCGGGACGTCACGCCGACCGTGCGCAAGATGGCCGACCTGCTCAAAGAGGGCCGTAAGGACCGCGCCGCGCAGCATCTGCCGAGGGAGCGGCCCTACGAGCTGCCGCCGCACATCGCGCGGCGGCTGTACCGTCCGGGCGCCGAGAACTAACGGACTGGCCGCGACGCCCGGACACCGGTGGTCGGCCTACCGTCAGGCGGCCGGCTCCAGCACCACGACCGGGATCTTGCGCGTGGTGCCCTTCTCGTACTCCGCGAACTGCGGGGCGCGGGCGACCATCTGGGCGAAGTAGCGGTCGCGCTCGGCGTCGTCGGCGACCCGCGCGGACAGCTCGAGGGTGGCCACCGCGTCGTCGCCGGGCACCTCCAGGCGCACCTCGGGGTGGGCCTGGACGTTGTGGAACCACGCCGGGTGGTTGTCCTTGCCGGCATTGGAGGCCACGATCACCCAGGCGCCGCCGTCCGCGGCGATCCCGGCGAGCGGGGAGACGTAGGAGGCGCCGGACTTGGCGCCGGTGTGGTGCAGGATGACCAGGCCCTTGCCGCCGAACTGGGCGACGCTGCCGGCGTTGGCGCGGAACTCTTCGATGATTTGCTCGTTCCAGGAACGAGCCTCTTCGTTGCTCATATCCGCGCCCAGCTTCCCGTCGAAGGGGTTTTATTCCCGGCTGCTCAGCAGGCTCACCCAGATGGCCCGTCCGGACCCGCCGGCGAGCACCGCGACCTCCCCGATGTCAGGCTGAAGGCATGGTGCGACCGACCCCTCCCCCGCCCCCGGGAGCCGCCGGAACTGCCGGAACCGCCGGGGCCGCCGGGGCCACGCCGCCGGTGGTGGTGGTCACCGGCGTCTCCGGCAGCGGCAAGTCGACCGTCGGGGCCGCCCTGGCCGGCCGCCTGGGCTGGGACTGGGCCGACGGCGACGCCTTCCACCCGGGCAGCAACATCGCCAAGATGGCGGCCCACGAACCGCTCACCGACGCCGACCGCATCCCCTGGCTCGACGAGATCGGCCGCTGGATCGACAAGGCGGCGGCCGCCGACCGCCCCGCCGTCATCGCCTGCTCGGCCCTCAAGCGCTCCTACCGCGACCGCCTGCGCGCCGGGAGGCCGCAGGTCCGGATGGTGTACCTGGTCGTCGACCTCAAGACCCTGCACCAACGGCTGACCGACCGCCGCGGCCACATGTTCCACGCCGACATGCTGGGGAGCCAGCTGAGCGCGCTGGAGCCGCCGACGGCGGACGAGAACGTGCTGATGGTGCAGTCCGCGGGCACTCCCGACCAGACCGTGGACCGCATCATCGCCGGGGAGCGCCTGGAGGCCTATGTGCCGGCCGAGCCGGGGCGGCAGGCACCGGAATAGCGGGTCACCCCACCGTCGCGGCCACCCCATAGTGGTCCGACAGGAACCGCTCCCGGCCGTCGGCCATCAGCACCTTCTCCCGCAGCACCACCTCGGCCCCGGCCGCCAGCCCCGGCGTCACCAGCACCTGGTCCAGCGCCGCGCCGTCCCACCCCGGCACCGGGCGGTAGGTGGTGGCGGCGTCGCCGTCGAAGGCGTCGCGCAGGCCCGAGGCCGCCTCGAAGCCCTCGAAGAGCCAGGAGTCGCGGGGGACGTTGAAGTCGCCGACCGCGATCACCGGTTCGCCGGAGTCGATGCGGCGGACCACCTTCGCCAGGCGCGCCAGTTCCGTCTGCTGCACGCGGGTGAACGGCGCCGCCTTCGACCAGTCCGCCGCGCGGTTCGCCGACAGGTGGGTGTTGGCGACGGTGAAGAACTCGCCGTCGACGTTGAAGCGGGTCAGCAGGACGCCCTTGCGCATCACCAGCTCGCGGCGCCACTTCGCGCGGGCGGCCAGGACCTGGTAGCGGTGGCCGACCAGCGGGATGCGGGACAGCGTCAGCAGGCCGCCGGCCACGATAGGCAGGCGGGGGCCGTGCGCCGCGTAGGGGAACGCC
This sequence comes from Catenulispora sp. EB89, assembly GCF_041261445.1. Classification (NCBI taxonomy): domain Bacteria; kingdom Bacillati; phylum Actinomycetota; class Actinomycetes; order Catenulisporales; family Catenulisporaceae; genus Catenulispora; species Catenulispora sp. EB89. The sequence goes on from NZ_JBGCCU010000015.1 coordinate 249,000, forward strand.
GCCCTGGTCAGCGAGCGGAGCAGGGCGAAGTTCGGCGGGATGAGCAGCTCCTGCAGGCAGACCACGTCGTAGTCGGAGTCCGCCAACACCTCGGCCAGCGCGCGCAGGCGCACCCTGGGCTCGTCCTTGTAGAGCGTGTTGAACGACAGCACCCGGACCTTCGGCACGCTACGCCCTCCTCCCCGCGGTCCAGGCGACCCGCATCGGGACCTTGGACCCGAACCGCAACACAGAGTTCTCATACACCCGGGCGCCGGCCGCGACGATGCCGACCGTCACCACGGCCATCAACCCGATCGCCACCACCGGCTCCCACCACGACGCGTCCCCGCCGGCGATCCGCACCGGCTGGATCAGCACCGAGAACGGCGGGATCAGCGACAGCACCCGCACCCAGACCGCGTCCGGATTGCTCAGCGCCGCGAACGCCGCGAAGTACGGCACCATCAGCACCAGGTTCAGCGGCTGCACCGCGGTCTGCATCTCCTCCTGGCGCGACACCCGCGCGGCCACCGCGGCGTAGGCCGAGGCATAGAAGATGTAGCCGAGCACGAACCAGACCGCCACGATGCCCACGGTCTGCCAGATCTGCCCGGTCATGTGCAGCGCCCCGGTCGCCGCCCCGGCGCCGATCCCGACCGCGGCGGTGGCCGCCAGCTGCAGCAGCCCCAGCGCCCCGATCCCGATGATCTTCCCGGTCAGCAGCACCCGCGCCGACGTGCTGGACAGCAGCACCTCGATGACCCGGCTCGCCTTCTCCTCCACCACACCGGTGGCGACCCACATGCAGTACGCGATCATCTGGCTGAACAGCATGATCTCGGCGACCAGCGCGACCGTCTTGCGCTGCCCGGCGTCGGGATCCTTGGGCGCCAACTTGACCGTGGTCTGCCCCTGTAGCTGGTCCACGTCCGGAATCTGCGCGGCCAGGTTCGCCCCGGCCAGCACCGGCGCCAACTTGGGGTCGACCGAGTCCTGCACGTAGATCTGCCCGCCGTCCACGAGCGCGTTCATCTTGCCGCTCTTGACCATCTCCTGCGCCACCGCGGAATCGGTGACCACGCTGGAGGTCAGGTTGATCTTGTAGGCCGGCGCCTGCCGCTCGGCGTACTGCTGCTCGACGGCGGCCCGCGGCCCGGCGAAGCCGACGGTGAACGACGGCGTCTTGTCCCGCCCCGAGACCAGCGCCGAGATCACCACCGCGACCAGCACGATCAGCAGCGAGATCGCCACCGCGATCGCGAACCCGCGGTCCCGCCCGCGCTCGACGAACTCGCGGCGCATGACGAGCCGGACGGCCTGACGGTTCCGGTTCACGCGCGCGCTCCTTGCTGGTCGGCGCTGTCGCCGGAATCGGTGTGTTCGCCGCGGTCGCTGCTGCCGCTGCCGCTGCCGCTGCCACCGTCGCCGGAGCTGCCGCCGCCGGTCCTGCCGGTGCTACCGCTACCGCTGCCGCCGTTGCCGTTGCCGTTGCTAGCGCTGCTGCCGCTGCCGCTGGTGCCGGTGCTGCCAGTGCTGACGCTGCCGGTGCTGCCGCTGCCACGGTCGCCGTGGCTGCCGCCGCCGCTGTCGCTGCCACGGTCGCTTCGGCTGCCACCGTCGCCGGAGCCGCCCTGACCGGCACGTGCCGCACGCGCGGCGCGCCAGACCCGCCCCGCAAGTCCGGCAGGCACGCGACCGCCCCCGGTGCCGCCGCCGGGACCACCGGAACCGCCACTGTCGGCCCCGCCACCGGCCCCGCCACCCGCGCCGGCGCCCTCGCCGTCGTCCTCACCATCGCCGTTGTGCTCCGCGACAGCCTCCCGGAACAGGTCCGCCAGGCTCGGCCGCAGCGGCGTGAACTCCCGCACCGGGCCCGCGGCCCGGGCGGCGTCCAGGATCGCCTGGTCGTCGGCCTCGCCGGTGAGGATCAGTATCGTCGTCGCCCCGTACTCGGCCGACTCCACGCCGACCAGGCCTTCGGCCCAGCCGGCGGCGGCGTCGACCCCGACCCGCAGCGCCCGCTCGGCGCGGGAGGCCCGCAGCTCGTCCACGGTCCCGGTGGCGACCATCCGGCCCCGGTAGATGATCCCGATCGAGTCGCACAGGCGCTCGACCAGCTCCAGCTGGTGGCTGGAGAACACCACCGGCACGCCTTCGGCGGCGCGCTCGCGCAGCACCTCGGCGAGGTTGTCGACGCCGACCGGGTCCAGTCCGGAGAACGGCTCGTCCAGCACCAGCACCGCCGGGTGGTGCACCAGCGCCGCGGCCAGCTGCACCCGCTGCTGGTTGCCCAGCGACAGCGCCTCGACCCGGTCCTCGGCCCGCTCGGCGACCGACAGCCGCTCCATCCAGTAGGCGGTGGCCTTGGCGGCGTCGCCGCGGCTCATGCCGTGCAGCTCGGCGAGGTAGCGCAGCTGGTCGCCGACGCGCATCTTCGGGTAGAGGCCGCGCTCCTCGGGCATGTAGCCGAACGTGCGCCGGGTCGCGGTGTCGACCGATCTGCCCTGGAACCGCACGCTTCCGGCGTCCGGTTCGAGCACGCCGAGCGTGATCCGCATCGTCGTGGTCTTGCCCGCGCCGTTCGTGCCGACGAAGCCGTACAGCTCCCCCGGACGCACGGAGAACGTCACGCCGTCCAACGCGACGCGGTCGCCGTAGCGTTTGCGCAGCCCCTCGAGCTCCAGCATCAAACCTCCCGTTTTGCCTGGCCCGATCCTAGCCACGGCAACGGCGCATCAAGCACATGGTCCTGCCGCAGCTCGGCCGCTGCGGCGTTGACCGCCGCCTTCCGGTCCCGGAAAGGCTTCTCCCGCACCGCCACCGCCAACGGCGCGGCCGACCCCTCCGCCATCGACGCCCGGATCGCCTTCGGCAACCGGTCCAGCGATCCGACCCGCGCCAGTTCCAGACTCCAGACGACTTCGGGCCCTGACACCCGCGCCAGCAGTTCCAGCGCCACCCGGCGGGTTTCCGGCCGCAGATCGTCCCCCGCGAGCCTTATCAGGGTATGGATCAACGCCGCGTCGTCGTCGGTGGCGCCGTCACAGGCGAAGGCCAGCATGTCCAGGAACTGCTTCTGGCCATGTTCCAGAAGGGATCCGAGCGCTGTACGAACAGACTCGGTGCGCTTGTGCGGCACGCGGTAGGCCTGCCATCGCACCGCGCCCCCAGCGAAGTCGTGCCGACGGATCGCGTCGACGATTCCCGGCTCGACGACGTCCGGCTCCCGGCCGAGCAACACGGCCAGGACGCTGTCCGGCGCGAACGCGTTGCCCGCCAGATTCGCCCGCGCCCGAGCGCTGCCGTCTTCGCTCAAGGTGTGCTCGACCAACACCCGCGACAGCGGCATGAAGCCGGGCATCAGTTCCGCGGTGGAGCCGCGCCGGAGCGCGGTCACATCGGTGCCGGCGACGAGGAACCGGCGTGCGCCCTCCGCCGGGGCCAACGCCAGCAGGATGTTCGCCGGTCGCCACAGATGACCGGTCCACAGCCCGCTGCCGAACGGCAACACGGTCCGGCAGTCCTCGGCCCCGCTGTCGTCGCGTCCGGCCAGCAGCGAGGCCAGCGAACCGCCCCAGAAGCCGACCACGTCGATCAGGAACGCCCACCGCGCGGGATGCCGATCCGCCACCGAGCGGATCACCGCCGCCGCCACCGCCCCGTTCCCGGCCACCTCCCGCTCGGAGAGCACCGACACCGCGACCGCCGCCGGCCGGACCTCGTAGAGCAGGTCGTGGTTGCTGATGGAGCCGGCCAGCAGGCCGTCGATCGTCAGTTCTCGAAGATACGACAGCGCGCCGGCGCGGGCCGGATGGTCGTTGAAGTGCCGCACACCGCGCCAGTAGTCCCCCATCGTCGGCCGGTCCATGATCGGCGGCGGAGCAGGCGGAGGGGGCGCCGGATGGCCCAGCTCGACAAGGCATTCGCGCCAGGCGCCGGACTCGTCGTAGTCGGGCTCGAAGTCGTCGATGACGCCGCCGCACCACAGGTCACCGCTCACCTGGCCTCCTCTCCCGCAAAGGGCTGCGCGTCCACCATAGGCGGTCAGACCGTCCGTGAATCAGGCCCCGGGCTTGCGGAACGCCCGCCGGTAGTCGCTCGGCGCGACCCCCACGACCTCCGTGAAGTGGTGCCGCAGGTTGGCCGCGCCGCCGAGCCCGGCCGCCGAGGCCACGCGCTCCACCGGCAGATCGGTGGTCTCCAGCAGCCGGCGCGCGTGCAGAACCCGTTGCTCGGTCAGCCATTTACCCGGCGTGGTGCCGACGGCGCTGTGGAAGCGGCGAACCAGAGTCCGCTCCGCGACGTTCGCTTGCCGCGCCAGATCCGCGACGGTCAGCGTCTCCGACAGGTGCGTCCGCATCCAGTCCAGCAACGGACTCAGGCTGTCGCGCCGGTCCGGCGGCGCGGGCGTCTCGACGTACTGCGCCTGCCCGCCGCTGCGGTGCGTCGGCGCCACCATGCGCCGGGCCAGCGTGTTGGCGATGTCCGCGCCGTGGTCGGCGGCGACCATCGCCAGGCACAGGTCGATGCCGGCGGTAGTGCCCGCGCTGGTGAGCACGTCTCCGTGGTCGATGTAGAGCACGGACGGATCGAAGTCCACCGCCGGGAAGCGGGACCGGAACTGTTGGCCGTACAACCAGTGTGTGGTGGCGCGGCGGCCGTCCAGCAGCCCGGCGGCGGCCAGCACGAACGCCCCGGTGCACAGGGACGCCACGCGCGCACCGTTGGCGTGCGCCTCCCGCACGGCCGCGACGAGGTCCGCCGGCAGCTCCTCGGCGACGTCCCGCACCGCCGGCACGATCACCGTGTCGGCCTCGGCGAGCAGGGCATAGGTATCGCCGCTGTGTGCGGTGAAGCCGCCGCCAGCAGGCACGGGCCCTGATTCGGGGTTGCAGACCCGGACGTCGTAGCCCAGCTCCGGCATGCCCGGCCGGACCCGCCCGAAGATCTCGACCGGGATCGCGATCTCGAAGATCGGCGCGCCTTCGGCGACGGCCACGGCGACCATGTGCCTGGCGCGACCCTTGGTGAGGCCCTTGCCGCGGCCCTTGGTGACCTGCGAGGCGACGCTGTTCCTACCCATGGCAGCATCTTAGCGCTACATGTCATTCCTGCCACTGGGCGACCCGCCGAGGGCAAGAGATCATCGGACCTATGAGCCTTACTGACGTGAAGAATGCCGCGCTGGAGACGCCGTCGCGGTCGCGCAAGGAGACCTGGGCCCGCGCCGCGCTCGCGCTGACCGCGGTCGGCTGGGGCGCGAACCAGTTCGCGCCGATGGTTCTACTGTACCGGGAGAAGCTGGGCGTCTCGGCGTCGGCCGGGGAGGCGATCTTCGGGCTGTACGCGGCCGGTCTCGTGCCGGGCCTGCTGGTCGCCGGCCCGCTGTCGGACCGGGTCGGCCGGCGTCCGGTCGTGGCGTTCGCGGTGCTGCTGTCGATGCTTTCCGGCACGGTGCTGATGCTCGGCTCCCACGGCCTGGCCTGGCTGTCCGTCGGCCGCGTGCTGATGGGCATCGCGAGCGGCGCGGCGTTCAGCGCGGGCAGCGCGTGGGTGAAGGAGCTGTCGGCGGCCAACCCGGTGGCCGGCGCCGGGGCCGGGGCCCGGCGCACGTCGATCGCGATGACGGTCGGATTCGGCCTGGGACCGCTGATCGCCGGCGTGCTGGTGCAGTGGGGCCCGGCAGCGTACGAGACCCCTTATATTCCACAGCTGATTCTGGCCGCCGTGGCTCTGGCGCTGCTGTCCCGTACCCCGGAAACGGTGCAGCGCAAGCGATCCGGCGTCCTCGGCGGCGGCCTGCTCCGCCTGCGCGGCTTCTCCGACCGGCGCTTCGTCGGCGTGCTGCTGCCGATGGCGCCGTGGGTGTTCGGCGCCGCGACGATCGCCATGGTCTACCTCCCGGGCCTGGCGGCGGGGCACGTCAAGAGCGTCTCGCTGATCTACGCCGGCGCGGTCGCGATGGTGACCGCGATGTCGGGCGTCGTGATCCAGCCGGTCGCCCGCCGGATCGCGGCGTCCCCGGCCGGACAGAACCGGGCCCGGCCCCGCCTGCTGACCGTGGGCCTGGCCCTGGTCACCGGCGGCACGCTCGCCGACGCCGGGGTGGCCGCCCTGAACGGCATCGGCGCCTGGCAGGCGGTCCTGACGCTGGCGGCGGCAGTGATCATGGGCTTCGGCTACGGCGTCCTGCTCGTCTTCGGCCTCGCCGAGGTCCAGCGGCTGGCGCCGCCCGAGGACCTGGCCGGGATGACCGCGGTGTTCCAGGCCTTCACCTACGTCGGCTTCGCGGCGCCGTATCTGTTGTCCGCGCTGAAGAGCGTCGCCTCCCCGGCCACACTGCTGCTCGCGGTCGCCGCGCTCGGCGTGCTGACGCTGGTCGTGACGCTGCGGAATGCGCGGGCGACCGCCGCGCAGGAGTAGTCACCACTTGCAGAAGTTATTTGCAGAACTGTTTGCAAAGAGTCTCTGCAATCCCCTACCGTGGTCCGCATGGGAATCAACGCCAAGCGCAGGGCTGCGGCCGCCGCGTTCACCGCACTCGCGACCGCCGTGACCGGAGTCGCTGTCGTCGCCGATGCTTCCGCCGCGACACCGTCGCTCAGCGCCAGCGCCAGCGCCAGCGCCGTGGCCGCCTCGCGCACCACCACCCCGGCGCTCAACCCGGCCATGTTGCAGCAGGCGATCGCCATACGTCCCGGCGAGGCGGCGGCCGGGGCGGTCGCGCTCGTGCGGAGCGACGGCCAGACCTGGCGCGGCTCAGCCGGCGATACGCGGACCGGCCGGCCGGTCGCCGACGACGCGCACTTCCGCATCGGCAGCATCAGCAAGACGTTCTCGGCCGTCGTGCTGTTGCAGCTGGCCGCTGAGCACCGCGTGGACCTCGACCAGAGCGTGCAGCACTACCTGCCCGGCCTGTTGCCCGCGACGTTCCAGCCGATCACGCTGCGCCAGCTGCTGACCATGACCAGCGGGCTGCCGCAGATCGGCGACGGCGGGCCGTCGTTGACCACCGATCAGCTGATCGCCGGACGGTTCGAGTACCAGAGCTTCCGGCAGATCATCGACTCCACGCTGCGTCCCTCCGGGCGTCCGTGGCCGGGCCCGGTTTTCGCCCCCGGCACCGCGCAGAGCTACAACTCGCTGAACTTCCGCATCGTCGGGCTGCTCATCGAGCACGTCACCGGGCACTCGTTCGGCGACGAGGTCGACGCGCGCATCGTGCAGCCGCTGCACCTGACCGGCACGTTCGTACCGCAGGGCAGGCCGCGGATGCCATCGCCGTACCTGCACGGCTACCTGACCGGCAGTCAGGGCACTGTCACGGACGTCAGCGCGGCGGGCGGTGACCCGTCAAGCATGATCTCCACGACCGGCGACCTGAACACGTTCATCACCGCGCTGTTCCAGGGCCGGCTCCTGCCGCGCGCGCAGCTCACGCAGATGTTCGCGCTCCCGCACGACGCTCAGGGGAATCTGCTGCCCTACACCGGCGACTCAGGGAACTGCCAGAGCGGCCCGGACAAGGGCAAGGCCTGCTTCGGCCTGGGCATCGGCACCGACACGCTGCCCGACGGCACCGTCCTGTGGGGCAAGACCGGCGAGGACATGGGCTACTTCACCGCCATGTTCGCCACCCGCGACCTGCGGCACGTCGGCATCGTCTCGACCGGCGTCACCGACGTGGCCGCCGAGGCCGGGCTGGAGAAGGCGAACCGGCTGGCCGCCGCAGCCTTCATGCCGTAGGACGAAACCAGGGGCCTGACAGCGCTCTCTGTCAGGCCCCTGTGGCATTCGTGGCGCGTGGCGCTACAGCCCCCGCAGCAACCGCGCGGGTTCCTCCACGAGGTCGGCGACGTACCGCAGGAAGCCGCCGGCCACGCCGCCGTCGCACACCCGGTGGTCGAAGGTGAACGACAGCTGCGTCACCCGCCGCACGGCCAGCTCGTCACCGACCACCCACGGCTTCTTCACGATCCGCCCCACCCCGAGCATCGCGGCCTCGGGATGGTTCAGGATCGGCGTGGAGCCGTCGACGCCGTAGACGCCGTAGTTGTTCAGCGTGAACGTCGACCCGGTCAGCTCCGACACCGGCAGCGAACCGGCGCGCGCCGCCGCGGTCAGGCGCTCGAACTCGGCCGACAGCTCCTCGGTCGACATCCGGTGCGCCCCGCGCACGACGGGGACGACCAGACCGCGATCGGTCTGCGCGGCGAAGCCGAGGTTCACGTCGGCGTACCGGACGATCTCCTGCCGCTCGACGTCCACCGTCGCGTTCAGCTCCGGATAGCGGGCCAGGCCCGCGACGCAGATGCGCGCCAGCACGGCCAGCAGGCTGACCTTCGGAGCCGACGCGTCCCGGTTCAGCGTCGCCCGCAGCTCCATGAGGCCGGTCGCGTCCACATCGACCCACGTCGTCGCGTCGGGGATCTCGCGGCGGGAGCGCGACAGCTTGTCGGCAACGGTCTTGCGGAGACCGCGCAGCGGGACGCGCTCGCGCTCGGCGATGCCGGTAGCAGTGCTCGACGAAGTAGGAACAGCCGGCGCAGCCAGCGCCGCCTCGACATCGCGCCGCATGATCAAGCCTTCAGGACCGGACCCCTGCACGGACGCCAGGTCGAGACCGCCCTCCTTGGCGAGTCGGCGCACCAGCGGCGAGACGACCGGGATCCGGGCGCCCTTCCGCTCAGTCGGAGCATCGGGAACCACAACCGGCGCCACATGCACGCGCGGCACAGAACCGTGCCCACCGAACCCGCTCACGACTCGCCGCCGCCGAACACCACCGGTCTCGACAGTGCCGTAGCCGACAAGCACGTTCCCAGAGCTCTGCTTCGCGCTGCCATTCGCCGCGCCAGAGTTCGCGCCGCCCGCAGCCGCAGACTTGCCGTTCGCGCCCGCCGCTCCGGCCTTCCCGTTGCCGCTCGCAGCCCGGTCCCGAGCCTCGGCATCGAGCCGAGCCCGATCCGCCGGCTCCTCCGGCGCTGCCACCACTGCCGCGATACTGATCAGCGGCTTCCCGACATCCACCACATCCCCGACCGCCCCGTGCAGCTCGACGACCTCGCCGGCGTACGGGCACGGCACCTCCACCGAGGCCTTCGCCGTCTCGACCTCGCACACCACCTGGTCGACCGCGACGTGCTCGCCGACGGCCACGTGCCAGGCGATGATCTCGGCCTCGGTCAGGCCCTCGCCGAGGTCCGGGAGCAGGAAATCGCGACTGCTCACCGGTCCTCCCACTGCAACGACGCCACCGCGTCCAGGATCCGGTCCACCGACGGGAGGTGGTGCCGCTCCAGCTTCGGCGGCGGGTACGGGATGTCGAAGCCGGTCACCCGGCGCACCGGCGCCTCCAGCCAGTGGAAGCAGCGCTCGGAGACCCGCGCCGCGATCTCCGCGCCGGTGCCGCCGAAGCCGGCGGCCTCGTGGATCACCACCGCGCGTCCGGTCTTGCGGACCGAGGCGGTCACCGTCGCGTCGTCGAAGGGCACGATCGAGCGCAGGTCCACGACCTCCAGGTCGTAGCCCTCCGCGGCGCCGGCCTCGGCGGCCTCCAGCGCGGTCTGCACCGTCGGGCCGTACGCGATCAGCGTCGCGTCAGTACCCTGACGCCGGACCGCGGCCTGGCCGATGGCCGGACCGACCGTGTCGAGCCGGTCCTTCGACCAGTAGAGCCGCTTGGGCTCCATGAAGATCACCGGGTCGTCGGACTCGATCGCCGCGCGCAGCAGCGTGTACGCGTCCGACACCGTCGCCGGCGTCACCACGTGCAGGCCCGGCGTGGCGACGAAGTACCCCTCGGAGGAGTCCGAGTGGTGCTCCACGCCGCCGATCCCGCCGCCGTAGGGCACCCGCACGACCACCGGCAGCGGCAGCGCGCCGCGGGTCCGGTTGCGCATCTTCGCCAGGTGCGAGGCGATCTGCTCGAACGCCGGGTAGGAGAACGCGTCGAACTGCATCTCCACGACCGGCCGGAACCCGTACATCGCCATGCCGATCGCGGTGCCCATGATGCCCGCCTCGGCCAGCGGCGTGTCGAAGCAGCGCTGCTCGCCGAAGTCGCGGGTCAGGCCGTCGGTGACGCGGAAGACGCCGCCGAGCACGCCGACGTCCTCGCCGAAGACGACCACCTTCTCGTCGGCCGTCATGGCGTCGCGCAGCGCCCGGTTCACGGCCTGCGCCAGGGAGATCTCAGTGCTCTGAGCGGCACCGTCCAGAGTCGCGGTCATCGCGCGGCCTCGCCTTCGGCGTCGAGCTCAGCGGCATCGAGCTGTGCCGCGTCGAGCTGTGCCGCGTCGATCTCTGCCTGCAAGGCGGCGGCCTGCTCCAGCAGCTGCGGCGTCGGCTCGGCGTAGACGTGCGCGAACATGTCGCGGTGGTCCACCTCCGGTTCCTCGCCGAGCCGGGCCCGCATGTCGTTCGCCAGTTCCTCAGCGACCTGATTCGCCTCGGCCACGACGTCGTCGGTCAGCAGCCCGGCGGCCTTCAGGTACGTCTCCAACCGTGCCAGCGGGTCGCGCACCTTCCAGTAGTCGACCTCTGATTCCTCCCGGTACCGGCTGGCGTCGTCGGCGTTGGTGTGCGCCTGCATCCGGTAGGTGACGGCCTCGATCAGCGTCGGCCCCTCGCCGCGCCGGGCCCGCTCGGCCGCCTCGGCGACCGCGCGCCGCACGGCAATCACGTCGTTGCCGTCCACCCGCACGCCGGCCATGCCGTACCCGACGGCCTTGTGCGCGAGCGCCGCGGCCCGCGTCTGCTTGGCCAGCGGCACCGAGATGGCGTACTGGTTGTTCTGCACGAAGAAGATGACCGGGGCCTGATACACCGCGGCGAAGTTCAGCGCCTCGTGGAAGTCGCCCTCGGAGGTCCCGCCGTCGCCGCAGAACGCCAGCGCGACGGTGTCGTCGCCGGCCAGCTTGGCGGCCAGCGCGAGCCCGGCAGCGTGCGGGGCCTGGGTGGCCAGCGGCGTGCACTGCGGGGCGGTGCGCCAGCGCTGCGGGTCGTAGCCGCAGTGCCAGTCGCCGCGCAGCAGGGTCAGCGTCTCCACGGTGTCGATGCCGCGGGTCACCATCGACACGCAGTCGCGGTAGGTCGGGAAGAACCAGTCGGTGGGACGCAGCGCGAGGATCGCGCCGATCTCGCACGCCTCCTGGCCGTACGACGAGGGGTAGACGGCCAGCCGGCCCTGCCGGACCATCGTGGTGGCCTGCACGTCGAAGCGCCGGCCGATGACCATGGCGCGCCAGGTGGCCAGCAGCTCCTTCGGGTCCAGCTCGGGGGCGTCGTCGCGCAGGGCGCCGGAGAGCGCGCCGTGCTCGTCGAGGTACTGCAGGGGCGAGGGGTCCAATATCGCGTCGAACCCCAGGGGGAAGCCCGACCCGGTCTTGTCGGGCGTGGCGAGAACGGTCACGTCGTCTCCATTGACACGTGTCGGTGGTACGTCGGCTGTGTGATGCCGATTCTTTGTTCGGGCGAACCCAGCTGACCAGTACGCTTGCAAGATCGGAGACAATTGGAACCATGAGCACCGCTAACCCCGGCCAATCATCCACACTGGACGACACGGACCGCCGAATCGTCCATCTGCTCCAGCAGGACGGCCGGATGTCGATGCGCGACCTGGCCGCCGCCGTCCACGTCTCCCGCGCGCACGTCTACACGCGCGTGAAACGCCTGCTCGACGACGGTGTGATCCGCCGCTTCACGATCCAGGTCGATCCCGAGCGGGTGGGCTTCAGCACCTCGGCCTACCTGACCATGAAGGTCGAGCAGAACAGCTGGCGCCAGATCCGGGACACCCTGGCGGCGCTGCCGTGGGTCGAGCACGTGGCGCTGGTCAGCGGCGACTTCGACGTGCTGCTGCTGGTCCGCAGCGCCTCCAACAAGACGCTGCGGGACCTGGTCTTCGCGCACATCCAGAACATGCCGGGGGTGCGCTCCACCCGGACGCTGCTGGTCTTCGACGAGACGGACCACCTGCCGGCGCTGCCAGGCGATCCGGAGCTGGTCCCGGACTCTGGGCCGATCGAGTGACCCCGGGGAACAACACGCCGAGACTTTTTCGTAGCTCCATAAAGCAGTCGTCCGGGGGCTCAGCCACCCGCATGCGACCCGGCCTGCCTCACACGGCCTGGTGTCGCAGGAACACAGCCCGGCGTCGCAGGAACGCGGCCCACGTCAACGTGACGCACAGCGCGTAGAAGACGAGGAACGTCAGGTAGGCGGCGTCGCCGTTCTTGGTGCTCAGGAACGACTGCCGGAACGCCATGTTCACCAGCACTCCCCCGAATGCCCCCACCGCCCCGGCCAGTCCGATCAGCGCCCCGCTGAGCCGCCGGGCCGTGGCCTCGGCCTGGTCGGCGAACAACCCCGGGATCATCTTGTAGACCGAGCCGTTGCCGACCCCGCTGAACACGAACAGCACGACGAAGCCGGTCACGAACACCCCCAGCGAGGCCGCCCGCGAGGCGGCGAGCACGACGGCGGCTCCGACGGCCATGGCGGCGAACGTCACCAGACTCACCCGCGCACCGCCGAAGCGGTCGGCGAGCCGGCCGCCGATCGGGCGGGACAGCGACCCGAGCAGCGGGCCCAGGAACGTCAGGTACGCGGCGTCGATCGGAGTCGCGAAGTCGTGCTTGAACTGCACCTGGAGCACTTGGCCGAAGGCGAACCCGAAGCCGATGAACGATCCGAAGGTACCGATGTAGAGCACTGAGATGATCCAGGTGTCGCCCCGCTTGGCCACTTCCCGGATCGCCCCCTTCTCGGCACGCCGGTCCGGCAGGTTGTCCATGTACAGCGCCGAGCCGACCGCGGCCACCACGATCAGCGGCAGGTAGATCCCGGCCACCGGCCCCGGATGCCCCTTGCCGCTCCAGGCCAGCACCGCCAGCCCGACCAGCTGCACGGCCGCCACGCCGATGTTCCCGCCGCCGGCGTTCAGCCCCAGCGCCCAGCCCTTGAGCCGGTCGGGGTAGAAGGCGTTGATGTTCGTCATCGACGAGGCGAAGTTGCCGCCGCCGACACCGGTGATCGCGGCCAGCACCAGCAGCGTCGAGTACGACACCCCGGGCTTGACCAGGAAGGCCGCCAACCCGCACGGCACCAGCAGAATCAGGGCACTGAAGACGGTCCAGTTCCGGCCCCCGAAGCGGGTGACGGCGAAGCTGTACGGCAGCCTCAGCACCGAACCCACGAGCGTGGGCACGGAGGTGAGCATGAACTTCCCGGCGGCGTCGACGTGGTAGGCCGGGCCGAGGAACAGCACCAGCACCGACCACAGCGACCACACCGAGAAACCGATGTGCTCCGAGAGGATCGACAGGACGAGGTTGCGGCGGGCGATGCGGCGGCCGCCGGCGGCCCACAGGTCCTCGTCCTCGGGATTCCAGGTGCTCAGCAGAGTTTGGTCTGAGGTGATAGCTGACATACCGGCAAGCTACGAACGCCCTGTTTCGGCTGTTCAAGCCACAGGGGTCAGCCCCATGAGGTGTTCCGCATCCTGCGCGTAATCCGATGTGACATCCGGCGCGACCCACACCATGCCGCGGTGCCGGCGTACGGCGAACACTGGCAAGCACACGTCCGGGGCGTCCAGCGCGACTCCCGTGGCCAGGTCGAACACATCTTTGTACATCGGCGAGGCGACGGTCGCAGTGCCGTCGGCACGCATGCCGGTGATGCCGCGCGAGATGACCGACGCGCCGCAGAACGGATCGGTGTTGCCGACCGCGTAGAGCGATCCGTCACCCAGCCGGAACACGGCCACCGCCTCGCCGTCGACCAGAGCGGCCACTCCGCGGCCGGGCTCCAACTCCGTGTACTTACACACGGCGGTCCAGGCGACCGCCTGCACCTCGTCGCGGGCGTCGCGGCCGTCGCGGGCCTCGCGGGCATCGCGCACGTCGCGGGCATCGCGCACGTCGCGGCCGTCACGGGCATCGCGGCCGTCACGGGCGATTTCGGTCGACATCAGCGCCTCCCCAGCGTCAGCAGCGGCTTGATCTGTCCGCGTTCGGGCACGAACGCGACGGTCGGGTCGGGCGCGTCCGGCGCGTTGACGAACGTGGCGAAGCGGGCCAGCTTCGCCGGGTCGTCCAGCACCGCGCGCCATTCGTCGGTGTAGGCCTCGACGTGCGCGGCGATCAGCGCCTCCAGCTCCACGCCGCGCTCCTCGACGTCGTCGATCAGGACGCTGCGAAGCCGGTCCAGGCCGCCCTCGTAGCGCTCGACCCAGGTCGCGGTGCGCTCCAGCCGATCGGCCTCGGCGATGTACAGGGCCAGGAAGCGGTCGATGGTGCGGATCAGCGTCTCGTCGTCGAGGTCGGTGGCCAGCAGGTCGGCGTGCCGGGGCCGGGCGCCGCCGTTGCCGCCGACGTACAGGTTCCAGCCGCGCTCGGTGGCGATGACGCCGACATCCTTGGACTGCGCCTCGGCGCACTCCCGGGCGCAGCCGGACACCGCCATCTTGATCTTGTGCGGCGCCCGCAGGCCCCGGTAGCGCAGCTCCAGGTCGATGGCCGTCTTCACGGAGTCCTGGACGCCGTAGCGGCACCAGGTGGAGCCGACGCACGACTTCACGGTCCGCAGCGCCTTGCCGTAGGCGTGCCCTGATTCGAAGCCCGCGTCGACCAGCCGCTGCCAGATCTTCGGCAGGTCGGCCATCGTCGCCCCGAACAGGTCGATGCGCTGGCCGCCGGTGATCTTCGTGTAGAGGCCGAAGTCGCGCGCCACCTCGCCGATGACGATGAGCTTCTCCGGGGTGATCTCGCCGCCGGGGATGCGCGGGACGACCGAGTAGGAGCCGTTGCGCTGCAGGTTGGCCAGGACGTGGTCGTTGGTGTCCTGCAGGGCCGCCTGGCCGCCGTCCAGGACGTGCGGCTTGCTGTCGCCCTCGGCGAGCAGGCCGCCGAGGGAGGCGAGGATCGAGCCCACCGCCGGCTTGCAGACGTCGCAGCCGTCGGTGACGTTCTTGGCGGCGGTGCCGTGCTTGGCCAGCAGTTCCGCGTACGTGGTGACGCGGTCGCGGCGGACGATGGTGTAGAGCTCGGAGCGGGTCTGCGTGAAGTGTTCGCAGAGGGCTGAGCTACCGCCTCCGCCTTCCGATTTGATCAGGGCCTTGATCGAGGTGGCGCAGGATCCGCATCCGGTCCCGGCCTTGGTGCAGCCGCCGATCTGCTTCGGCGTCACCTCGCCGTCGCCCTTCTCGACGAGGTCGTGGATGGCGCCGCAGATCGCGCCCTTGGTGACGTTGTGGCACGAGCACAGGACGGCCGCGTCCGGCAGGGCGGAGGGCCCGATCCCGGCGGAGCCGGCGGTTCCGGCCGGCAGCAACAGCGCCTCGGGCGCGGCCGGCGGCTGCTCGCCGACCAGGGCGCGCAGCGTGCCGTAGTCACCGGCGTCGCCGACCAGGATGCCGCCGAGCAGCCGGCCGTCCGGGGCGATGGTGAGCTTGCGGTAGACACGGCGGCGGGAGTCGCTGTAGGTGGCGGACATCGCGCCGTCCTCGGCCCCGAAGGCGTCGCCGAAGCTGGCCACCTCCACGCCGAGGAGCTTGAGCTTGGTGGAGGTGTCGGCGCCGGTGAAAGTGCGACCCTCGACCAGTTCGGCGAGGTGCGCGGCGACCGTCTCAGCCATCTGATACCCGGGCGCGACCAGGCCGTAGACCCGGCCGTCGGCGGCCAGCGCGCACTCGCCGATCGCGTAGACGCGCGGGTCGGAGGTGCGGCACAGCTCGTCGACGACGATGCCGCCGCGCGCGCCGACGTCCAGCCCCGAGGAGCGGGCCAGACCGTCCTCGGGCCGCACACCGGCAGCGAAGACGACCAGGTCGGCCTCGATGGTCTCGACGTCCTCGCCGCGGATCGCCCGCACGGCGGTGGCGACCCCGTCGGCATCGACCAGGACCTTGTCCAGCCGCGTGCCGGTGTGCAGGGTGACTCCGAGCTCTGCGATACGTCCCTGCAACGCGGCCGCGCCGCCGTCGTCCACCTGCAGCGGCATCAGGCGCGGCGCGAACTCCACGACCGTGGTCTTCAGCCCCAGGCTGGTCAACGCCCTGGCGGCCTCCAGCCCGAGCAGCCCGCCGCCGACCACGACCCCGCAGCCGCGGCCGTTCTCGGCGGCGTAGGCGGCGATGGCCTCGACGTCGTCCAGGGTGCGGTAGACGAAACAGCCGGGCGCCTGGTGGTTCTCCACCGGCGGCACGAACGGCCGCGAACCGGTGGCCAGCACCAGCGCGTCGTAGCTGCGCACGCTGCCGTCCGCGGCGGTGACGGTCCGCGCCTCCCGGTCGACGCTCGCGACCGCGACCCCGCTGACCACCTCGACGGCCCCGTCCGGGTACGGGTCGAGGTGCAGGGAGGCCTGGTCGCGGTCGTCGAACCACGACGAGAGGCGGACGCGGTCGTAGGCGGGCCGGTCCTCGGCCCCGAAGACGGTGACGGCCGGCGCCGGCTGCCCGTGCTCCAGCAGGCTGGAGACGAAGCGGTGGGCAACCATGCCGTGACCGACGACGAGGACGGTGCGCTGCGAGGGGCTCATGTCCTCCAAGCTGCCGCCGCGCCGTTTCCCGTCCGCGTCGGGTTTGTTACGCCTCGCCGAAACCGCCCGCACCGCGCCCCGGCGCTGATGTGAGAAGCAGCGATGTGAGAAGCGCGACCGCTGCGCCGATGGTTTCGGCGCGGTCACCGACGGCGAAGATCCGTGCCTCGCCGAGTGAGTAAGCACTGCGCGACAAATGGTTACGCAGGGCCGCGAGTCGAACGCGAACCGTCTTACCGCCCCGTAGCCGGTCGGCAACACCACCGTAATCGGACGTGGAGATAGTGCGGCACATGGACACGATGACAACCGATTCGGATACCCCGGGTTCACCGACGGTCACGCAGGCCGGAGCGCACCCCGAACCCCTGGTCGGCTGCGTCGTGGCGATCACTTCCGACCGGCGGCGGGAAGAACTCGGGGCGATGCTGCGGCGGCGCGGCGCGGAGATCATGATGGCCCCGACCATGCGCATCATCCCCCTGAGCGACGACCGGGTGCTGCGGGCCGCGACCGAGGAGTGCCTGCGCGGGCCGCTGGACTACGCGGTGGCGACGACCGGGATCGGCTGGCGGGCGTGGATCTCCACGGCCGAGGGCTGGGGCCTGGCCGAGCCGCTGTCGGCGGTGCTGGCGTCCGCCACCCTGGCCGCCCGGGGCCCGAAGGCGACGGGCGCGATCCGGCAGTGTGGGATGCGCGAAACGTATTCGCCGCCATCGGAGTCCTCCTCCGAATTGCTGGCCTGGCTGCTGGCCCGCGACCTGGCCGGCACCCGCATCGCGGTCCAGCTGCACGGCAGCGCGGACACCGCGTTCCTCGACGCGCTGCGCGGCGCCGGCGCGGAGGTCGTACCGGTGCCGGTGTACCAGTGGGGCGCGCCACAGGACACGGCCGCGGTCGGCCGCCTGGTCGAGGCGGTGGTCCGGCGCCAGGTGCACGCGGTGGCCTTCACCTCGGCCCCCGGCGCGGCGGCGTTCCTGGCGGCGGCGGAGAACGACGGCAACCTGAACCGCGTCGTGGACGCGATGCAGGCGGACGTCCTGGCGGCGTGCATCGGCCCGGTCTGCGCGGCACCGCTGGAGCCGCACGGCATCACCCCGGTGTGGCCGGACCGCGGCCGCCTGGGCTCGCTGGCCCGGGTGATAACGGCGGAGCTGCCCCCGCGCGTCCGGCGGCGGCTCAACACCCCGGGCCGCGACATCGTGGTGCAGGGCAACGCGGTCCTGATCGACGGCCGCCCGGTCCCCCTGTCCCCCCTCCCGGCCGGCGTCCTGCGCGAGCTGGCCCGCCAGCCCGGCCGCGTCCTGAGCCGCGCCGAGCTGCTACGCCGCGTCTGGACCGGCATGCGCCGCGACGAGCACGCGGTGGAGGCGACGGTCGCCCGGCTGCGGACCTCGCTCGGGGAACACGCGGACGTGGTGGCGACGGTGACGAAGCGGGGGTACCGGCTCGCGGTGGAGCCGAGCTGAGCGAGATGCTTTCGGCGTGGCGTGGGTAGGGCCCACCCCGTTTCCTTTCTCGTGTCCCCGCAAGGGGGACGCCTGGCCTCTGGGCCCGGGATGGCTGTTTGCCCCCTGCAGTACCTATGGCCTGGGAGGAGTTGCCGCCGGGCCCGGGGCACTGCTTGACCGCTGATAAGGGGCCTGGTCCACTCCCGTGCCCGCAACGCCGGGCCAGTGGGGAGCGGCCTGCGTAACGTGGTTGCCGGCGTGCGGTGCGATGGCCGAGGCCAGGACGTGACGTGCTGGGGAGGGGCGGCGTGTACGACACCAGCGGTATCGGTGTCTTCCTCCGGCTGGATGTCGGCATGGGCGAACACCACACCCATGGACTGACCCCGGCCCCGGCCGGGAAGAAGGTCTTCGACAAGCGGCTACCGAACACCGAGCCCAGGCTGCGGGCTGTGTTCGACAAGCTCACAGAGAAGTTCGGCACGGTGCTGGTGGTCGTGGACCAGCCGGCGAACATCGGGGCACTGCCGCTGACGGTGGCCCGTGATTGCGGCTGCCAGGTCGCCTACCTGCCCGGTCTGGCCATGCGCCGCGCGGCGGAGACGTACGAAGGCGAGGCCAAGACCGACGCCCGGGACGCGTTCGTCATCGCCGACGTGGCCCGGACCAACCCGCGAGCCCTGCGGCAGATCACGGTGGCTGACGAGACCCAGGCCGAGCTGACCATGCTGGTCGGGTTTGATGACGACCTGGCCGGGGAGTCCACCCGCACCTCCAACCGGCTGCGTGGCCTGCTCGCGCAGATCCACCCGAGCCTGGAACGCTTGCTCGGCCCTCGCATCCAGCATGGGGCCGTGCTCGAGCTGCTGGGCCGCTGCGGCTCCCCCGAGCAGCTGCGGAAGGTACGGACCACCCGGATCGCCAAGGTGCACAAGCCCAAAGCGCCGCGGATGGCCGAGCGGCTCGCGGCCGAGATCACCAAGGCGCTGGCTGAGCAGACCGTCGTCGTGCCCGGAACGAACGCCTCCGCGGTCATCGTGCCTTCGCTGGCCCGCCAGCTGTCCGGCATCCTGAAACAACGCCGCATGCTGAAGAGCCAGCTCGATGCCCTGCTGGAGGCCCACCCTCTTTCCCGACTCCTGACCTCGATGCCTGGCGTCGGGGTCAGGATCGCCGCCACCTTGCTGGTCACCGTCGGCGACGGCAGCACCTTCCCCGATGCCGACCACCTCGCCTCCTACGCCGGGCTGTCCCCGGCCACCAGGTCCTCTGGATCCTCCATCAAGGGCGAGCACGCGCCCAAACGCGGGAACCGGCAGCTCAAACGGGCCATGTTCCTGTCCGCGTTCGCCGCCCTGCACGATCCCGTCTCCCGTGCCTACTACGACCGACACCGTGCTGGCGGCAAGACCCACACCCAGGCACTGCTGCGCCTGGCCCGCCGCCGCATCACCGTGCTGTTCGCGATGCTCCGCGACGGGGCGTTCTACCAACGTCAAACGGTCGCGCAACAAGCGATCAGCTCTCAGGCTGCAGACGTTCGCGGGCTGCCGCGAGCCGCTGATCATAGTCAGCAGCGAACAGCTCGGGCAGCGATTTGTCCAACGTCCCGGAGATCTTGTGGATCGGCGCCCACACTGCCGGATCATCAATCATCTGGCCAAGGCCCGTCATCTGAAGGCGCTCCAACCAGTGCGACAACACCAACGCCTCGTCACCCGTCAGCTTGATCGTCACGCCCCCATCGACCACGAACACCTCCAGTGCCAACCCTTACAGACCACGCCAAGCTATCCAGAATCGAGCCGCGCGCCGGCGCTGGTCAACACTCGATCCCCGAAATCGGCACGAAATGGCGTCAAACGAGCGAACCGGGCGCCGAAAAGCGTGCGGCCCGGGCGCCCGCCGCCTGGCATCCTGCCGGAGTGACCTCGCTCAGCTTCACCAACGTCCCGCCGCCCGACCACCCCGTCCCCGATCCGGTCCGCGCGGCGGCGGGCGGCCGGCCGATCGTGCCGGTCTGGTACAACGAGGCCGCCTCGACGTTCCGGCTCGGCGCGGGCCCGGACGCCCGCTATGCGAAGTGGGCACCGGCCGGCAGTGACCTGGACCTGGCCGGCGAGGCGGCGCGAATGCGGTGGGCCGGGACGTACGTGGCTGTACCGCAGGTCTTGGAGCAGGCGTCGAACGCCGAGGGCGCGTGGCTCATCACCGCCGCGCTGGATGGGGAGATGGCCGTCGTCGACCGGTGGAAGCAGGATCCTGCGACCGCCGTCCGCGTGATCGGCGAGAGTCTGCGCACGTTCCACGACGCGCTGCCGGTCGCCGTGTGCCCCTTCAGCGCCTCCGCCGAGGAGCGGGTCGCCGAGGCCGAGCGCAACGCCGACAGTCGCGCGCACCGCACACTGCATCCCGACTTCGCCGGCCGCACGCGGGCCGAGGTCCTGAAGCGCCTGGCCGACATCCCGCCGGTCGACAAGCTCGTGGTCTGCCACGGCGACACCTGCGCCCCGAACACCCTGCTGACCCCCGACGGCCGCTTCGCCGGGCACGTGGACCTCGGCGCCCTCGGCGTCGCGGACCGCTGGTCGGACCTGGCGATCGCCACCTGGTCGACCACCTGGAACTACGGCGACGGCTGGCAGGAGCCGCTGCTCGACGCGTACGGGATCGCGCCCGATCCCGAACGCACCGAGTACTACCGGCTGCTCTGGGAAGTAGGCCCCTGAGCCACGGCTGACCCCGCTGATCCGGCCGACCCGGCTGACCCCGCCGACCCCGCCGACCCCGCCGACCCGGCCGACCCGGCCGACGGGACCGGACCGGCGGCATCGCCCCGCGGACCGCCACTCATCCCGCCGACGATCCGCCACCGCTCGACCAACATCGGCACCAGCACGTTCCGCCAGACCTCCAGATCGACCTGCCCGCTGGTCATCCCCCCGCGCGCCAACTCCTCGCGGTAGATCCGGTCGGTGGACGTGTCCTGAAGGTCGTTCCCGGTCAGCCATCGGAACGAGGAGCGCAGGATCTCGACCAGGTCGCGCTCAGCGGTGGGCAGGACCTGTTTCGCCAGCATGGTGCGCATGGATCGCCACAGATACGGATCCCCGCGCAGACCCCACGTAGCCGGTTCCGGTTCGAAGAGGTCGGCGACCATGCCGACCGGGGCGGGCGCATCGATCATGTCGCGAACTTCCTTCAGTCACCACGTCTAGCGCAGATCTTCCCGAATCTGCCCGGTCCTTACAAGACGCCGCGTGCTGAGAACTTGCTGAAGAAATGCGAAGCAGCCGGTGCCGGGAATCAGCACCCTGATCAGCGCCGCCGCAACCCGTCGAACACCAGATGCGTCACCGCCGAGGCGACATCGTCGGCGGACCACCGCCCCGGCCCCGGCCGGTACCACTCCACCACCGAGTTCACCATCCCGAACACCAGCCGCGAGGCCAGATGCGGATCCAGGTCCGTCCGCAGCACCCCGGCCGCCGCCGCCCGCTCCACGAACCCGGCCAGCCGGCGGTCGATCTCCCGCCGCCGGGCCTGCGCCGCCCGCTCGGCCTCGGTGTTGCCGCGCACGCGCAGCAGCAGCGTCACGTACGGCAGCTCCTCGACCAGGATCTGCACCGCGCGGAACACCGCCTGCTCCACCCGGTCCAGCTCCCCGGCGTCCGGCAGCGGCTCCAGCGTGTCCAACGCGTCCAGCGACCCGTTCAGCGCGTCCAGGGCCCGGTTGACGCCGCGCGTCAGCAGCTCCTCCTTGCCCTTGACGTGGTGGTAGATCGACGACTTCGTGATCCCCGCGGCTCGCGCCAGATCCTCCATGCTGGTGCCGTCGTACCCGCGCTCGTTGAACACGGCCACGGCGACTTCCAGCAGGGAGTCGGGGGTGTAGGTGGTGCGCTTGGAGGAAGCGCTCTCCTGGGCACTCATGGAAACCCGTGTACTCAATTGCGGTCGCCCCGCATGTCGAGAATGCGCTGTGCCTTGCCCTGCGACCGCTCCAGGCCGCCGGGGTCCAGGACGTCAACGGTAACGGTCACCCCGAACCTCTCCTTCACGCCGAACGCCAGCCGCTGCGCCGCCGCGCCCCGGTCGACGTCCGCCTCCCGCGCCTCGACCCGCACACACAGCTCGTCGAGCCGCCCCGGGCGAGTCAGCACACAGACGAAGTGCGGCGCGAGCCCGGCGATGGTCAGCAGTTCCTCCTCGATCTGACTCGGGAAGAGGTTGACGCCGCGCACGATCATCATGTCGTCGCTGCGTCCGGTGATCCGCTCCATCCGCCGCATCGGTCGGCTCAGGCCCGGCAGCAGCCGCGTCAGATCGCGGGTGCGGTAGCGGACGACCGGCATCGCCTGCTTGGTCAGCGAGGTGAAGACGAGCTCGCCCTTCGCACCGTCCGGCAGCACCTCGCCGGTGGCCGGATCGACGATCTCCGGGTAGAAGTGGTCCTCCCAGAGATACGTGCCGTCCTTCTCCGCGACGTCCTCGTTCCCGACGCCGGGACCCATCACCTCGGACAGCCCGTAGATGTCCACGGCGTGCACCCCGAGCCGCTGCTCGATCTCGGCGCGCATGGCGTCGGTCCACGGCTCGGCGCCGAGCACCGCGATCCGCAGCGAGGTCGCGGCCGGGTCGATGCCCTGCTTCTGCATCTCGTCGACGATCGCCAGCAGGTACGACGGCGTCACGCAGATGACGTCCGGTTCGAAGTCCTGGATCAGCTGCACCTGCCGCGACGTCTGGCCGCCGGAGATCGGGATGACGGTACAGCCCAGCGCCTCGGCGCCGTAGTGCACGCCGAGACCGCCGGTGAAAAGGCCGTAGCCGTAGGCGACGTGGACCCGATCACTCGGACGGACACCGGCGGCCCGCAAAGACCGCGCGCCGACGGCGGCCCAGTTGTCGAGATCTGATTTGGTGTACCCGACGACGGTCGCCTTACCGGTGGTGCCGGACGAGGCGTGGATCCGCGCGACCTGCTCCCTCGGCACGGCGAACATCCCGAAGGGGTAGTTGTCGCGCAGATCCTTCTTCGCGGTGAAGGGGAAGTGCTTCAGGTCGGCCAGTTCCTTGAAGTCGCGCGGGTGTACGCCGGCTTCGTCGAAGGCTGACTTGTAGTGCGGCACGTTGGCGTACGCGTGCCCCAGGCTCCACGCCATGCGCTCGGTCTGCAGAGCCCTGAGTTCCTCGACGGGAGCGCGCTCCGCGTCATCGAGCGTCCGGGCCGGGATGTCAGGAAGCGAACTCATGCGGCACGCTCCAGCAGCACCGCGATCCCCTGCCCGACGCCGATGCACATCGTCGCGACCGCGTACCGCGCCTGACGCTCGTTCAGCTCCAGCGCCGCCGTCAGCGCCAGCCGCGCACCGGAGGCGCCGAGCGGATGGCCCAGGGCGATGGCGCCGCCGTTGGGGTTCACGTGCTCGGCGTCGTCGGGGAGTCCCAGTTCCCGCAAGACCGCCAGCGACTGCGCGGCGAACGCCTCGTTGAGCTCGACGACGTCGATGTCCCCGATGCCGAGCTTGGCGCGCTCCAGCACGCCGCGCGTGGCCGGCACCGGGCCGATGCCCATGATGCGCGGCTCGACGCCGGCGGTGTGGGAGGTGACGACCTTCGCCAGCGGCGTGAGGCCGTAGCGCTCCACGGCCTCGCCGGAGGCGACGAGCAGCGCCACGGCGCCGTCGTTGACGCCGGAGGCGTTGCCGGCCGTGACGGTGCCGCCCTCGCGGAACGGCGTGCCGAGCTTGGCCAGCGCCTCCAGGGAGGTGCTGCGGGGGTGCTCGTCCTTGTCCACGACGACCGGGTCGGCCTTGCGGCGCGGAATCGTGACCGGCGTGATCTCCTTGGCCAGCCGGCCGTTCGCCTGGGCCGCCAGCGCGCGTTCCTGGGAACGGACCGCGAACGCGTCCTGGTCCTCGCGGCCGATGTGGAAGTCCTCGGCGACGTTCTCGGCGGTCTCCGGCATGGAGTCGATGCCGTACTGCTTCTTCATCAGGGAATTGACGAAGCGCCAGCCGATGGTGGTGTCGAAGACGTCGGCGGTGCGCGCGAACGCGGTGTCGGCCTTGCCCATCACGAACGGCGCCCGCGACATGGACTCCACGCCGCCGGCGACGACGACGTCCGCCTCGCCGAGCCGGATCTGGCGCGCGGCCTGCACCAGCGCCTCCAGGCCCGAGCCGCACAGCCGGTTCACGGTGGCGCCGGGAACCGTCACCGGCAGCCCGGCCAGCAGCAGGGCCATGCGGGCCACATCGCGGTTGTCCTCGCCGGCCTGGTTGGCGTCGCCGAAGAAGACCTCTTCGACGGCCGCGCCGGGGACCTGCGGGACGCCCGCGAGCAGGTCGCGGATGACGTGCGCGGCCAGGTCGTCGGGGCGGACGGACGCCAGGGCGCCGCCGTAGCGGCCGAAGGGGGTGCGGGTTCCGGTGACGAGGTAGGCGTCGGTCATGCTGGGTCCTTGTCCGGGTCGTCGTGCTGGTCGTGGTCGTCGTGGTCCTGGTCGTCGTGGTCCTGGATCAGGTCCTGGATGTGGTCGTGGATGTGGTCGTGGTCCTCGAAAGCGCTGCGGAGGATTCCGTCGACGTAAGCGCGGCCCACGGCGTCGTGGAGCGGGGAATCCATGAGCCGGTCGGCGTGCGCGAGCTGGCGCAGCAGCGGCGAGGCGCGGTAGCGACCGTCGCGGTACGTGTCCTCAAGGTTGTCGAGGACTTCGCAGATGTAGGCAAAGCCTAGATCCGCGCCCCACTCCAGCGGGCCCTTGGGGTAGTTGACCCCGAGCTTCATGGCGGTGTCGATGTCCTCTTCGTCGGCATCGCCCCGGTACAGCGCGTCCACGGCCTCGTTCACCAGGCGCGCGACCGTACGCGTCACGACCAGGCCGGGAACGTCCTCCAGGACCACGACCTTCTTGCCCTGGCCCTGCAGGTAGGCGATCGCCGCCTCCAGGTCCACGTTCGGGGTGTCGGCGGCCGGGGCGAGAGCGGCGGTCGGCGTGCCGTCGGGGTCGATCGCGAGGTCCAGCAGGATCCGGCCGTCGCCGTAGGAAGTCGCCGTCTTGCCGAGGCAGCGGAACAAGGTCCTGCCTGATCCCCGCACGTCGCGCGTGGCCTCGTACTTCGGCTCGGCCTTCTCCCCGTCCTCGCCGTACTCGTAGAAACCGCGGCCGCTCTTGCGTCCCAGCCGCTTGGCCGCGACGTGCTCCTTCTGCGTCCAGGCCGGCGTGTAGCGCGGGTCGTACCCGGTCGCCTCCCACACCGAGGTCGACACCGCGAGGTTCACGTCGAGCCCGATCATGTCCATCAGCTCGAACGGCCCCATCTTGAAGCCGCCGCTCTCGCGGACGACCGTGTCAATGGTCGCGAAGTCCGCGGCCTGCTCCTCGTAGGCGCGCAGGGCCTCGGCGTAGAACGGCCGCGCGACGCGGTTGACGATGAAGCCGGGCGTGGAGCGGCAGTGGACCGTGGTCTTGCCCCATGCCTGCGCCAGGTCCGCGACGGCCGCGCTGAGGCCGGGGTCGGTGGCCAGGCCGTCGATGATCTCGACCAGCGGCATCAGCGGGGCCGGGTTGAAGAAGTGCATGCCGACCAGGCGTTCGGGCTCGCGCAGGCCGCCGGCGATGGCGCTGATCGACAGCGAGGAGGTGTTGGTCGCCAGCAGGCAGTCCGGGCCGACGATGTCCTCCAGGTCGGCGAACAGCTTCTGCTTGACGCCGAGGTCCTCGATCACCGCCTCGACCACGAGGCCGGCGTCCTTCAGGGCGTCCAGCGCCTCGACCGCGCTGAGCCGGTCCTTGGCCGCTTGAGCTTCCTCAGCGGCGATCCGGCCCTTGGCCGCGAGCGAGTCCAGGCGCTTCCCGACGCCCGCGACCGCGCGCGCCGCCGCGCCCTGGACCGCGTCGAAGACCGCGACCGGATGCCCGGCCTGCACCGCCAGCTGGGCGATCCCGGCGCCCATCGTCCCGGCGCCGATCACTCCGACGAGTGATTCCCTGGCGTCGTTCGCCACCATCCGCGTCCACTCCTTCCCAGGCGGCGGCCTCGGGGGGTGTCCCACCCTGGAACCGACCGACCGTTCGGTTTACTCTAGATCCCGTCAGGGCCGACACACCAGCATTCCGGGAGTCACAGATGACCGCCACGGCCGAGCAGTTCACCGTCCGCCACCGTGAGACCCTCGATCGGGCGGTGCAGGCGATCCGCGAACGCGCGTTCTGGACGCCGTACCCGGAGATCCCGAAGGCGTACGGCGAGGAGTCCGCCGGCACCGGGAAGGCGGCGTACGAGGGCTACCTGAACCGGCCGTTCCCGCTGGCCCAGCCCGGGACCGACGAGCTGGTCGGCGCCGAGAAGTCGCCGTACGGGGTGGCGCTGGGCGTCACGTACCCGCACCCGGACCTGGACGTCCTGCTGCCGGCGATGGAAAAGGCGATGCCGAAGTGGCGCGACGCCGGCCCCGAGGCGCGGGCCGCGGTACTGATCGAGGCGCTGGCGCGGCTGAACGAGCGCACGCACGAGATCGCGCACGCCGTGCACCACACCTCCGGCCAGGCGTTCGGCATGGCGTTCCAGGCCGGCGGCCCGCACGCGCAGGACCGCGGGCTGGAGGCGGTCGCGTACGCCTACGCGGCGCAGACCGCGCAGGTCTCGGCGGCGGAGTGGGAGAAGCCGCAGGGGCCGAAGCCGGCGCTGCACATGGCGAAGAAGTTCACCGCCGTGCCGCGCGGCATCGGCCTGGTGATCGGCTGCAACACGTTCCCGACCTGGAACAGCTACCCGGGCCTGTTCGCCTCGCTGGCCACCGGCAACGCGGTGGTCGTGAAGCCGCACCCGAACGCGGTCCTGCCGCTGGCGATCACGGTCGCGGTGCTGCGCGACACCCTCGCCGAGGCCGGCTTCGACCCGGACCTGGTCGCGCTGGCGGTGGAGAAGCCGGGCGAGGGGCTGGCCAAGACGCTGGCGCTGCGCCCGGAGATCCGCATCATCGACTACACGGGCTCGACCGAGTTCGGCGTGTGGCTGGAGCGCAACGCGCCGCAGGCCGCGGTGTACACGGAGAAGGCCGGCATCAACACGGTGATCGTCGACTCGGTCGAGGACTACAAGGGGATGCTGGGCAACCTGGCGTTCTCGTTCTCGCTCTACAGCGGCCAGATGTGCACCACGCCGCAGAACATCTTCGTCCCCCGCGAGGGCATCACGGTCGCCGGCGAGCACAAGTCCTTCGACGACTTCGCCGCCGACCTGGCCGGCGCCGTGGAGAAGCTGCTCGGCGACGACGCACGCGCCAACGCCCTGCTCGGCGCGGTGTGCAACCCCGGCGTCACCGACCGCCTGAAGCAGGCCGAATCGGTCGGCAAGACCGTCCTGGCCTCCCGCACCGTGTCGAACGCCGAGTACCCGGACGCCGAGGTCCGCACCCCGCTGATCGCCGCGATCGACATCGCGGACACCGACGTCTACACCGGCGAGTGGTTCGGCCCGATCAGCTTCCTGATCGCCGCCGACAGCACCGACCAGGCCATCGAGACCTTCCGCAAAACCGTCCGCGACCACGGCGCCATCACCGCCGCGGTGTACTCCACCCACGACGACGTGATCGCACAGACCGAGGACGCGGCGCTGGACGCCGGCGTGAACCTCTCGGTCAACCTGACCGGCGGCGTGTACGTGAACCAGAGCGCAGCGTTCTCCGACTTCCACGCCACCGGCGCCAACCCGGCGGCGAACGCGGCGCTTTCGGACCTGGCTTACGTGGCGAGCCGGTTCCGGGTGGTGCAGTCGCGGCGGCACATCTAGTCGGCCGAAGCAGCAGGTCGGGGCCGTTCGAGGACGGCCCCGACCGACACCGATCGACCTCGGCATTAGCACGTATCCATTCAGATCTGAAGATCGGGATCTGATGGCGGCGGGACCTGCGTAGTGTGTGACAGGGTTCTGTCTTGCGTCGTCGGGGGGCTGGAGTCGCCGTCGCGGGAAGATCTCCTTGCGCTGCTCGCGTTGCAGCAGCGGCAGATCGAGGACCCGAAGTCCACGGTGGTCCGCCTGACCGACGAGGTCGTCGAACTGCGGGCGAGGCTGGGCCGGAACTCGGGGTACTCCTCGATGCCGCAATCCTCGGACATGTTCGTGAAGCCCGAGCGGCGCAAGAAGCGTTCGTCGGGGCAGCCGCGCGGCAAGCAGCCCGGTGCACCCGGACGTGTCGCTGGAGCTGGTGGAGCGCCCGGACCGTCAACTGGACGAGTTCCCGGCGGACTGCACCGTCCGCGAATCGATGCTTCCGCGGATCTCGGCTAGGTTCACCCGGCGGCAGTGCCACGACATTCCGCCGATGTGCGTGCAGGTGACCGAAACCCACAGGCACCGGGTGCGGTGTGCTTGCGGCCACCTCACCGCCGCGAAGGTGCCAGACGGCGTACCGGACTGCCCGTTTGAGGATAGGTGGCGGTGAGGCGAGCGTCCGGGTCGGGGTGCAGATCCCCGTCAGGAATCTGCATCCCCCTCAGATCTGATTGAATATATTAACACAGCAAGCATCCGCAGCGCCGACCAGAGGGAAAGAAATTTCTCATCCCAGTGACACCAATGCCATTGTCACTAACATACGACAATAGCACGGGCTACGTCGTCGTACGCTGACCCCATCGGAGAAAGAACGCGAAGTAGGGGTCTGCGATATAGAGGGTTGCCAGTGGCACATCATAATCAACTACTGGTTCACCTTGAGTCTGTTCGCGAGCGATACGCGCCATCTCTTCAAGGACCCGTGTCACCTCATGCCTCTGCGGGATCTCATCCGCCATAACCTCGCGGAGCCCACCTCTCACCTGCTCGTAGGTGACCTCCGTCAACGGCCCCGTCCAGGCGATTGCCTCGAGCGTTGCGCCGTAGATATCCGTTGTCGAACCATTCTTGAGTACCCGTGGCTTCCGATCGGTGCGTTGACGCGGGCCTCGCGCCAACAACTCAAAGGCCGTTTTGGACGCCAACGACGATCGCTCCGCAAAGAAATTATCCCAGTTCGGGGCTTTCAGCTTCACCGGCTTCGCAACAGCCTCGCGGATGTTATTCGCCTTACAGAGGTTCAAACAGAAATCCCGCATCAGGTGCGGGCTGCCGAAGCTCTCTTTCACCAGCCGGGCGGCCAGATCGCCACCATCGTCAACAACGTTGAGTGCCGCAAAACCCGCAGTGGCAATCCCTTTTAGATCATCATCAGACCAAAAGCTGACTTTCAGCTGCTGTACCCGACCAGTCATCTCACGCTCTACGCGGACAACATCATAGGCCCGATGGGGGACAGCAATGACAATTACGGGCAGTCCCTCAAAAATGAGGTCTTTCAAACCTCGAACGATCTCAAGTTGCGCTTCCGCAGGAATGTAATGAAAGTCGTCAACCACGATGGGGTACTGCTCGCGCAGAAGTTCCGAACGTACAGCCATAGCAACGGGACGATTGCGAGTGAACTTGTCGCTAATCGAGTTGGATGAATCCGACCCTGAATCGACTCCACCCTGGACCGCAAGGATGTTGATCTGACCCTTGCTTGATGAAGTCGCCCGCTCGCTGGATGTTGAGGATGTCTCAATCGTAGTGTGCACACCCAGATGATCTGCAAGCGTGGCCCAGAACTCTTCAGCCGATGAGATCGCCCCTCCCGACAGCCAAATTGCACTGTCATCGCGGAGCACACTCCTGATAAGCACTGTCTTGCCGGTCTTGGTAGGTCCGGACACTGACAGCACTCGATGCCCCTCATCGAGGTAGTCCTCAAAATTCTGCTCGAGGTTAAGAGCCTCACGGGGAACATAGGTCACTGTGGGCAGCCCACCCGCGACGAACACCTTCCCAACCCTTACCGACTGGCCAGACTTACTCAACTGGCCAGACTTACGCCGGGGAATCGCCATGCCCCGATCCTACAGACCACTACGACGCTCTCGCCCGGCGTTCACACAATTATTCACATCAGCTAAACGCCCGAGGTCAGCACAGTCTCAGAGAACAACGCCGAGGGTCTCGAATGAGGTCCCAGCACACGCCGTACGCTGAGGTCTCGCGGAGCCGGTGGAGGTTCTCAGTCCAGCACTCAACGGCACGCCCGGCGACTCCAGCGAACCCCTAGACCATGGCGGCGGCTACTCCGGAGCTGACGCGTAGCGCTCGATCGTGCCAGGAGCAGTGCTGGCGTCGAGGAACCTGAGTTCCCACGGGCCGGTGTTGACGTCGAAATCCTTTCCGAACCCGACCCACTTCCCGACGATGCGGCGTCCGGTCGGCTCGGCGAGCATCTGAAGCGCGCCGTAGTACGTGGCGCCGCGGTAGAAGCCCTCTTCTCCCGTCCGCTCGCGCCACGTCCCGGTGATGATGTTCCGGTCGACGGTCAGATCAAGGCTCATCGAGGACTGCGGGTCGAGAGAGTTCGGGGAGACGGACCGGCCCGTGATCCGGTCCCCTGTCTGGAGCAGGAGGAGATGGTGGGCGCCGGTGAACGTCTGCTCCCGGCTGG
Source organism: Catenulispora sp. EB89 (assembly GCF_041261445.1). NCBI lineage: Bacteria > Bacillati > Actinomycetota > Actinomycetes > Catenulisporales > Catenulisporaceae > Catenulispora > Catenulispora sp. EB89. The sequence goes on from NZ_JBGCCU010000015.1 coordinate 279,497, forward strand.
ACGAGTAGAACTCGTAACGGGACAGCCAGATGCCCGAGAAGCCGGGCTGCACTGTCTGGTCACCACCCGCAGACTCGGGGTTGGCGATGCCCTGGGCGGAAACCTCCGCAGCGGACATGTCATGACCTCCTTCTCGGTCAGGGCTGACTCTCGCGGGAAAGCCCATCGCTTCGATCGGCACCCCGAGAACAGCCTCCAGAGCGCGTGCGTAGACCGGCCGGGGCTGGACCGTGGCGCCCGACTCCCAGCGCTGAACGAGCCGCTTGCTGGCGTCGTTGGGCTCCCCGACCGCCTTTCCGGCCTCTCGAATGCGGCGAGCGAACTCTTCTTGACTCAGACGCAGGCTGAGCCGAGCAGTCTTCAGCGTGTCGTTCGTCATGGTCCAAATCTAGGGTCCTGACCACCGAAATGACACCGGTTTGACGCCTTTGGGACGGCGCGCCGACGCCGGGTTCGCTCAGGACACTGGGTGTCGTGGAAAACGAGCCTCAGATGACGTCCTCGTGTCCGACCAACCCGCGGCCGGGGTCCCTGGTCAGCTACGCCGGAAAGACGTACAAGCTCATGGCTTACGTCGGTGTGAACACGGTGGCGCTGCGACCGCCGGACGGCGGTGTGGAGACCTGGGTGTCGGTGGATGACATCAGCACCAGTCCGGGGTCCGAGTAGCGGCGTTTACGCCAAGGGCAAGATGCGGCCCGCGTCGCGGCGCCACATCTGACAGATGTGGCGGACGGACGGCGGGGAGGCCAAACTTCCCCCATGAACACCGAGCACCCTGCCGTCCGCACCGAGAAGAGCGGTCCCGTCACCACCGTCATCCTGCATCGTCCCGAGGTGCGCAATGCCGTGGATCCGGCGACGGCTTTGGCGTTGCTGGCGGCGTTCCGGGAGTTCGAGGAGGATGCCGACGCGCATGTCGCGGTGTTCTATGGCGAGGGCGGGACGTTCTGTGCCGGCTTCGATCTCAAGGCTTTGACCGTCGGTGCGGTGCCGGCCGGGATGCTCGCCTACGGCGATGGGCCGATGGGGCCCTCGCGGCTGCGGCTTTCGAAGCCGGTGATCGCGGCGGTTGCGGGGCATGCTGTGGCCGGCGGGCTGGAGCTGGCGTTGTGGTGCGACCTGCGGGTCGTGGAGGAGAGTGCGGTCTTCGGTGTCTTCTGTCGGCGGTGGGGCGTGCCGCTGGTCGACGGTGGCACGGTGCGACTCCCGCGTCTGATCGGGCACAGCCGCGCGATGGACATGATCCTCACCGGGCGCGCCGTCGCCGCCGATGAGGCTCTGGGCTGGGGCCTCGCCAATCGGGTCGTGGCGGACGGGACGGTTCGCGAGGCCGCCGAGGCGCTGGCCGCCGAGATCGCCGCGTTGCCGCAGCTCTGCCTGCGCGAGGACCGTATGTCAGTGCTCGAACAAGACGGGCTGGACGAGGAAGCCGCCCTGCGCAACGAGCTGCGGCACGGGCAGGTGTCTTTGGCCGAGGCGGTCTCGGGTGCGCAGCGGTTCGCCGACGGGGCCGGACGCCACGGGACCTCGGCGTGACACCCCGCGCGACACCGCGCGCGACAACCCGCGTCGTCATCCTCAATGGCGGCTCCAGCTCCGGCAAGACCACCATCGCGCGCAGGCTTCAGGCCGTTCTGCCACAGCCCTGGCTCGCCTTCAGCATCGACGACTTCGTCGACGCGCTGCCGGAGAAAATGCTCTCCGCAGACAGCGGAATCCAGTTCGAAGCGGACGGCGGGGTCGCCGTCGGCGCGGACTTCCGCGCCCTGGAAGCCGCCTGGATGGCCGGCATCGCCGCGACCGTTCGCGCCGGCGCGAACGTCGTCGTCGACGACGTCTTCCTCGGCGGCGCGGCCAGCCAACACCGCTGGGAGCAGGCCCTCGGCGATCTGAACGTGCTGTGGGTCGGCGTCCGCTGCGACGCCGCCGTCGCCGCACGCCGCGAACAGCAGCGCGGCGACCGCACCGTGGGAATGGCCGCGCAGCAGGCGGACGTCGTGCACAAAGGCGTGCGCTACGACCTGATCGTCGACACCACCGACACCGACCCCACCGACTGCGCCGGCACCATCGCCGACTGCATCAGCTGGCTGCGACCGGCGGCAACTCCGACAACCGCATAGCCAGCAACATCCCCGGCCAATCCCCGGCCTCCGCGATCGTGAACTCCTGCACCCGCCGGAACCCGTACCCCTCGTAAACCTTCACCAGGTTCCCGCCCTCCCCCGCCCAGCAGTCCACCCGCAGCAGATCGATTCCCCGCTCCGCCGCCTCAAGCTTGGCCCGCTCCACCAGCATCCGCCCGGCCCCGCGCCCCGCGTGCCGTCGCGACGTGATCAGGAAGTTGACATACAGCTCCCGCTCCTCCGCCTCCGGCACGTAAGGCTGCCGCTCCTCGGTGATCACCATGGCCCCGAGCGGTGTCCCGTCCTCGTCCTCCAGCACCCGCAACCCGCCGGTGCCGGCCCGCCGCTCGAACCCCTCGCGCCGCTTGTCGTTGCCGGTCCAGGGCTCGGTCCCCCACTGCCCGGTGTTCCCCCGGGCGTTCATCCACGCGACCGCCTCGTCCCCGAACCGCAGGAGCAACGGGACGTCCTCACGGCCACCTACGCGGATCCGCACGATCCTCTCCTCACAAACTGTTCATGTGAACGCGCGTCAGATATAACCGCAGTTCACCGATCCCTCGAACAGGCGTTGTAGAAATCCGCCTCATGAGAATCTACCTCGCGTCCAAGCGACGCCTCGCGGTCTCGGCGGTCGCCCTGGCCGTGGGCTCGGCCCTGCTGGTCCCGGCCACGGCCATGGCCGCCGGCCGGCACCACGGGCAGCCGACCACCTGGACGCTGTCCGGCCAGGTCACGCCGGCCACGCTGAAGGGCGGCCCGTGGACGCTGGGCCAGACCCCGGCGACGTACGGCTCGCCGACCGCCGGCTACTGCGACGCCAACGGGAACGTCACCCGCAGCCCGGGCAGCGAGCTGTTCCAGCCGGCCTACTTCCCGAACGTCACCGGCAGCGGCCAGCACCTGCGCGGCTTCTTCGACTACCGTCCGAAGGACACCGACGAGGCGGTCCTGGCGGCCAAGTCCGACGACGGCGGCAAGACCTGGACCTACCAGGGCCAGGCGCTGGAGTCGCAGAAGGGCCAGTGCCCCTCGCCGGCGCTGAACGACGACGGCCAGGGCCACCCGACCGTGCTGCACGTGAACGGGAAGGACTTCCTGTACACGCTGACCCGGCCGACCGCCGACACCCCCGGCTCGCAGCTGCTGGTCCACAAGGTCGACGCCGACGCCCGCAACCCGCTGGCCAAACTGCCCTCGGCGCAGGCCGTCGGGACCGGCGCGACGACCACGCTGACCGCCGCGGTGACGCTGCCGGCCGCCACGATCCCGGCCGCCGACACCTCGGCGTTCGAGATCCCGGGCACGGTCCGGATCCAGACCTCGGCCGGCCTGCAGGACGTGCGCTGCACGGACTCGACCGCGACCTCGTTCATCGGCTGCTCGGGCGGCACGGGCACCGCGGCCGGCGGCGCCGCGGCCGGCACCTACCCGGTGGTCCCGGCCGACACCCAGGCCACCACCGGCCTGGTCTCCCCGGACGGCATCCTGGGCGTGCTCCCGGCCAAGGACGGCCGCTCGGTGACCGTGCTGTACGTCGAGAAGCAGCTGGACTACTTCAAGACCGCCGACCAGGCAAACGCCTGCGCCGTCCCGTTCGCCACGCTGAACAAGATCGGCGAGGGCAAGAACAAGGCGCCGTACTACGGCAACAACGAGGACCGCTCCACGGTGCGCAGCGCCACCACGCGCGACGGCATCCACTTCACCGACAACGGCCCGGTCTCCGGCCTGGGTGACAACGAGAGCACCGGCGCGACCGCGACCCGGTTCGTCAGCCCCTCGGGCACCGTGGTGAAGAACCCCGACGGCACCCTGGGCCTGTTCTACGCCGCCGGCAACTGCTACGACGGCGACAGCGACGGCTTCCACTACATCGGCTACGCCACCAGCAAGGACGGCGTGAACTGGAAGATCGTCGACGGCTTCACCAACCCGCTGCTGTCGGTCGACACCACGTTCCCGCAGACCGCTCCGGCGCTGTACTACAGCGGCCGCATCTACGGCCCGCAGGTCGTGCTCGGCCACGACGGCAAGACCGCGACCATGGTGTTCGCCGGCTACCGCACCCCCAAGCCGCTGCCGAAGCCGGGCACGGCGCTGGGCACCGACCCGAACGCGCTGTACACGGTCGGCGCGAACGACCTGGCCAGCTACCGCAGCATCCTGACGGTCACGCTGACCACCAAGTAGGACCGAGCAGGACCCAGCAGAACCCAGCAGGACCTAGTAGGGCCCAGCAAAACCGAGTACGGCAGAGGTCCGCCGAAGTCAGGCCGAAACAGGCACTAGAAGGCCGATGAAAATCATGCGTTCTGACCTCGTCGTTTGGTCGGCGGGGTCAGACTGCTGTTATGCAGGGTGAGTGGACTGGTGAGCTGGT